>JBBQNP010000143.1:0-11932 GCA_038330085.1 Planctomycetota bacterium | reverse complement strand
CCTCTAGAATTCCTCTTGTGACCCGCATCCCCCCCGTTCCCGCCGAGCTGCCGTCCCTCCCGCGCACCGCCGCCGGTTTCCACCTGCGGCGCGAACTCGGTCGAGGCGGCATGGGCGTCGTCTACGAAGCGCAGGAGATCGCGACCGGGCGCACGGTCGCACTCAAGGTGCTGCTGCAGGAGCTCGCGGTCTCGGGCGAAGCGATGGAACGCTTCCAACGCGAAGCGCGACTCGCCGCCGCGATCTCGCACGCACACTGTGTGTTCGTGTACGGCGCGCACACCGTCGAGGGCGCTCCCGCGATCGCGATGGAGCTGATCGGCGGCGAGACGCTCGAGGACAAGATCCGTCGCGGCGAGCCGATTCCGATCGACACGGCCGTGCGCTGGACGATCGACCTGCTCGACGGGCTCGACGCAGCGCATCGCGCGGGAGTGCTGCACCGCGACATCAAGCCTTCGAACTGCTTTGTCGGCGAGGATGGGCGGCTCAAGGTCGGCGACTTCGGGCTGTCACGTTCGCTGGAGCGTGACGTCCAGCTCACGCAGTCGGGCCAGTTCCTCGGTTCGCCGTTGTACGCGAGCCCCGAGCAGATCCGCGGCCGCACGCTCGATGCGCGCAGCGACCTGTACTCGTGCGGCGCGACGCTCTACGTGATCCTCACCGGCCAGCCGCCCTTCTCGGGGGGCAACGTCGGCGAAGTGCTGGCGCGCATCTTGTCTGAAGAAGCGCCGCATCCGCGCACGATCCGGCCCGCGATTCCGCGCGCGCTCGAGTTCGTCGTCCTGCGTGCGATGGAGCGCGACCCCGAGAAGCGCTGGGCCAGCCTGCAGGATTTCCGCGAAGCATTGGAACCGTTCGCCACGACGCGCACCGAGGTCGCAGCTCCGTGGCGACGGATCGGCGCGTACATCCTCGACCTCGCGCTGCCGATGTTCGTCCTCGTGCCGGCGTTGGGCTTGTTGCCGATTCACCTCGTCGACATGCAGACGCCGCCCGGACACCTGGTCGTCGGCTTCCTGAACATGGCCTACTTCGCGCTGACCGAAGGTCTGCTCGGATGGACCGTCGGCAAGTGGCTGTTCGGCCTGCGGGTTGCGTCGATGGAGACGCGCGAACCCTCGCTCATGGGTGCGGCCGTGCGTGCGCTCGTTTTCCTCGGACCCAACACGCTGATCGGATTTGCGCTCACCAAGATCCTCCACCCGATGGGCGCGGACGCGGGCTTCCTGCAGTTCACCGTGTCCATGGCCTTCTACGCCCTGATGTTCGTAACGGCCCGGCGACGCAACCGATGGCGCGGCATCCACGAGCTCACGAGCAACACCGTCGTGATCCCGGTGAGCCTCCCGTTCCTGCGCGCACGACTGCAGGCGCCTCCTCCGGAGATGCAGTTGGAGACGCGTGCGAACCTGCCCGCCAACATCGGAGCGTACGCGGTCGAAGGCGTGGTCGGCGCGACGCCGAGCGGCTCGATGCTCAAGGCGCGCGACGTGACCCTCGAGCGCAGCGTGTGGATCCACGTGCCGAACGTCGCCGGATCGCTGGTCGACGGAGGACGACGCTCGCTCTCTCGCTCGTCACGACTGCGCTGGCTCGACGTGGTGCCAACGGAAAACGGCGAAGCCGACGTGTTCGAATCACCGGGAGGATCGAGCCTACCCGTGTTCAGCCGGCACCACGGCAGCATCGATTGGCCCAACGCGCAGCGCCTGATGCTCGGCCTGGTCGAAGAGCTCTCCGTCGACGCGCCGGCTCGGGAGGGCATCTCACTCGAGCAGGTCTGGATCGATCGCAACTGGAACGTGCGCCTGCTCGACGAGCCCGTTGGACATGGTCCGTTCACACGCCTCGCGCCGCTGGATCTCGTCCACGATGCAGCGCGCGCGCTCTTCGTGGGCCGGGCGGACAACGCGCCTTCCCTGCCGACGGACCTGCCCGTGCATGCCGAAGAAGCGGTGCAGCGCCTGATGGGCAGCGAGAATCGTTTCGAGGACCTCGGTTCGATCCGCGACGCGCTGACTCGTTTGTCCGCCGGTCCCGCACTCGTGTCGCGTCGCACGCGCGCCGCGCAGCTCGCGATCAACGTCATGCTGCCGGCTGCGAGCCTCGCCCTGATCATCATCGCGACGTACGTGATCTTCGGGATGATCCCGCGGTTGAAGGGCGTGCTGCCGATGGCGATCGAGTTGGCGAAGGGTCATGCCATCGAGAAGGTCGACGGAGGGATTCGGCCGAATTCGAAGATCTCCGAACTCGACATCACGTACGGCGCGGAGCTCACGCCGGAACAGGTTCGCGCGCGGGAGATCTTGGTCGCCGACGCGTGCTCGACGCCCTTCGGCTCGGCGATCATTTCGAACCCCGATGAAGAGCTCCACGCGGCCATCAGCGCCGCACAAGCTCACCAGAGCGGTGCGACTACGGCCGACGTGGCCTGGGCGGAGGCGCTCGTGAAAGCCGAACCTGGCTGGATCGGGAAGCGCCGTCGCGAGGACGTCAACGAGCAAGTCGGAGATCAAGGGCAAGCGCGCATCACTGTCCCTGAGTCGGACCTCGCCGACATCCGCCACAGGTTCCCGACGATGGCCGGGTTGATCGGCATCCTGTTGTGGGGCGCGTTCGCGCTCCCGCTCGCGTTCGCGTTCCGTGGCGGGCTCACGTTCACGCTGTTCGGAGTCCGCGTGCGCGATCGGCGCGGACGGCGCGCTGCACGCTGGCTGTGTTGTCTGCGCTGCCTCTTGGCGTGGCTTCCGCTCGCCGCGGCCACCTACGTCGTGATGAAGTTGGCGAAAGCCGATCACGACGTCGCGGCCATGCTTCTCGCGATCACTTTCGGCCTGATCTACGCGGCCGCGGTCGCCGATGCGATCGTGCATCCGGCGCGCTGCGTCGTCGATCGGCTCTTGCGCACGCGGCTCGTGCCGCGCTGATCGAGACGCAACTCAAAGCGAGCGGTGCTTCAATGTCACGAGGATCGCCATGTCCTTGTCCGGGTCAGGAGACGCCGTCGTGAACACCGCGGACGCCCCATCGGCCAGAACGAGATTCGTTTCGAATGAGATCTTCGCGACGACCGGGAGGCCGATCTCGACCGTGCGATCGTTCGTCGTGCTCAGTCGGATCTTGCGCGTCTGCATCGGACGCTCGATCTTGGCGGAGACGAAGCTGAGATCGAGACCGTAGGTGTGCTCGTCCAGTACCGTGGCGCACATGCTCGCGGTGAAGCCGTCTTGCACCACGTTGATCGTGGGCTCGGCGATTTCCTGCGGACCGGGCTCGACGATGCGGAGCTTCCAGTCCTCGATGTAGGCGACCTGGTCCAGCGTCGAGAGGGTCGCCTTCGTCCCGTTCCAGGCCGCGATCCGCGGGCTCGTCATCCGGTCGACCCCCTTGTGCTCGTCGGCCTTGGTGCGGAACGCGGCCACCAAAGCGGGATCCTCGATCACCGTCGAAGACGTGGTCAGCCCGAGATCGCGGAAGACGCCGCGCGGACCCTGGAGCACTTCGCACGAGATCTCGATGAGCCCGCTCGCACGGCGCTGCACGTCGAGGAAGTTGGAAAGCCACTTGTGCTGTTCCGGACGGAGGTTGGCGAGCAGGGAGCCCTCGCCCGGCGCGCTCAACTGCTCGTGATCGGGCTCGAACGCAGGCTGCATGTAGCGGCGCACGATGTCGGCCAGGTCCTGTGTCGCGATCAGCTTCGGCGAAGCGATCGCCTTGACGGGTGCGGGAGAATCCTCGCCGGCGATCACGCCGATCTTCGACGCCTCGCTGCCGGTCGCCTTCTCTCCCGCCGCTCTCTGCTTGGTCGCTTCCTCCTGGTGGCGGAGGTAAGTCCTCAACTTCTCCTCGAGCTGTTGCTGCTCCGTCAAGTTCGGCACCCGCTTCTGGATGATCTCGCTGACGTCGTGGATCACGATCGTCGTGTCGGCGGCGGGCGTCCGGGACTGTTCGTTGACTATGGGCTGAGAGAGGCCGGCGTCCTGCGAACCGCCTTGTAGCGCGAAAAGGCAGAGGCCGAGGATCGAAAACGTGTTCATGGGAGCCTGCTTTCCAAGCGGGAAACGATGAGGGTCGAGCCGAGCCGTGAGACTTGGTTGCGCTCGGTGTGATCGGGTTCAGAGCGGACCATGGTGCTCTGGCCTTCGCTCTCGCGCGTGACCTCGAGCGAGAAGCTGACGATGCGCGAACACGAAGTCCGCGGCGGCTCCACTGACTTCGGTGCGCGCGTCCACAGGTGAACACCGAGTGCGACGAACGCGATAGCCGCGATCATGGGCACGAGCTTGCGGGACGCACGCGGACGCGGACGTGAACGCGCAAGGACGTCGACACCGCGGAACAGTCGCGCCAATTCGTCGCCGTCCTCGGGGTGATCCGCGATCCATTCCTGAACGAGCGCGACCTCGCACGGATCGCGGCGCGCGTCGAGCGCTTCGTCCACGGCGGCCAGGAATGTTTCTCGCTCGGTTGTCATCCTCGACCCTCTCCGCGCGGACCGCTCGCGAGCTTGCGTCGTGCGCGATGCAAGTGCGACTTGACGGTACCGGCAGGCAGGCGCAGTGACGCGGAAATCTCGTCGATGCTGTGCCCGAGCCGATGAAAGCGCACGAGCACGTCGCGCTCGACCGCATCGAGCCGCGCAAGCAGCCGGTCGACGTCCTCGTGCTCATCGTTCGCACTCGACTCCACCGCCGCCGGCTCTTCTTCGAGCGCACCGACGGACGGCTCGCGTCCACGACGTGCGAGCGCGTCCAGCGCCAGGCGCAACGCCGTCGTGCGCAACCACGGACCGACCTCCTTGTCCGCATCGAACGCCGAGCGATACCGCCACGCGCGGGCGAGCGTCTCTTGCACCAGGTCATCGACTTCCATGCTCGGCATCAGGCGTGCGGCGTAGCTGCGCAATCGCGGTGTCTCCGCGGCCAGCCTGCCTGCGAACGGATCCTCGTCAGGCAGACCGGTGTCCAGCGCGATGCTCGCCTCCACGGCCACCCTGTACCGGGGTCCCCTCGCGAAGGTTGCAAGAAAGACGGATCGCGCCGCGGGCCCCTCAGCCCGCGACGCGATCCGCGTCCCGCTCCCCTTGTTTTTCCTACAGGGTCGTCTGGAAGATCCCGTTCACCCAGTCCGAGAAGACCGTGTAGTTGGCCTCGCGCGAGACTTCGGCGAACGACATCGGCGCGTACGGCGAGAGCATCATGCCGAGGCCTTCCAAAGCGGCCGCGCGGCGCACTTTCGACCCGCTGTTCAGTTGCGCGATCTCCACGAGGGCGTGCAACGCTTCCGGCGAGCCGTGTGCCGCCATCGCCGCTGCAACGAAACCTTGAAGGTCCGGATCTTCGAGACGCAGCAGCGTGTCGAGCATCATGCCGACGTCGGCCGTGCGTCCGAGCACGCCGAGCGACTGCGTGATCGCGACGCGAACGAGTGACTGCGACTCGGTCTTCATGCTCGAGCGCAACAACGCGAGTGCATCGTCGCCGTCCATGAGCGCCAGCGCGCTTGCGGCGTACATGCGCTGACGCTGGTTGCCGCACTTCGTCAGACCTTCACCGATCGCCGGTAGCGCGAGCGAATCCCGGGCGAGCCCCGACGCGAGCCAGTACGCACCGAACGAATCGGCGTTTTTTTCGCGCGCGCTAGCCTCACGGATGGCGGCCGAGAGCTTCGCGAGGCGCTCGGGGTCCGTCACCTTGCGCGCGTCGAGGCCGAGACCGAGCGCGGCCCAGCGCCGCATGCCCGTCTCGCCCTTCTCGAGCACGGTCATCAGGTAGTCCTGAGCCTTTTCGCCGCCCTGCCTGCCAATTGCGATGAGCATGAAACCCTTGGTCAGCGATTCGGCTTCGACGTCGAATGCGACCATGAGTGCCGGGAGCGCGAGCGAGTTGTCGTAGTCGCCGAGTGCCAAAGCCGCCGACCGACGCAGGTCGAGCCGCGGACCATTGAGGAAGCTCTCCAGCTCCGCCAGCGTCTTGTCGTCGCTCGAAGTGCGCATCGATTCGACCGCGCGGCAGCGCACGCTGGGCGACTCCGTGTTGTCGAGCGCCATCGACATCGCATAGCGCTTCAACTGGTCGTTGGGCGCGAGCATCTGGTAGACGAGCGCCGCGACGCCGACCGGCTCGCGGTCGGACTTCACGCGGTTCTGCAGCACTTTCTCGATCTCGACGTCGATGCGATCGTCGATTGCGTTGCGGCGAGCGAGGCCGAGAGCGACGATCGCCAGCGCCTGAGCTTGCGGGGAGATGCGTCCCGGCATGTCGGCGCCGGTGCTCCCGGTGCGCGCGATGGCGACCAGGGGAGCGATCGCGTCCGTGGATCCGGTCGCGCCCAACGCGAGAATCGCCTTGTGACGCACGTCGACGTTCGGGTCGTCGAGCAGCTTCAAGAGCGGCGTGACCGCTGCTGATCCCTCGACGCGTCCGATCGCGACCGCCGCCGTCGCGCGCACGTTCGCGTCCGTGTCCTGGAGCGCGTGCTCGAACACCGGCAGCATCATGTCGCGCGAGCGGCCGATCGCGGTGCGCAGCGCAGCGTCGGGATCGTCACCCGTCATCGGCGCGTTCGAGAGCGAGAGCCGGTTGGGAAGCAGGAACTCGCTCTTGTTGTATTCCCACCACAACCACCACGTGTCGTCGTTGGTCATGGTCAACGTCACGGGCTGCGGCGCGTTGCCTTGTCCCGGCGAGCTGCTTCCGCCCGTGGGTGTACTGGATCCGCCCCCACCGCCGCCCTTCGTCGTCGGGCCGCTGGGCGAAGAGGGCGTCGACGGCGAGCCCGATCCGCGACCGCCGCCCGTGCCGCTGCCGCCGCTCGGGGTGGTGTCGCCGGGACCGCGGTAGCCGTTCGGATACAGGTTGGCCGCGCGCGCCTGGCCGGAAGTGACACCCATGTGCGGAGGTCCCTGGATCCGCGCGGCTTCTTCGATCGTCAAGCCCGAGCGCGACAGCCACGCTTCGAAGTGCGGATCACCGCGCAGGTCGCACATCCACACGTGGTTGCGCTCGGCGTAGACCTTGTCGACGAACGCGTCTTCTCCGGATGCGTGCATCAGCTCCGCGACGGCGCAACGCAGACCGTCGGCATCGCGGAAGTACGGCACGCGGGCCCCGACGGAAATCGGGTCACGGTTGAACTCGGCACGCGCGGCGAACGTGCGCAGCACGCCGATCAAGCGCTTGCGCTCGGCGCGTTGGTCGGCGGTGAGCGCGCCGACGTCGACGGCATCGAGCTCGTCCGCGGCCTTGGCGTAGTGCGCGCACAGCACGGCGGTCTGAGCGCTCTCCGACAAAACGATCACGTCCGGCGTTTCGGGTGACGCGCCGGACGTGGCGAGAGCGAGCGTGGAGATGAGTACGGACCAGATCATGACTAAGGCTCCTGGGTCGGGGGTTGCGCCGCCTTGGCAAGAGGTGGACCGCGCCTGAAAATTGGCGAAATCGCCCTCAAATCGGCCTCCTCGTGCCCGCCGGTCCCCTTTCCATGTCTCGCTTGCGTAACGCGAATCGCCCCACGGTCACGCCTGCGTCGAGGCCCGACCCCAGGCCGGAAATCAGTGCCGATTCAACTGCGCACGGGGGTCAGCCACCCATGCACGTCGGGTGCGGCCCCCCGGGCGAGCGCGAAGAACCGCTCCTGAATCCGTTGCGTGATCGGGCCGCGCAATCCGGTTCCGACCTTCAACCCGTCGATGGTGTGGATGGGCGTGACCTCCGCGACGGTGCCGCTGAAGAACGCTTCGTCGGCGATGTAGAGCATCTCGCGTGGAACGCGTTCCTCGCGCACGACGAGACCCAGCTCGCGCCCGATCTGCAGCACACACGCGCGCGTCACGCCGGCCAGGATCGAGGCCGCGATCGGCGGCGTCCACAAGACGCCTTCGTGCACGAGGAAGAGGTTCTGCCCGCTGCCTTCGCTGACGTATCCCTCGACGTTGAGCACGATGCCTTCGCCGTAGCCGTGACGCTTCGCTTCAGACACGACGAGCGCGGAGTTGACGTAGTTGCCCGCGACCTTGGCCATCGAGGGCAGCGTGTCGGGAGCCATGCGACGCCACGACGACACGCCGGCGGAGATGCCCTTCTCGTAGAGCTCCTTCTCGTTCGGCTTGATCCACGGAAACGTCGCGATCGCGACCTCGACCGGGTTCTCGTCGGGCCACACGCCGAGCGCGCCGTACCCGCGGAACACGAGCGGGCGGATGTAGCAGCCGTCGTGGCCGTTCTCGCGCACCGTCTCGAGGATCGCGGTCCGGATGCGCGACGGCTCGAAAGGGATCGGCATGCGCACGATCTTGCACGAGTGGAAGAGTCGCTCCACGTGCGCATCGAGGCAGAAGACGGCCGGTCCCTTGGGAGTCGGATACGCCCGGATGCCTTCGAACACGCTCGAGGCGTAGTGCAGCGCGTGCGAGAGGACGTGGACTTGCGCCTGGTCCCACGGCACGAGCTTGCCGTTGAACCAGATGGTGCCGGAGGGGTTCAGCTTCATCGGGCGATGAGGATAGCGGAAGGACGCCGTGGCGCGCCCAGGATCGTCGGGCCTGCGCTACCATGCGCCCTCCCTCAGCGAAATGAACACAGCCATGAGCGACATCCACACAGCCCCACACGGTCAGAACGTCGTGATCGAGACGAAGACCGGCCGCGTCGTGATCGGCCGTTTCGACAACACGAACGGCTTCCAGG
Source organism: Planctomycetota bacterium (assembly GCA_038330085.1). Lineage (GTDB taxonomy): Bacteria > Planctomycetota > UBA1135 > UBA1135 > JAEUIA01. The sequence continues at coordinate 3,239 of JBBQNP010000143.1, read as the reverse complement.
TGTTCATGCACGACGTCGACGTGTACGAACCGCCGGCGGGCACGGATCCGGAGCCGTACATCCGCGAGACGGCGACGTACGGCGTCGACGTGAAGCAGCGGGATTTCGCGTTGGATACGAGCGCGGTGAAGCGCTGGCGCAAGCTGGGAGAGATCGAGAAGTTGGCGTGAAACAGTAGGACGCTGCCCGGAACGGCGTGGCGCCAGGAACCCGCCGTGGGTAGTCCCGCGGCGGATGCCTAGCACCACCTACTTCTCCGGCCAGGCCTTGTCCTTGTTCTCGGCGAACCAGGTCTTGAACGCGTCGATGTTGGGCTGCTTTTGCAACGACAGCGCATTCAACGTGGCGATCGTCCCCGTGTCCCCCTCCGTCACCATCTTCGGTTTCGCGTCCGCGGCCACCGTCTTCTCTTTCTCGACGCGCGTCGAAAACGACTCGTGCGCGGCCAGCAACGCGGCTGCCACCTTCTTGCGCTTGACCTGCGTCTCGAGATCCATCACCGCGAACGCGGGCGCGAGCGCGACGTAGAGCCGCGGGTTCGGATCGTCGAGCATCTTGAGCGCGACGACCAGCGCGTCGTCCGTGCCGATCGCCAAACGCACCAAGCCCGCTCCCAACGGCATCAACCGCGGCAGGTCGATCCCGACCTTGCGATCCATCATCAGATCCTGCATCGGCTTCAACGCATCCGCGCCCAACTGAGTCAGGTGCTCGCACGCGGCCACCGGGAGGCTGCGCTTCGGCACCTTCTCCGTCGGCGCGTCCGACATCTTCGCGCTCGCGATGATCAGCTTCATGATCCGTCCGCGATCGCGCGGCGCGCTCTCCTTGAACGCTGTGACCATCGTGTCGAGCATCCCGGCGGCGACCTTGTCCTTCTCGGGATCCTTGCTCGCCTTCTCGAAGTTGTCCGTGAGGATGCGCACCTCCTTGCGATCGTCGGGGATCTCGCCCGGCGGCGTCCCCGCGCCCGGCGGGTACTGGATCAACGAAGCGAGGGCGAGACAGAAGGCGACGAAATGAGCCATGGCATCCTCCGGTGGGTCGATCAGCATGGTAGCGCGCGGGAAAAGGCTTGAGCGTGCTCGAATCGTGCGCCGCTCTCAGCCAGGATCTTGTCCCTCGTCATGCCCCAACCGCGTTTCGCCAGCAGCCTCTCCCGTCTCCCCGAAGCCGACGACGCCATCGCGGCGATCGTCGCCGAGATCCGTGGTTCCCTGGGCGAGGCTCGTCCCGATCTCGTCGCGGTCTTCGTGTCGCACCATCACGGTCCAGCGATCGAAGAGCTCGGTCCGCGTCTCGCACGCGAGCTGCATGCGAAGGTCCTGATCGGCTGCACGGGCGAGAGCATCATCGGAGCTGCGCACGAGATCGAGCGCGGCGCAGCGCTCTCGGTGCTCGCGGCGGTGATGCCCGACACGACGGTGCGGCCGTTCGCGATCCAGGCCGAGCGGGGAGACGACGAAGAGGTGACGTTCACGTCGATGCCGCACGTGCGCATAGCGGCCGAAGCCAGCCTCGTGATGCTGGCGGACCCGTTCAGCTTCCCTGTCCACGAATTCCTGCAGCGCCTGAACACGGATTTGCCAGGTGTACCTGCGGTCGGCGGGCTCGCGAGCGGCGGACAAGGTCCCGGACAAAACCTCTTGTTCACCCACGCCGGCCTCGTCGAAGGCGGCACGATCGGCGTCGTGGTCGAGGGCGACGTCGAAGTGCGCGCGATCGTGAGCCAGGGTTGTCGCCCGATCGGCAAACCGTTCGTCGTCACCGGCTGCAAGGACAACTTCGTGCTGAAGCTGTCGGGCAAGCCGGCCTACCAGATCCTGATGGAGACGCTGCAGAACCTGCCGACCGCGGATCAGAAGCTCTTGCAGCGTGGACCGTTCCTCGGCCTCGCGCTCGATCCGACCAAGAGCTCCTTCGAGCGCGGCGACTTCCTCGCGCGCGGCATCGTCGGTCTCGACAAGGAGAGCGGTGCGGTCGCAGTCGCCGACGAAGGCCTGCGCAACGGGATGACCGTGCAGTTCCTCGTGCGCGACGCCGCATCGGCCGGCGAGGACCTCGTGCAGCTCGTGCGCGATCGCGCGGGCAGCATCGACGATCCGGCGGCAACGGGCGCGCTCGTGTTCTCGTGCAACGGCCGCGGCAGCCGCATGTTCCAGCGCCCCGATCACGACATCGGCTGCATTCGCGCCGGCCTCGAGACCGAAGTCCCCGCGGCCGGGTTTTTCGCGCTGGGCGAGATCGGGCCGGTCGGCGGGAAGAACTTCCTCCACGGTTTCACGGCCAGCGTCGCGCTCCTCCGGCGTCGCAAGTAGGCGCGGACGGGCGGGGCGAGCGATGAAAAACTCGAGGGAGGCGTAGAATGTCGCGCCTGTCGCTTCGCACCGGCGGCCCACGAGGAGAATGGAACCGATGAAGAAACTGCTTTTTGCGGCGCTCGCCGGCGCTGCCGTGATGTTGCTCAGTGGGATCCTGGTCACGGCCTGCATCGTCGTCAGCGGGCACGGCGCCGAATTCGGGTTCAACAGCTCGGACTGGTCCGAGAAGGCCGAGCGCACCGACACGCGCGACCTCGCGCTGAAGGGCGGGCAGACGCTGCGGGTCGAGACGCCCCAAGGCTCCATCCGCGTGCGCGCTTCCGGCTCCGACGCCGCGTCGATGCGCGCGACGATCCACGCCGCCGGCAAGACGCAGGCGGATGCGCAAGCGCTGCTCGACCGAGCCACGATCTCCGTCGACGAGTCTGGGCAAGGCGTCACGCTGCACCTCCAGGTGAAGAGCGATCCGAACAACGACGAGCGGCGTCCGCAACCCGCGGTCGACTACGAGATCTCGGTGCCGGCCGACGTCAAGCTCGAGCTCTCGTCCAGCTCGGGATCGGTGCAAGCGGAAGGCGGTCCGTTCGGTCCGTCGCACGTCGAGTCGAGCTACGGCAGCGTGCAGATCGAGAACGTCAAGGGCGACGTCGTCGCCAAGTCGAGTTCGGGCAAGGTCGAAGTCGACCACGTCAGCCACGGCTCGGTCGACGCGAGCTCGGGGTATGGATCGGTGTCGGTGTCGGATGTCGACGGTGGCACGGTCCAGGTGAAGTCCAGCTCCGGTCACCTGCAGATCGCGCGCGTCAAGGCCGAACGTCTGACGGCGGAGAGCGGCTACGGCGCCGTCGAGCTGCGCGACGTCGACACGCAGCACGAGATCGAAGCGCGCTCGAAATCAGGCCATGTGACCGCGGAATC
>JBBQNP010000142.1:0-11955 GCA_038330085.1 Planctomycetota bacterium | reverse complement strand
GAAGCCGCGCCGGGATCGTTAGGCGAAGTGTGAAAAAACGGGACTGGCACCGTATTTCTGCCAGCCAACGCAGATCGACCTCAGCACCCGATGCCGTAATACGTGAACCCGAGCTTCTCCAAAGTCGCCCGCGGATAGATGTTCCTCCCATCGAACACCACCGGTGACTTCAGCGCCGCCTTGACCGCTTCGAAATCCGGCCTTCTGAACTCGTTCCACTCCGTCACGACCACCAACGCGTCCGCCCCCTCCAACGCCGCCATCGGCACGTCCGCATACTCGATCTTCTCGCCGAAGTGCCGGCGTTTCGCCTCGCCCATCGCCTCCGGGTCGTACGCCGTCACCTTCGCGCCCGCCGCCAACAATCCCTCGACCACCGGAATGGCCGGAGCCTCGCGCATGTCGTCCGTGTTCGGCTTGAACGCCAACCCCCACACCGCGAACCGCTTCCCCTTCAAGTCCTTCCCGAAGTGCTTCTGCACCATCGCGATCAAGACCTTCTTCTGGCTCTCGTTCACCGCCTCGACTGCCTTCAAGATCCGGAAGTCGTAACCCCTCTCCTCCGCGGTCTTCACGATCGCCTGCACGTCTTTCGGGAAGCACGACCCGCCGTACCCGACGCCCGCGAACAAAAACCGCGACCCGATCCGCGCGTCCGACCCGATCCCTCTCCGCACCGCATCGATGTCCGCACCGACCAGCGAGCAGATGTTCGCGATCTCGTTCATGAACGAAATCCTCGTCGCGAGCATCGCGTTCGCCGCGTATTTCGTCAGCTCCGCCGAGGCGATGTCCATCTTCAGAATCGGGTTGCCCGTCCTCACGAACGGCGCATACAGCTCCTCCATGACCTCCGCCGCACGCGCGCTGTCGCTCCCGATCACGACCCGATCCGGCTTCAAGAAGTCGTCGATCGCAGCGCCCTCCTTCAAGAACTCCGGGTTGCTGACCACGTCGAACGGATGCTGCGTGCGTTCCCGGACCGCCGCCGCGACCTTCGCAGCGGTCCCCACCGGCACCGTCGACTTGTCGACGATCACCGTGTAGCCCTCCATGTGATCCGCGATCGAGCGCGCCGCCGCGAGCACATACCGCAAGTCCGCCGTACCGTCTTCTCCCGGCGGCGTCCCGACGGCGATGAACACGACCTGCGCCCGCGACATCCCGCGCGCGTAATCCGTCGTGAACGAGAGGCGCCCGTCGTGGACGTTGCGCTTCAACAGCTCTTCGAGGCCCGGCTCGTAGATGGGCACGACGCCCTTCTCGAGCGCCGCGATCTTCTCACGGTCGATGTCGATGCAGACGACGTTGTTGCCGCTCTCCGCGAAGCAGGTGCCCGCGACGAGACCGACGTATCCCGTTCCGACGACGGCGATGCGCATGGTGTGGGTGGATCCGGGGCGAGGCTAGGTGGAATGCAGCCTCCCTCGCGCGGTGCGCGCGGTGGAGGACGGGGGGCGCGGAGGATACCGTGGAGAGCGCGCGGCCTCGATCGGGCGATTAACTCAGCGGTCAGAGTGCCTCCTTTACAAGGAGGAAGTCGGGGGTTCGATTCCCTCATCGCCTACCACCCAAGCGCCCGTGCGCGACAAGCGACCCTCGCCGAAGTCGTTTGTACATGCCGCAAGAAGTTCGAAGTCGCATTACGGAGTATGGGAAGTCGCAATATCGGCCAAACCATCGGTGCTCCGGGAGCGCGGAACGCATCTTTCCCTGGCTAGGTTCTGTCGTTACCTTCGCTTCGGCAACGGAGCGCGATGTTTCCCGCATCGCGAGCCGCATCGCTGCGCTCAACTCTCACGTTGCGCGCGTTTTCGAACTCCAGACCCGCTCTCTCGTCGGTCCCCATTCCGTCCATGAACCGAATCCTCGTCATCGACGATGACTCCGGTCACCGCCTGATCCTCAAGAGCCGTCTGGCCGAGACCGGCTACGAGGTCGTGCAAGCCGACAGCGGTGCGAAGGGCCTGGTCGAAGCGCGCGAGCGACCCTTCGACGCGTTCGTCGTCGCGGCGCGCCTGGGCAAGGGCGTCGACGGCTACGAGATCTGCCGCCGCCTCAAGGCGATCCCCGAGCTCGCGCACGTGCCGGTCGTCCTGTTCAACGACCAGAGCGGCTCCCCGGACGAGCCGATCCGTGCCTTCGACGCCGGTTGTGATGCGTTCGTCACGCGCCCCGACCTGCCTGCGCTCGACAACGTGTTGCGCGTTCACATACGCAACAAGCGCCACGTCGAGGAGTTGGCGCGCGAGAACCAAGCGCTGCACCAGCAAAACAAGAAGCTCGGCGCCAACGAAGATCGTCCGCGCGCGGCGGAGACCGACCATGCTCCGCGCGACACCGGCGATCACGCGACGGTGCTGCGCGAGCTCGCCGCCGGCAAGCCCGACGGTTTGATGATCGTCGACGGAGAGGGCACCGTCCGCTTCGCCGACCGCGGCGCGAACGAGATCTTCGGCAGCCGGCTCGAGGGCATGCACCTGGGTCACGTCGCCCCGTCGAGCGGGCTCGAGGCTTTCGCGCGTGACGCACGGATCGAATCACGCGAGGGGTTCCGCTTCGAGTTGCCCGCGCGCAAGAACCGGATGGCGCGGCTGCTCAGCGCGGTCGTGATCCCGCTCTTGTCGCAGACGGAAGGCGAGCGCGGCGCACTGCGCGTCGTGCTGTTCCAGGACGGCCAGAAGCGCCGGCTCGCGTGCGACCTGCTCAAGCTGCCGCCGACGAGGGCTCTGCGCGCCGAGCTGGGTCCGCTGATCGAAGCTGCGCGCGAGGTCTACCGTCCGCAGTCGTTGATCGGCTCGAGCGCCGCCGTGCAGGGACTGCGCGAAGCCGTCGTCGCCGCCGTGCGCACGGACGAGTCGGTGCTCTTGCGCGGCGATCGCAACTCCGGCATCGAGCACGTCGCGCGCGTGCTGCACTACGCGGGCGCTTCGACGGGCGGGTTCCTGCACGTGCGCTGCGCGGGTCAGACGGCCGAAAACCTCGAGCTCGAGCTTTTCGGTTACGCGAAGGGCGCGCTGCAGGGTTCGCAGGGCGAACGACCCGGTTTCTTCCAACTCGCGCAAGACGGGACGCTGTTCCTCGAGGACGTGACCGAGCTCACGAGCGCGCTGCAAGAGCGGCTGCTCTTGTTCCTCACGGCCGGGACGGTGCAGCGCAAGGGCGCGCTGAAGGCCGAGCGGGTCGACGTGCGCATCGTCGCGTCGGCGTCGTCTTCGATCGACCACGCGGTGGATCAGGGCAAGTTCTCTCGCGCGCTGTACGAGCGCTTGGCGGAGCGTCAGATCCCCGTGCCGCCGCTCGCGCAGCGCATCGAGGACGTCGAGACGCTCGCGCGCCATTCGCTCGCGAGGTTCGGTGCGCCGCGGCGCGTGCTCGATTTCGCGGACGACACGCTCGAGTTGCTGCGCCGGTATGAGTGGCCGGGCAGTCTGGCCGAGCTCGAGGAGAGCATCGATCAAGCATGTGCGCTCGCGACGGACGGAGTTCTGCGCATCGAGAACTTGCCGCGCGGGTTGCGGGATGCGCGTGCGCGTTTGATCGGGGATGAGATCGTGCCGACGCGGCGCTTGCCGAGTGCGGAAGCGGTCGGGGGGACGCACGCGGTTCACGACATGCCGACGCACGAATTGCGTCCGCAACCGACGTCGCTCGGCAATCGTTCGATGCGCGAGTGGGACATCACGGATGCCGATCCGGTCAGCCTCGACATCTACGAGAAGAAGGCGATCTTGCGCGCGATCGACACGTCGGGCGGGGACAAGCTCGCGGCCGCGAGGCTCTTGCAGATCGGCAAGAGCACGCTGTATCGGAAGTTGAAGTACCACAACATCCGCTGAAGGGTGGCTGCGTGGGAGTGCTCGATGAGCACAGGTCGTGAACGAGATCTGCGTTTCGAACAGGAACTCATCGCTCACCCGGTCGTCGACTTCTGAGGGATCGACTCCTTGTCGCTCCTATCCCATCCCGAGTTCGGCCGGCTCGCTCGCTCAGTCCAGACCGCCTGCTCGACCCTGCCTTGGAAGGGAACGTGTTTTCGCTTTGCCGAAGAACAGTGGTCCTCCTCGCAGACGTTGTTCAGCGGGAAGGGCGCCAAGCAGGTGGGAGGGAGGTGGAGTCCGCCTGGGTTGGCTGCTGCCTACGTCTCGCTCGACGCGGGGACAGCCGTTGAAGAATGGCTCGCCCAACTTGCCCGCGCAGGCATTCCTCCGGAAGTGCGACTACCAGGAGTGCTTTGCTCCGGGGAATGCGATCTTCAAGCCGTCTTGGATCTCCGGGCTTCGAAGAACCTCCGTGCCCTCGGGGTGAAATCGAAGGAGTTGCTCCATGCGCGTTGGGAAGCAGACAACCGGACAGGTCACGAGAGTCTCCCTCAGGCTTTGGGTCGAGCCGCGCTGAAGGCCGGGTGTGAAGCGCTTCTGGTCCCTTCCGCCATTGCGAATGCAACGAACATGGTCTTCCTTCCCGGAGGCCCTGCTGCCAGGAAGCCGGTTCGTTCCGCGCGGGCTACGGGGTGCGCGGTAACCACAAATTGCTGCCCGCTTTGGATTTACGCCAAGTGTCGAACTCCAGGAACTATTGCCGGAACTATTGCATGAAATTTTGCCGGTTTGGGCATGCTTCCGGCTCACGGAAGGACGACACTCAGTAGGAGCCACGGAGCACCCAAGATGAGCAAGCCCACGACCAAGACGCGCCGTTCGCACGTTCTCGACCTGCGCAAGGGATTGGGTCTGACGCGGGCGCAGTTCAGCCATCTCCTCGGTGCGTCGGAACGTTCCGTGGCTTCTTGGGAAAAGGGTGTGGCACCCGGTCAGGCGCACGCTCGGTTGTTGAAGCAACTCGAGCGCATTCACGCGACGGCGAGCCGCATCATGAAGGCTGAGTTCATTCCTGATTGGCTGCATGCTCCGCTCGAGGCTCTCGAGAAGTTGACCCCGGCCGAGGCGATCCAGCGCGGTGAACACGACCGTGTCTGGCGCTTGCTGTTCGCCGTCGAGTCCGGCGCTCACATCTGAACAGCGCGAACCAGAGACCGTCCGGGCCGATCTTCGGCTGCGACGCGCGCTCAGAGTGCGATGCGGACTTCTTCGCTCACGAACGCGAACGGGTCTTCGCCGCGCGCTTGCGGGTTGCGCAACACCGCGCGCACGTCGATCCACGTCGTCCCGTCCGGCGGCAAGGGCAGTCTGCCGCGCATCAGCTCCACGCCCCGCGAGCCGGTGTCGTAGAGCAACAGCCCGCAGCGCGCGTGCACGGCGAGATCGGCGCTCGCTTCGCCTGTCGGTCGCAGGCTGAACAGGCGACCGTCGCTGGCTTCGAGCGTGATGCGCAGGTCGGCGAGCTGCCGGTGGCTCTTGTGGTAGAGCACCACATGGAAGCGTCTGTTGTCGACGCGCACGTCGATGCGCGGCCTCCCGTCGATCCGGCGCGCGCGCAGGAGATAGAACGGTTCCGTGGACCTGGGCTGCCCGCGATCGACGTCGTCGGCGAGGGGCAGGGTTATCAGACCGTAACGATCGAGCGCGCCCTCGCACGCCGTGATGCGCGCCGGATTCGACGGATCCTGGTCGATGCCTTGCACCCACGTCGTCGCCATGTCGGACAGCGAAAAGGCATCGCGCGCGGCGTTTGTCATCGGCACCACGTAGTCGAAGTCCTGCTGCAGCAGCGCGACCGTGTCGACGCGCTCCTCGGGCCACCACGGATGCGGGCGATCGAGCGGCTTCTGCGGATCGGTGCGCCCGAGCGCGTCGAACACGGGTTGCCGCGACAAGTATCCGATCGATCCCGGCCACGGCGTGAGGATGGTCGAGCCCGCTTCGACTTGATCGCGCAGGAAGAGTCCGACGCGGCGGAAGCGGATCGTCTGTTCGATCTCTTCGATCAGGCCGTTGCGCCCGAGCTCCTGCTCGTAGCCGAAGCGCGCGTGACCCGACGGGCTCATCCACGCTTGATGCAGGCTCTCGAGGTGGATCGGTCCGATGTCGCCGGGCGTCTTGCTCGCGAGCACGGAACCGGTGAGGCACACGACGATTGCGCCGACCGCGACGCGCCGCTTCCACATACGCGGGCTGTCGAGCACGAGGATCAGGCCCTCTTGCACACCGACGAAGATGAACGGCAAAGCGGGCACGAGCGCTTCGTGGAAGGGCACGGTCGATCGTCCACGCAGCGCGCACGCAATCGTCCACACGAGCGCCACGAACACCGCGTGTGCTCCCGTGCGCGAGAGCGCGCCGCGCATGAGGTACCAGGCCGGGAACGCGAGCAGCAGCGGCGAGACCGACGCGATCATGAAGTCGCGCAGGTCGAGCACGCCGGCGCTCCACTGTCCGGGTGCTGGATGCAAGTACGGCATCGCCGCGGGCGGCAGCACGAAACCGGTCGTGCGCCAGCGGATGACGAGCGAAGCCGCGATGACGAGGATCGGCAGCACGAACGCGATGAGTCCGACCCTGGGTCGCTCGCCTTCGTCGTCGTTCGGTCGTCCGAACAAGCGCAAGAAGAGAATCGCGCCGACGAAGAGGACTCCTTCCGGCCGCGTGAGCACGCACAACGACAGCGACACCGCGAGCAGTCGCGGATGCCCGCGCTCGAGCGCGAGGAACGCCGCCAGCGCCGTCAGCGTGAAGAGCCCGGTCTCCATGCCGTTGACCGACGCCGCCGCGACGCAACCGCTCGTCGCGAGGAACACGGGCGCGATCAGGCTCGCGATGCGGTCCGAGCGAAAGCGCGACACGAGCAGCAGCGTGCCGAGCATGCACAGGACGCCGAAGGTCTGCACGAGCGCGTTCATCGACACGTGGAAGAAGGGCGCGATGCGCTCGCCGATGCCGCACACCAAGACCCACAGCACCGACGGATGGCTCTCGAACGCCGAAGTGCCCGGGTTCCAGGCCAGTTGTCCGTCGAACACGAGGTTGCGTCCGAGTCGGAACGCGACGTACGCCTTGTCGTAGGGGAACGCGAACGAGCCCTCGCCGTCGGTGTGAATCGCGAGGGCGTGCGCGAGGAGGATGGCGAGCGCGACGAAGAGCGCGATGCTGCGGTTCATCGCGCGCGCTCCACGGCAAGCGGCTTCAACGCCAGCTCGACGACCGACTTGGCGGCGACGTCGGCAGTCACTTGTTGCGATCCCGGCCCCGCGCGCACCGCGACGAGGTACTTGCCGGGCGGCAGGTCGGCGACGGTGAAACCGCCCTGCGCATCGGCTGCGACGGGAGGCCACACGCGCTCGGGCGAAGCGCTGCTCGACACGATCACCAAAGCGCCTTCGAGCGCATGTCCTTCGCGATCGGCGACGACGCCGTGCAATCCGCCGTTCTCCAGGTCGATCGCAAGCTCAGCCGCACCTTCGGCGTGCTTCCACGACACCGGTGATCCGTTCGAGCGGCGCGCGAGGTCAGGCCAGGTGCCGTCGCGCGCCCAAGCGGGCAGGACGCTCACGACGTATTCGCCGACCTGCAGGTCCTCGATCGCGAACTTGCCGTCTGGATCGCACAAGGTGCGGCGCGGGACGGGAGCGTCGAGCATCTCGAGCGGCAAGACGGGCGTGAGAACGACCTCCGCTCCATCGAGTGATCCCGCGAGCGCGGGGGTCACGTGTCCCGCGAGCGGGGCCGTCACGCGCTTCTCGAACGCAGGCATGGTGCGCGCCGCATCCGGCAGGCGCACGACGTGCTCTTGCTCGTCGTCGGGCAACGTCACGAGGAAGGGCGCGTGCGCAGTGACGGTCACCGTCACGTTCCACTCGCCGCGTTCGAGACCCTCGAGACGAAAGTGCCCCTTCGCATCGGTCCAGGTCCAATGCGGTTCGTCCGCAGCCACGAGCGAAACGAGCGCGTCGTCGATGGGCTGGTCGTCGGGGCCGACGACGGTGCCGGCCAGGACGCGCGTGCGCAGCGGCAGCACGACGGGCGAAAGCTGCGCCTGGGTCGCCGGCGTGACCGCGATGGGTGGCTCGACGCGCTGACCGTAGCTGTGCCAAAGGAAGCCGGTGATCCAAAAAGTGAGCGCCGCAAGCGGCAAGACGAGGGTCCAGCGCGCGAGCAAAGGTCGGGAGCGGGCAGCGATCACGCCGGAGAGCCTACGCGCGCGCGGGCGCGAATCCACGGGCTCAGCACGCGGAGAGGATCTCGGCCTTGAGGGCTTCGGCCGCCGGGAACTCGGAGGTGTCGAGGCGCGAGACGGTCTCGCGGAACTCGTCGAGGCCGCGTCGACCCGCGCGCACGTACGCGACGAGGCGCAGTCCGAGCTGGAGTCGGTCGCACACGCGCACGAAGCGCGCTTCGCGCGAGCCGCCGGCCGAGTACTCGCGCCACAGTGCGAGTGCGGTGGGGGACAAGGGCGTCAGGAGCTCTTTCGCGGCCGCGTCTTCCATCGCCGGCTTGGCACCTGCCGGAAGGAGTCGGGACGCCGAGCGCGGCAGGTCGCCTGTCATGGCCTCGGGCACGTCGTGCAGGAGTGCCAGCGAGAGCGCCCGCCCGAGATCAAGCGCCGGTTCGACGCGCGGTGCGAGGGCGAGCACGAGGAAGGCCGTCGACAGGACGTGGTCGCCGACCGATTCGGGCTCGCTGATCCCGCGCAGGATCCACCCGGTGCGCGGCAGATCGTGGAGAGGCTGAAGGGCCAGCAGGGCCGGCAGGAGGGGGGAGTCGGGCATGCTGGCTACTTATATACGGTCGCAGGGACGACCGAGCCGAGCCCGCAGGCTCCGCGTCACAACTTTCAGAACATATTGAAAGTTCGTCGGGTCCCGCTAAACTCCCCTCCATGTCCGGCACCGACGATGTCCGCGATGCGTTCGTCAACCTGTGGGGTCGCATGGGTCCCTTCTGGGGCGTGCCGCCCACGACCGCGCGCATCTACGGCTGGCTCTTCACGCGCAAGGACCCGGTTTCGGCCGACGACATCGTCGCCGGTCTGGGCATGAGCCGAGGCGCCGTGAGCATGAGCTGCCGTGAACTGCGCGACTGGGGCCTGATCCACCTCGAGCACGCGCACGGATCGCGACAGGTGATGTATCGCGCCGAAGTCGATCTCGAAAAGGCGATGCGCAACATCGTCGCTGCCCGCAAGCGCCGCGAGTGGGATCCGATCCTCGAGCACCTGCGCGAGTGGATCCCCAAGCTCGAGAGCGAGCGCTCGGCCGACGCCGCGGTGTTCCGCGAACGGCTGAAGTCGATGGAAGCGCTCGTCGCTCTCGCCGACTCGATGGCCGGATCGTTCCTCGAAGGCGGCCTGGTCGAGACGGTGGGGCTCAAGATGCTCATTGCCTCGTCCCGCGGACGCCTGCGACGCGGGAACCGCCCTGCAAAGTCACCCAAATCGAGCGCCGATTGACGCTTGCCGCGCTCCCATTCATAGTGTTCCGCCCACTTCCGGCCGAAGCTCGCCGGACCAAGGACCTAACCCATGCTCCTGCGCCTCCAAAAGGGCCTGCCCGACGATCAGATCGAGACCGTTCTCGCCCTGGCGCGCGAGCTCGGTTACCGCACGCGTTTCCTCGACGACCGTCGGGAGATCCTGAACCTGGAAGGGCCCGGCAAGCCGGACCATCGGTCGCGCTTCGAGGATCTCTGCGCAGTCAAGTCGGTCCTCGACGCGGGTGAAGCGCGCGAGCGTCACGAGCGCGACGGTCGTGCGGACACGGTCGTGCGCGTCGGGGATGCGCGCTTCGGCGGCGGATACGTGTCGTTGATCGCGGGACCGTGCGCGGTCGAGGACGCGGACCGTCTCGTCGAGATCGCGCGTGATGTTCGGGCGCGTGGCGCGACCCTTCTGCGCGGCGGTGCTTGGAAGCCGCGCACTTCGCCGTACTCGTTCCAGGGCCTCAAGGAAGAGGGCCTCGAGATGCTCGCGCACGCGCGCGCGGAAACCGGCATCGGCATCGTGACCGAAGTGCTCGACCCGCGCGACGTCGCGCGCGTTGGTGAGGTCGCCGACATGTTCCAGATCGGCGCGCGCAGCATGACCAACACGCCGCTGCTCATCGAGGTCGGGCGTACGCGCAAGCCGGTGCTGCTCAAGCGCGGCATCCAGGCTTCCGTGCGCGAGGTCCTCCTGGCGGCGGAGTTCATCCTGTCTCAGGGCAACACGCAGATCGTCTTGTGCGAGCGCGGCATCCGCGGCACGGACAACACGACGCGCAACCTGCTCGACGTCGGCGCGGTCGCGCACTTGAAGCTCGCTACGCACTTGCCTGTCATCGTCGATCCGTCGCATGCGGCGGGGCGATCCGAGCTCGTGCGTCCCCTCGCTCGCGCGGGACTCGCTGCGGGCGCGGACGGATTGATCGTCGAGGTCCACCCCGATCCGGGCGAGGTCCACTCCGACGGATCGCAGGCTGTTTCGCCCGAGACGTTCGGCTTGATCGTGGGGGATGCGGTCGCCATCTCGGCACTCGACGAGCGGCGCGTCGTCCTCGCCCAGCCGTTGCGCGCGGCTTTGTGACCGATCGATGCGCAAGCCCTTCATCGCCGGCAATTGGAAGATGAACCTCGATCGCAAGGGCGCGATCGAGCTTGCCGTCGCGATCCGTGAGCGCTTCGGCGACCGGGATGATGTGGATGTCGCAGTGTGTCCGCCGAGCGTGTACTTGACCGACGTGATCGCGCGGTTGTCGGGATCGCCCATCCAGGTCGGCGGACAGAACTGCTGCGACGAAACCGTCGGCGCGTTCACGGGCGAGATCTCCGCCGCGATGCTGCACGACGTCGGCTGCGACCTCGTCATCCTCGGACACAGCGAACGTCGCCAGATCTTCGGCGAGACGGATGCACTCGTGAACGCGAAGGTGCAGACGGCGCTTTCGGATGACCTCGACGTGATCGTGTGCGTCGGCGAGACGCTTGGCGAGCGCGACGAGAAGCGCACCGAGAACGTCGTCGGCGCCCAGCTCGTCGCGGCCCTCCAGGACATCGACGGACGCGCGATGCAGCACGTGACCGTCGCGTACGAACCGGTCTGGGCCATCGGCACCGGCCGCAACGCCACGCCGGAGCAGGCGGGGGCCGTCCACGCCTACCTGCGCGGCGTCCTGGCGGGCTTGTACAGCGATTCCATCGCGACCGGCGTGCGCATCCAGTACGGTGGGAGCGTCAAACCGCAGAACATCGCCGAGCTCATGGCCATGCCCGACATCGACGGGTGCCTCGTGGGCGGAGCGTCGCTGACGGCGGATTCATTCCTGTCCCTGCTCGACTTTCGCTGAAGATCACCGCTCAACGAGAACGCGATCGAGACTCCTCGACCCGCTGACCATCAACGTCCGAACCTCACCGTCCTAACTTCACCGTCCGAACTTCACCGTCCCCAAGAACTACTCCGCCGAGAGACCACTTGCCCACGAGGGCCGCTCATGGACCTGCTCATAACCTTCCTCTACATCCTGTTCGTTCTCTCGGCGATCGTGCTCGTCGTCGTCATCTTGCTCCAAGAGGGCAAGGGCGGCGGTCTCACGAGCGCGCTCGGCACCTCCGGCCAGCAGACGTTCGGCGTCGGTGCTTCGGGCATCAACAAGTTCACGGGCTGGACCGGCGCGATCTTCCTGATCAGTGCGCTCTCCATCCACTACTTCAACCGCATCGACTCGCAGCGATCGTCGGCGGAATTCCCCATGCCGACCGAAGTCGTGCCGACCGATCCGAACGCTCCGGCCGCGGGCGGCGGTGCACCGGGCGGAGCTCCGACCTCGCCGCCAGCGGGATCGCAGACCCCGCCGCCCGCGGCGCCGCCGAAGTAGGCGACGGTGAGGATCGGCGTGCTGACGACGACGATTCGAACAGCCTGAAACCCGCGACGAATCACACCGCGCAGAGCACAGCGACACACACCGCGACATGACCCACACTGCTTCGAACGCGACCACGAACGTTGGCACCAACGCCGGCACGAACATGGACCAGGAGCGCGTCCTCGACGTCTTCCGCGAGACGCAAGCGATGCTCGAAG
>JBBQNP010000141.1:0-11995 GCA_038330085.1 Planctomycetota bacterium | reverse complement strand
CCGTCTTCCCTGCCCAGTTTGACTCCTACTATTCGTCGAGGTCTCGTGAACCCCATCGCGCCGTCGATCCAGAAGACCGGCCGTCAGGCCGACCCCCGGAGCACCGTGGACGCCCTCGCTGAGCTCGAGGCGATCGCGCCGCCGCACGATCTGCCCGATCCGGATCTGACCGAGAACGCCAAGACCGTGCTCGAGCGCCGGTATCTCAAGAAGGACCCCAACACGGGCAAGGTCTGCGAGACCCCGCGCGAGCTCTTCTGGCGGGTGGCAGCGTGCGTCGCGCGCGCGGACATGATCCTGCCGGGCGGCTCACCTGAAAAGGCGCTCGAAGTGGCGCGCGAGTTCTACCGCTTGATGGCCAAGCGCCAGTTCATGCCCAACTCGCCGACGTTGATGAACGCCGGGCGCGAGATGGGGATGCTCTCGGCCTGCTTCGTCCTCCCGGTCGAGGACTCGATCGAAGGCATCTTCGACTCGATCAAAGCGACCGCGATGATCCAGAAGGCGGGCGGCGGCACGGGCTTCAGCTTCTCGCGCCTGCGTCCGCAAGGCGACCTCGTGCGCAGCTCGGGCGGGACGACGGAAGGTCCGCTCTCGTTCATCCAAGTGTTCTCGAAGGCGACCGACGCGATCCAACAGGGCGCGTTCCGCCGCGGCGCGAACATGGGCATCCTGCGCGTCGATCACCCCGACATCATTCGCTTCATCACGATGAAGGACGATCTCGGGATGTTGACCAACTACAACATCTCGATCACGGTCACGAACCGCTTCATCAACGAGATGCGCGCGAAGCCGGAGACCGTCCACCAGGTCCAGAACCCGCGCACCAAGCAGTGGTCGAAGCTCGAGCGGCGTGATGCCGAGGGCAAGGGCACCGGTGAGTTCTGGACCGTCGGCGAGATCTGGACCTTGATCGTCGATCACGCCTGGCGCACGGGCGAACCGGGCGT
The DNA here is from genome assembly GCA_038330085.1 of Planctomycetota bacterium. Taxonomy (GTDB): domain Bacteria; phylum Planctomycetota; class UBA1135; order UBA1135; genus JAEUIA01. The sequence continues at coordinate 11,042 of JBBQNP010000141.1, read as the reverse complement.
CGTCTTCATCGACCGCATCAACGAGAAGAACCCGATCAAGAACGTCGGGCTCATCGAGGCGACCAACCCGTGCGGCGAGCAACCGCTGCACGCGTTCGACTCGTGCAACCTCGGTTCGATCAACCTGGGCGTGCTGGTGAAGGGCGACGGCAAGCAGACGCGCTTCGACTGGGACGAGTACAAGACGATCATCCACACGACGACGCGCTTCCTCGACAACGTGATCGAGGTCAACAAGTACCCGCTGCCGCAGATCGACAACATGTCGAAGACGACGCGGCGCATTGGTCTCGGCGTGATGGGCTTCGCCGACGCGCTGTACAAGCTCGGCATCGCTTACAACTCGGCCGAGGGTTGTGCGTTCGGCGAGAAGATCATGCAGGTGCTCAACGACGAGTCGCACCTCGCGTCGGAGTTCCTCGCGGAAGAGCGCGGCGTGTTCCCGGCCTGGGAGGGCTCGGACTGGGAGAAGATGGGCCGCCGCCTGCGCAACAGCTACACGACGACCGTTGCGCCGACGGGGACCATCTCGATCATCGCCAACTGCTCGGGCGGCATCGAGCCGATGTTCAGCCTCGCGTTCATCCGCCAGGTCATGAAGGACACGCAAGGTCGTCCGACGATCATGCGCGAGACGAACTACGTGTTCGAGAAGAGCGCGCGCGATCGGGGCTTCTACTCCGACGCAATGATCGACGACATCGTCGAGCACGGCAGCCTTCAGCACCGCAGCGACATCCCGCAGGAGCTCAAGCACGTGTTCGTCACGGCGCACGACATCACGCCCTTCTGGCACATGAAGATGCAGTCGGCGTTCCAGCGCCACTGCGACAGCTCGATCAGCAAGACGATCAACTTCCCGCACGAAGCGACCGCGGAAGACGTGCGCACGATCTTCGAGCTCGCGATCGACGAGGACGTCAAGGGCGTCACCGTGTATCGCGATGGATGCCGTGAGATGCAGCCGATGGCGCTGTCCGGCTCGGGCCACAAGGCGGCGCCGAAGGTCGAGGAAGCTGCCGCGCCCGCGGCTCCGCGCAACCATATGCGCACGGTCACGAACGAGCAGGGCGAAGAAGAGCTCAGCCCGGTGAAGTTGCCGGAGATCATGAGCTGCCTGCGCATCCGCCAGATGACGCCGTTCGGCAACATGCACGTGAAGGTGTCGGTCGATCCGATCTCGTGCCGTGAGCGTGAAGTGTTCGCGCAACTGGGCAAGGGCGGGGATGTCGCCAACTCGGATCTCGAGGCGATCTGCCGGATACTGTCGTTGTGGCTGCGCAGCAATGGCTCGTTGAAGATCGCGGTGAAGCAGCTCGAGGGGATCGGTTCGAGTTTGACGGTGCCGACCAAGGACGGGCGGATCATGTCGCTCGCCGATGGTTTGGCGACGGCGTTGGATCGGTATCTCGTCGCGAAGGCAGAGCACGGGTTGCATGCGCTGCTGTTGGGCGGTGCGACGCCGGACTTGTCGAAGACCGGGTACAACAAGATCGCCGAGGCCGCGAAGATCGTTGGGAGCGGGATGCCCGCGCAACAGCCGCGGAATGTGTCGCAGTACAAGCTGAAGTGCCCGGCGTGCACGTCGAACCTCTCGTTCGAGGAGGGGTGTGTGAAGTGCCACGCGTGCGGGTTCAGTCAGTGCTAGGTGCCTGGCTCCCGCTGCGCGTATGCCGCGCAGCGGGTGCCTGGCACCGTTCGCTTCGCTGACCCCCGACGTGGATCAGAGTCAGCACGCGGTTTTCAGCGACTGCTGATGATGATGGACGGGATGTCGGCACGGTGAAGCACTGCGGCCGCGGCAGGACTACGACCGCGGCAAGCTGTTCCGCTCCTACGGAGCGGTTCCGACCGGCGCGCTTCGACCTGAACCCCGGTCGAGGCGCGCCGGCCGTCTAAGAGGGGACACGTGCAGTGCGACTGTGTTGCTGCACTGGATTGTCGCGATGCGCTGCGTCGCGCGGGTGGTGCCTGGGACCCGCCGCGGGTATTCCCGCGGAGGGTGCCTGGCACCACCCGCCTACACCTCCCTGCCGAACCGTTCGCTCCATACTCTTATTTGCATGTCACCGGAGATCGTTGTCGTTCACGACAAGATGCAGCACGGCTATCGGTATGCGTTGACCGCGCCGTCGGGTCGCCAGTTCGATGTCGAGTTCGAGCCGCAGTTGACCCCGCGTGAAATGCTCGAGCTCGGCGTCTTCGGCGGCAAGTACATGACCGACTGCGCGGACGAGTTCCCAGCGAGTTGGTTCAAGCGCGCGAAGCTCTCGCCTGTGCGCAGCGATCCCAAGCTCAACTTCTTCGGCGTGAGTGCCTCGAAGTCGCTCGAGTATTGGCGCGAGAAGGGCTGGATCCACCGCGACGATCCGCGCGGCTGGTTCCAGTGGTACTGCAGGTACTACTTGGGGCGTCGCCATGAGGATGACGCACGCCAGGTGGGCAGGTGGAAGGCGATGCGCCGGCATGTTGCGCAGGTCGTGCAGGGTTGTGCGCCGCGAGACTTCGACTGTCATCGACGCCAACGACAAGCGCTGCTGCACTGGGCGTACGACAGCAGGGAGATCTGAGAGCTCGCGGCTTGCTCGCGCGTGGGTGATGAGCTCGCGCCACCGACGGTTGGTCAGTGGACTTCGATGTGCCGCGATTCGTTGGGTGCCAGCGTGAGATCGAGCGCGATCGGCGGTTGGTTGTCGCGCGCCAGGACCAACGTCAGCGGTCCGGGTGCCACCTCCATCACAATGCCGCCATCGGTTGCGTCCGAGCCGCCGAGGAATCCGTCGACGAGCGTGACCCTGCCCGTGATCTCCAAGAGCGCGCGGTGCGTCAGCACGATGTGCGTCGGCTGGTCGGGAGACTTCAGTGGAACGACCCCCTCGACGAACGCGCTCGTGTAGCCCGATGCCTCGAAAGAGATCTGGTAGTGCGCGTGCGCCTGCAAGGACCAATCGAAAGCGCCCGCGATTCCGGGCGTGAGGTCGATGGATGTCGGTCCGGCGGAGACGCTGCCTTCCGCATCCGGGATCGGGCGTCCATCGCTGTCCGTGAGGACGAACTTCAACTGCGTCATGTGAGGTGTCGCCTCGCTCATGCCGTGACGCAGGATGCTCGACTCCGCTTCGAGATCGACGTCCGCGTCCTTGTCGATCGGGGGCAGGAAGACGCGTCGCAGTCCGCCGTCGTCGAGTTCCCACAAGATCGTGATCGGTACACCGGGCGGAACGCCCTGCTCGCACATGTTTCCTTCGCGAGCGATGCCGTCGACCGGCGCTTCGATGGAATCGTCGCCGGCCTGCACGACCAGCCGAAGTTCCGAACGATCGCCCATGTGGATGCGCAAGCGCGGCTCGCGGCGCAGTTTGATGTCGACGCTTTGCGCGTCGGACGTGATCACGACATCGCGCGACTCCTGCAGGAATCCGGTGAACGGTCCGCCCACCAGGATGCGTGAGCTTCCCAACGGGGCCGCGCATTCGTCGTCGGGCCGGAGCTCGATGAAGTGTCCTTTCTCCGGCGCCAGAACGATCAACGGAACGTGCGTTCCGTCGAGCCCGCTGAGGTGGACGGCGACGCGACCCGTCGGATCTCGATCGTCCGTGACGAGTGCCGGTTGTGCACGCGTAGGCAAGCCGTCCACGAAGAGCAGCGGGTAGAGCTGCGCGCTGCCGATCGGATCCGAGAGTTCGATGCCTCCCATTTCGAACGGCTCTTGGCTCGGCGGAAGCAAGCAGCGCCCTTCGTCATCGGTCCATGCACCCGAGGAGGGCGCTTCGGTGCGGAGGACGTACCGGTTCGGAACCGGGGTTCCATCCGCACTCACGAGCTGCAAGTCGATCGGTCGACGGCGCGCGACGTACAGATCAAGCTGCCCATAGAAGGAGGCTTGCGTCCACCAGTCCGCCGAGTTGCGCTGGAAGAGCGGCTCGTGGTGCATGTCGATGACCTCGACCTCGGGCGAGAGCGGCGGGTAATCGTCCATGCGGAATCGCCCGAGCGCGTCGGTGCGCGTCTCGGAAGCTGGGATCGCGTGCGCGCACGTGTAGCGCGTGCGCACGATCGCGCCCATGACGGGATGTCCTTCGAGATCGAGCACGCGGCCCTCGAGCGTGCGCGCCGGATACATGCGCATCTCGCCGTCGAAAGCTTCCGATGTGGAGTCTTCACGGCTGGCATAGCCGGCTTTGGAGAAGCGCACTTTGTCCGTGCGCACGGTGCCGTCCGACATGCACACGCGTGCGCAACCGTCGCTCCCTGTGGTGCCGACGTCGAGCCGAAGCTGCAGGTTGGTCGGAGTGACGCCCGCCTCGGTCCACGTCTCGATCTTCACGCCCGCGATCGGTGCACCGGTGAGCGCGTCGAGCACACGCGGACGGATGAACAAGCGCTTGTCGTCCTTCGCAGGGATCGTGGATTCATCGAGGACGATGACCGACTCGCCCGCGTGCAGGCCCGTGACCTGCGGTGCCTGAGCGACGCACAGCATCCATGCGAGCAGCAACATGTCAGTCCTTCTTGGGCGGTGTTTCCGCTCCGCCCTTGTCGGTGCCGCCCTTCTCCTTGCCGTCTTTGTCCTTGTCGTCGGTCGCACTCTCCTTCGGCTTGATCGGTCTGCCGTAGAAGTCGCGCCGCGGGCGGCTGTCGATCAAGCGCTCGAACTCGAACGAAGTGCCGTCGTCACGCTTGAGCTTGAGCACGCTGCCGACGCAATCGACCGTGTACTCGCGCTGACGGCCGGGTTGTTCGAAGAGAAAGCGTCCATCGGGATCGTTGATCGAGCCGATCACCGAGCTCGCGACCATCTTCGAGTGCTCGTCGACTTCGAAGCGATGCGTTCCGGACTGGAACGTGCGCGTCGTCGAGTTGCCGTCGCGAGAGGCCCAGCCCACGTGCAGCTCGAACGAGAAGTAGTTGCCCGAGACGAGCATGAACCCGACGTCGGTGCGGCCCTGCTTGTCGAGGTTCAGCGTCTCCATCTTCACGAGCTTCCACGCCCCCTGCATGTCTTCCATCGCGGGGTTCGCGGGCTTCGTGATCGACGGCGCTTTGGGTGTGGGCTCGGGTGGCCGTTGCTGGACTGCGCGGAGAGAGAGGCACAGACAGACGGCCGAGATCGCGCAGGTGGTTTCGAGGAGGCGCATGGTTGTTCTCGAGGTCGCGGACATCGGAGCGGCAAGCATTGGAGCAGGCGCTGCCGGGGCGCCGGACAGGATAGACCTTCGCGCGCGCGTCACATGCGCGGCCCCGGTTCGAACAGGGTGCAAGTTCGAGCTCGAGATCTCACCTGACCACGGGGGACGGCGTAGACGCTAGGATCCCGGCCCGCGCTCGGCCTCCCCATCGGAATTCACCCAGCCATGCTGCATTTCCTTCTCGTCGCGAGCCTCTTCGTCCCGACCGGTCCGGTCGCGGCCCCGAGGGTCGAGACCCACGCGAACGCCACGCTCTATGCGCGCGCCGAGGGAACGGCGGTGCACGTGATCGTCGAGATGCAGGTCGACAAGGGCTGGCACTTGTACAGCGGTCCCGATGCGAGCGACGTCGGCAGCACGATGGGTCTGCCGACGACGCCGGTGTTGAGCGGAGAGGGTTTCACGTGGGGTGACTGGCGCTTCCCCGCGCCGAAGATCGAAGAGGTCGACTACGGCGAGAAGTTCGAGCTGCACACGCACGCGGGAACGTTCGCGATCTGGCGGGTGGGCACGAAGACGGAGGGTGGAAAGGTCGACGACCTCGTCCTCGACATCACGGGTCAGACGTGCACCGAAGGCGAAGCGGGCGTCTGTCTGCCGTATCAACAGTCGGTCAAGTACGCCGGTGCGGGGCCCGACGCGCTGTTCGCGAACTTCCCGAAGGATCTGAGCGCGACCGCTGGTGCGGAGGCCGATTCGAACTCGAAGACGGTCGATCCCGCGCCGGCAGAGACCGCCAGTTCGGGCATGACGGCTGACAAGGACAAGACTGCACCGAACGCCACTCCTGCCGCGACCAAGGCTCCAGCGGGGAAGAACGCACCGACGCCCGCGAGCACATCGAAAGAAGAGGAAGCCGGCCGCGAATCGAGCCTGCTCGCGTTCCTCTTGTCCGCCGTGTTTTGGGGCGTGTTCACGCTCCTGATGCCATGCACGTACCCGATGATCCCGATCACGATCAGCTACTTCACGAAGCAGGCTGACGCGCGCAAAACCAGCACGTTGCCGCTCTCGCTCGCTTACGGCGCGGGGATCGTGCTGATCTTCGTGCTGATCGGGCTCATCGCGGGCCCGATCATCATTCCTTTCGCCGCGCATCCGATCACCAACCTCGTGATCGGAGGCTTCTTCCTGGTCTTCGCACTGACGCTGTTCGGCGTGATGAACCTGCAGCCGCCCGCGTTCTTGCTGCGCGTCGCGGGTTCCGCGTCACAGAAGGGCGGATACCTCGGCGTATTCTTGATGGGAGCGACGCTCGTCGTAACCTCGTTCACGTGCACGGCGCCGTTCGTCGGAACGTTGCTCTCCACCGGCGCGACGAGCGGTGGTCTCGGACGGATCGCGCTCGGCATGGCCGTGTTCGGCCTGACGATGGCGATCCCGTTCGTGTTCCTCTCGATGGTGCCCGCCAAGGTGAAGGCGATGCCGAAGAGCGGCGAGTGGATGCACACGCTCAAGGTCTTTCTCGGCTTCGTCGAGATCGCGGCCGCGCTCAAGTTCATCTCGAACGTCGACCTCGTGTGGGGTTGGGGCATCTTCTCGCGCGAGCTGTTCCTGTTCCTGTGGTTCGCGATCCTTGGTCTGGCCGCGGCGTACCTGTTCGGTTGGATCCGACTGAAGGACGAGTACGGGCAAGAGGACTCCGCGACGATCTCTCCCAAGCGTCTTCTCGCCGGCATCGCGACGACCTTGTTCGCGGTGTACTGCTTGTACGGCGGGCTGGGTCACTCGATGGACCCGCTCATGACCGCGTTCATTCCGCCATACTCGACGCGCATCGGCGGAGTTGCGACGGCCGTGGGCGAGAACACCGGGCCGGTCATCATCGAAGACGATTTCGAGGCCGCGTACGCACGTGCTGTGGCAGAGAGGAAGCTGTTGCTGGTGAACTTCACCGGCATCACATGAGTGAACTGTCGCTTGATGGAGAACAAGATCTTCACCAAGCCGGCGGTCGCCGAAACCCTGGGCAAGCACTTCATCGAGGCGCGTCTCCACTACGACAAGGGCCCGCGCATCGCAGAGAACAAGAAGCTCCAAGAGGAGCTGGCGGAATCGAGCGCCAATCCGTTCTACGTCATCATCGACACGTTGAAGGGCAAGGACGTGAAGGCTCCCAAGGTGTTGCGTCGCAAGGGCGGCTTGATGACGACCGAGAAGTTCCTCGAGTTCCTGCGCGGTCATCCCGGTGACGGAGTGCCGCAGGAGTTCGAGCGCTGATCAGACCGAGTACGGAGGCAGCCTCCGTACTCCGATCACGCAAAGCCGAGCGCGCGTCCGCCTTGGTAGACGATGAAGCTCGCGACCCAGGCGAGCGCCGTCATGTAGGCGAAGAGGAACACCGGCCAGCGCCAACTCTTCGTCTCGCGATAGACGGCGGCGAGCGTGCTCATGCACTGGCAGGCGAGCGCGAAGAAGATCATCAGCGAGAGCCCGACGAGCGGCGTGTAGACCGGCTTGCCGTCCTCGCGCTCCTCGGCGCGGATCTTGGCGCGCAGCGTCGTCGACTTCTCGTCGACCTTGTCCCCGACGCCGTACACGACGCCCATCGTCGACACGAACACTTCGCGCGCGGCGAACGCGCCAACCAGACCAACGCCGATCTTCCAGTCGAATCCAAGCGGCTTGATCACCGGCTCGATCAGGTGTCCGAGACGGCCGCCGTAGGTCGAGCGCAACGCTTCACCGCGCATGCCGCCCACTATGTCGGCAACTTGCTCTGCTTCCTGGTCCAGAGGCAAGTGCTGCGCGACGACCCGCGCCTGCGCGGCGGCGATCTTGTCCGCGAGATGCGCGTCGCGCGGGAACGTCAGCAGCGCCCACAGGATGATCGAGATGAGCAGGATGACGCTACCCGCCGTGACGAGGAACGCCTTCGAGCGCTGCAGCATCATGCGCAACACGCTCGGCCAGTGGGGGAACCGGTACGGCGGCATCTCGAGGATCAGCGGCACGCGCTTGCCCTTGAACATCGTGCGCGACAACACGGCGGCCGCAGCGAGCGCCATCAACGTGCTGAACAAGTACATGCCGACCATCAACAGGCCTTGCGTCGGCATGAACCCGAACACGAGCGCCGCCGGGAATAGCGCGCCGATGATCAGCGTGTACACCGGCAAGCGCGCGGAGCACGTCATCAACGGAATGACCATCATCGTGAGCGTGCGATCGCGCTGCCGCTCCATCGTGCGCGTCGCCAGGATCGCCGGCACGGCGCACGCGTAGCCCGACAGCATCGGCACGAACGCGCGCCCGTGCAGACCAAGCGCGCGCATGATGCGATCCATCAGGAACGCGACGCGCGCCATGTAGCCCGAGTCCTCGAGCACGCCGATGAACAGGAACAAGAGCAGGATCTGTGGCAGGAAGACGACGATGCTGCCGACTCCTGCGATGACGCCGTCGGTGAGGAACTGCTGGAACAGTCCGGGCGGCAACGTGCCGCGCACGAGGGTCGCGAGCCCGTCGAACAGGCTCTCGACCAGCTTCATCGCCGGATCGGCCCACGAGAAGAGCGACTGGAACACGAGGCCCATCAACGTCAGGAAGATCGCGAAGCCGAACACGGGGTTCAGCAACACGGCGTCGATCGACTCGGTGAGCGAGCGCGCGACCGGGCCCTTGCGTTTCAAAAATGCGTCGATGCGCGCATCGATCCAGCCGTAGCGACCGCGGATCACCTCGAGATCGATTTGCCGGCCGGCGTCGGTCGCGAGCTTGCGCCGCTCCGTCACCACGCGGCGCAGATCCGTCGGCACTCCGACGAGCTCGTCGTGATCCTCGATCGAGAGCAACGCCCACAACGAGAGCGCGCGTTCGCGGTCCGTACTGCCGCGCTTCCAAGGCTGCGGGATACAGGCTGCGACCGCGTTGATGTCGGCGAGCAACGCCGACGAGTCGGGCGACCAGCGCGCGCCCGGTTGCGCGGAATCGGGCTTCGCGATCACGCGATCGATCTCGCGCACGAGTTCGTCGAAGCCAGTTCCGTGCAACGCCGACACCGGCACGACGGGCAGACCCAGCTCGCGCGACAAGTGCGCGACGTCGATCTCCTCGCCACGACCCGCGAGCATGTCGGTCATATTGAGCGCGACGACGATCGGCACGCCGAGCTCGAGCACCTGCAACACCATGTACAGGTTGCGCGACAACTGCGTCGCGTCGACGACGAGCACGACGAGGTCCGGCGGTTCGAACGGCGTGAGACCGGCGACCGCCTGGATCGCGATCTCTTCTTCGCGGCTGCGTGCGGACAAGCTGTACGTGCCCGGCACGTCGACCAGCTCGACCGTGCGTCCGCTCCCGAGCTTCAACTTGCCCGAATGCCGCTCGACCGTGACGCCCGGATAGTTGCCGACCTTCTGATCGGATCCCGTCATCCGGTTGAAGAGCGTCGTCTTTCCGGTGTTCGGGTTGCCGGCGATCGCCACGACGGGCAGCCGCGAGGCGTTCGCCGCAGGCGCGGCGCGGACCGGGTTCATCTCTCGCGCTCGAACAGGAGCTCGCTGACTTCGGAGCGGCGCAGGCTGATGTGTCCGCCGCGCACTTCGAGCTCGACGAGATCACCGACTCCGGCGCGACGCACGAGGCGCACGCGCGTGCCGGGCAGGAGCCCGAGCTCCATCAGCCGACGCTGGAACGAACGCTCTCCACCGAGCTGCGCCAAGCGCGCGCTTTCGCCGGGGCGGATGTCGTGCAGTCGTTTCATGGGCTTGGAGTCGAATCGTGACGCATCGGGCCGTTCGTCCGGCCCCGAAGGTCTTGAGACTGAATCTCAATCTAGCTTCGGTCGCGCGATACCGCCAGCCACAGACTTTCGGGCTTTTTCGGCCTCCGGGGGGCTGGCCAATCCAGGGCCTGGTGGGGGTCAATTGGGGTCGGAGGGGCCAGGATCGGGGTCCGCCGCGGACCGCAGGCCTCGGTGGCGTGGGATCGCTCGATGGGGTGCCGTAGGATCCGCGCTCGAGCGCCCATGCACGATCCCAAGGAAGTCGCCGGCCGTCGCGCGGCCGGATTGGCCGAGGACGGCATGATCCTCGGCCTGGGCACGGGTTCGACGGTTCACTTCGCGCTCCTCGAGCTCGGTGAGCGCATACGGCGCGAGAAGTTGAGCGTGCGCGGCGTGCCGACGTCGATCGACACGCAACGCAAGGCAGGTGAGCTCGGGATCCCGCTCGCGACGCTCGACGACGTCGATCACATCGACCTCACGATCGACGGCGCCGACGAGATCGATGCGCGCTTCGACATGATCAAGGGCGGAGGCGGCGCGCTCTTGCGCGAGAAGGTCGTCGCCACGCTTTCGCGCCGCGTCGCGATCGTGGTCGGCGCATCGAAGGTCGTCACGCGCCTGGGGACCACGTTCGCATTGCCGGTCGAAGTCGTGCCGTTCGCGCGCCATCCGGTTCGACGCGCGCTCGAGAAGCTCGGGTGCGAGCCGCGCGTGCGCGAGAGCGGGGGACGCACGTACCTGACGGACAACGGCAACGAGATCCTCGACTGCAAGTTCGCGCGCGGCATCGACGACGCGGCGCGGCTCGAGCGTGCGATCGACGCGATCCCGGGTGTCGTCGAGAGCGGTCTCTTCATTGGGCTCGCTCACGTCGTGCTGATCGGGAACGCCGACGGCCGCTGCGAAGTGCGCGAGCGGGCTTAGCACCACAACTGCGCCGATTGCGCGGAAGGTGCCTGGCGCCGATAGCCGGTATTTCCGGCGATTAGTGCTTGGCACCGTCCGCCCACCCCGCTCTGTCGGACCGGCGTCGCGGGGGCAGGCCCCCGGTGGCCGGACCACCCGCAAACCGCGCCACGCCCCCCACCCCCGCCCGGGCCCCCCAAACAACCAAAAAACAC
>JBBQNP010000140.1:0-12021 GCA_038330085.1 Planctomycetota bacterium | reverse complement strand
TCGACGAGCACGTACATCGCGGTCACGTACATGCCGCGGCGCACGTCGCGCGCGAGCTCGGCGTTCGCGCGCACCAGAGCCGCCGCGACGTCGCCGCCGCGCGAGAGCTCCACACGCAAGTACGAACGCGCGATCGCTCCGATCATCGCGCCCGGGATGCCGCGGCCGCTGACGTCGCACACGAGCAGCCCGACGCGACCGTCCGCGAACTCGAGGAACTCGTGGAAGTCCCCGCCCGGCGTAGGCGAGTCGACGTGCAGTGATCCGAGGTCGTAGCCCTGGACCTTGGGCGTCGTCTGCGGCAACAACGCTTCGCGCACTTCGCCGGCCAGGCCGATCTCGCGCTCGCGTACCGACAACTCCAGTTGTGCCGCCTGCGCCGACTCCAGGTTGCCGGCCATGCGGTCGATCGACTTCGCGAGCAGCATGATCTCGCCGCCCGCGCGCACGCGCGTGCGATGTCGCAGGTCCCCGCGGCTGATCTGCGCGATGTCGCCGACGATCAGCTCGAGCGGTCGCGACACGGCGCTGCCCACCAGGTACGCGACGAACGCGCCGGCCAGGATGACGAACAACGTCACGCCCAGGATGATCGGCAACAGACCCTCGCCCGCAGTGTCCTTCAGGCTCGCGGGGACGAGCAAGGGCGGCATGACGTCCTCGCCACCCTGCCGGTACAGGTACATGTGGCCGTGCGTCTGGTTGCCCGGTCCGAACAGGGCGTCGATGCGCCTCACCTCGCCGTTCGCGAACGTCTCGACCGTCGCGTTCGGTGCCGGGACGGGGTTCCAGATGCGCGGCTTGTTCGGATCGGGCTTCTGGCCGAACAGCTTCAGGGCGATTTCAGCCGCGTTGTCGTCGCGTAGCTGCACGAGCAGCGGACCCTGCAGCTTGGTGGCCTCGACGAACGTCTTCTCCTGCACGCCCTGCGCCGCGCCGACCACGCGCGAGTACAGGAACGCTCCGGCCGCGATCATCACCGCCGCGAGCGCGATCGTCATCTTGATCGCGAAGCCCGACGCGAGCGACGGACCGGAGAGCGAGAGATCAGATTCCTTCTTCGTACGCGCCATGCTCACACCGTCCAGCGGAGTTGATCGAGGAGAAGTCGGGCCGGGATCATCACGATCAAGAGTCCCCAGAACCCCGCGACGACGTCGTCGAGAATGATGCCGTGACCACCCTTGATCTTCTCCATCGCGCGTGCAGGCGGCGGCTTGACGATGTCGAAGAAACGGAAGACGAAGAACGCGACGGCGAGCGCGATGAGGCTGGGCCCGCGCATCCACGCGATCGTGATCAGGTACCCGATCACCTCGTCGACGACGAAGATGCCCGGGTCCTTCTTGCCCGCGTAGCGTTCGGACCAATCGCCGAGCGGTTGCGCGATCGCGTACAGCACGAGGCACGCGACGAGCGCCCACAGCGGAAACCACTGCGTGTCGCGCAGGAGCCACGCGATCAGCACTCCGCCCAGCGTCCCGACCGTGCCCGGCGCGAACGGCGAGCAACCCAGGAACCCGAACGACACGACGGCGAGCTTGAGCTTGTCCTTGATCACGCCGATTCCTCGAGCAGGAACCGGCGTGTCTTCACGAGGTAGCTGACGCAAGAACCGACGGCGGTGATCAGCGTCAGCCACACGAACACGTGAGCCGTCTGCTTCCAGAACGGGGTTGCGAGGTCGAACGCCTTCATCCCGATGACGATGCCGATCGCGACGCACTGCGCGAACATCTTCACCTTGCCGAACCAGTCTGCCGAGACCTCACCGCCCATGCTCTCGACATAACCGCGTAGAGCGGTGATCAACAGCTCGCGCGCCACGATGACGACCACGAACCAAGCCGGGAACCACTCCTCCGACCACGGCAGCACGGCGAGAAACACCATGGTGCCGAGCACGAGCACCTTGTCGACGAACGGATCGGCGATGCGGCCGAATGCCGTCACGTGATTGCCGCGCCGCGCGAGCCAGCCGTCGAGGACGTCGCTCACCGCAACGAGGATGAATGTCCAGAACGACCAGCGAATGAAAACCGGATCGACTTTCCCGCCCACGGCGTTGCGGCTCTCGTCCTGCGTGAGGATGAAGAAGAGGACGAGCGCACCCACGAAACGCATCGCGGTGATGCGGTTGGGCCAGTAGCGGAACACGCCCACGCGGGTAGGCTTCAGCGCGACTTGATGGGTGTGCACACCAGGTTCGATTCGGAGTCGAGTGATTCCACGCGAGCGCGCACGATGGCGCCGACCGCCGCCTTCGATCCGCGCACGATGGCGACCAGGTCGACTTCGGGCGCGTCCATGGCCGTGCGGCCGACGACAGCCTGCGCGTCGGGATGGCTCTCGTCGACCAGGATTTCGAGTTCCTTGCCGATCAGCGCTCCTTGGGATGCGCGCAGCACCTCGTCGCGCGCTGAAAGGACCGCCTGGTACCGGGCCTGGGCCACGTCGGCGGGCACGCGGCCTTCGAGGTCGAACCCGGGCGTGCCTTGTTCGGGCGAGTAGGTGAAAGCGCCCAGTCGCGCGAGGCCGTACTCACGCACGAAGTCGACGGCTTGTGCGGCGTCGGCGTCGGTTTCGCCCGGGAAACCGAGCAGGAGCGTGGTGCGCAACGTGATGCCCGGAACCTCTTCGCGCAGGCGGTCGAGGATGCGCCGGACCTGGTCGCCGCTGCCCGCGCGCCGCATCGCGCGCAACATGGGCGTCGCGATGTGCTGCACCGGGATGTCGAGGTAGGGCACGACGTTCGGATGGGCGCGCATCACTTCCGTCAGGCGCCAGGGAAAGCGGTTGGGGTACGCGTACATGACGCGGATGCGAGCGAGGCGATCGACCCCGGCCAAGGCCTCGACGAGGTCCGGCAGCTCGAGGCCGTTCTCGCGCCCCCACGCGGTCGAATCCTCGGCGACGAGGACCAGCTCGCGCACGCCGGAGCCGACGAGCTCGTGCGCCTCCGACACGAGGTCCTGCTGCTTCTTGCTGCGGTGCGGACCGCGGATGGAGGGGATCGCGCAGAAGCTGCAGGTGTGATCGCAGCCGTGGCTGATGCGCAGGTACGCGTACGAGCCCGGCGTCGAGAGCAGGCGCGCACCTTCGCGGTCGGGCGCGCGCAAGCCCGGGCCCTCGAGGTACGAGTCCGTCTTCTGACCTTGCGTGAGCGCCTTCACCGACTTCGCGAGGGCCTTGTAGTCGCTGATCTCCGCGAACAAGTCGACGTCGGGGAAGCGCGCTGCGAGGTCGTGCTTGTAGCGCTGGACCAGGCAGCCCGCGACGACGACGCGCTCGATCTCACCGCGCGACTTGCGCTCGATCAAGCCGCGGATCGCGTTCTCGGACTCCTCGCGCGCCGGCCCGATGAACGAGCAGGTGTTGAGCACGACCGTGTGCGCGCTGTCCTCGTCGTCGGTGATGACGACGCCCGCTTCAGCCATGCGCCCGAGCATGAGCTCGGAGTCGATCAGGTTGCGCGCGCAGCCGAGGTGGACGAGCGAGACGTAAGGGTGCTTTTTCAAGAGCTGGGTAGGTGCGTCGGTAGATGGCTGAACGAACCCGGCAGACGAAACCGCGCGGCGTTCTGCCCTCTGCTGAGTTGGCATCTGCCGCGCGGGTCGAGATTCTAGCTTTGAGAGGTCGTCAGCGCGCCGCGCCGGCCTGCGAGACCCTCTCCAGCCACTGTTCGCGGGTCAGGAGTATATCCCGGCGCTGTCCGCCGAGGTACGGACCGATCAAGCCCATCTCCTGCAGGTCGTCGAGCACCTTGCAGGCCTCGTCGAAGTCCATCCCGTGCTGGCGTTGCAGCATCGAGACGGCCACGCGACCGCGCTCGATGAAGAGGCAGCCGATGTCGGACAAGAGGTTTTGGCGCGAGGCCTCGGGCGCAGTCGACTTCACGCTGCGCTCGGTGGGCGCGGCGGCGACGGGCTGCAACACGACTTCCTTCTCGGTCGGAGCGGATGCGCGCGCGGGCTTGACTTCTCGAGCGGGCTTCGGCTGGGAGGCGGGCTTCGATGCCGGAGCGGGTTCCTGGCGCGCCGCCGGTTGCAGCGGGGCTGTTGTCTGCAGCGGAGCTGTTGTCTGCAGCGGGGGAGGCGTCTGTGTCGGAGCAGCAGCGTGCCGCAGCACAGGCGGTTCGACGCGTGCCGGAGTCAGCACAGGCGGTTCGACGCGTGCCAGCGTCGGAGCCGGCGCTGCGGCCGATGCCGCGATCGGCGCGTCGAACAGACCCGGCTGGATCGGCTCGCTCCGAATCGGCGCGACGTTCACGGCCGGAAGCGCGAGCGGCTCGAGCACGGGTTGAGCGGCGGCCCGGATCACCGGCGCGGCGAGCTCGAGGTCCTCTTCGAGTTCCTCCTCGGCCAGCACGGACTCCTCGAGCACGTCTTCCTCGTCGGCGTCTTCCTCATCGCCGACGTCGTCATCCTCGAAGTCGTCATCGTCCTCGAGCGTCGCTTCGTCGAACGAACCGATCTCGGCTGCAACGACGAGGGGCTCGTCGGAAGACTCCTCTTCATCGAGCTCTTCGTCCGCATCCTCTTCATCCTCGTCCGCGTCTTCGTCGATCTCGTCGTCGAGCGCAACCACCGGCTCGATCTGCGCGTCGATCTCGCGGGGGATCGTGCGAGAGCGCAATGGCTGGTACTCGGCTTCGTCGCTCTCTTCGTCGAAGTCCGCTTCCTCCTCGGACACTGCTTCGGCGACGACGACTTCCTCGACGTCGTCTTCCATCAGCACGTCGAGTTCCTCCGACGTGATCGACGCGACCGGCGCGGGGACCTGCTCGCGCTCTTGGTGTGCCAGCTCGTCGATCACGCGCGTGTCATCGCGCTCCAGCCCGCCGATGCGGCGCGCTTCACGCAGCTTTTCGACCAGCGTGAGCGGTGTCCCGTACGCGTCGACCGGCTCTTCGTCGCCGGCTTCGGGACGGAAAAGGGCGGGTTGTTCCCAGCTCGGCACCGGCACTTGCACGCCGGCCTCCGCTTCCACGGCCTCCGCATCGACGGCCCGCAGGGACGGCTGCGATGCTGCGACACTCTCCGCGTCGATCGCGGGCGCTACTCCGGCCTCGAGCTCCTCTTCGACGCGGCGCAGAGGACGCAAGCCTTGCACGCTGAACCCGGCTGAGCGGTTCTCGGATGCGATCGGCGCGCGAACCGAATCTTCCGCGCGCTCGTCCGGCTCCGTGCGCGGAGCGGTCCAGCGGTACGCCGAGGGCGCGGTCTCCTGCAGCGCGGCCGGCACTTCGAGCGGCTTCGCACCCGGCGGAACCCGGCCCATGCGACGCACGTCCTCGGGATACGGCGAGCGCGGGAGAGCGGGGGCACCTTCGCTGGCATCGGCGTGCGCGACGGGGTCCGTGACCGGAGCGCTCATGATCGGTGCCACTTCCTCCATCGGGAACAGCGCTGCCGACTCCGCCGCAGTGACGCCCTCTTCCGCCGCGGCGGTCTGCGGCGTGGAGAGCCGCGTCGGCATCGGCGGCGCGATCGGACGTGCGACGACCTTGGCGGCCTTCGTCTCGGCGGTCATGGGTGTCGGAGCGGGAGCGACGTAGGCGCGACCCATTCCGGTGTGTCGCAACCACGCGAACCACGCCGCCGCGAAGATCGCGACGAGCCCGACGAGCGCACCGAGCGCGATGTGAGCGCGCGTCGTGACGATCTCGCCCGTGTACGCACCGATCTTGCCGCCCGCACCGGTCGACAGCGCGCCGAAGAAGATCGACAGCCCGATCGTGAGCAGCGCACAACCCGCGAGGTTCTTGAACAGCATCGCCGACTCGCGCTTCAAGAAGAGGCGCGCGCCGAGGAACAGGAACGCCGCGTTCAAGAAAAGGCTCGGAAACACGCCGAAAATGCCCTTCCAAGCGTCGGCGACCCCCACCATCGGGCCGTGTTGTTCGATCCGGCTCGACGACATCGTGAGGAACATCAACACCGTGCCCAGCGCGCCGAACGCGAACAGCACGATGCCGGCCCAGTCGATCAACCCGAACTTCTTGCGGTCATTCATCGCTCGTCCCCTGGCCAGCGGCCTCGTGTTGCACGCCGTTCTTCGCCGTCGACGAAGAAGACGGGCCGTGCATCTCTTCCCATTGATCGAGTGTGATCATGATCTCGCGCACCTTGCTGCCGCGGTACGGCCCGACGATGCCGCGCTCGGTCATGATGTCGATGAGCCGTGAAGCGCGCGTGTAGCCGACGCCGAGCGCGCGCTGCAAGAGGCTCGCGGAGCCGCGCTTGCTCTTGAGGATCACGCGCACGGCCTCGTCGAACATGTCGTCTTCTTCGCCGCCGTCGCCGGGGCTGTCGGAGTTCGGCCGCGCTTCGCCGTTCGCGACCTGCACGAGCTCCTGGCTGAAGCTCGGCGCGCTGTCCTGGCACACGAAGTCGACGAGCTTTTGGATCTCGCTGTCCTCGACCAGAGCACCCTGCACGCGCTTGAGCTTCGCGCCGCCGGGGGGCAAGAAGAGCATGTCGCCGTGTCCGAGCAATTTGTCGGCGCCCATCTCGTCGAGGATGACGCGGCTGTCGACCTTGCTGGCGACCTGGAACGCGATGCGCGTCGGCAAATTGCCCTTGATGACGCCGGTGATGACGTCAGTGGACGGTCTTTGCGTCGCGACGATCACGTGCAAGCCCGCCGCGCGCGACTTCTGCGCGAGGCGCGTGATCGCGTGCTCGGCTTCCTTTTTCGAGGCCGACATCAGGTCGGCGAATTCGTCGACGACGATCACGATGTAGGGCAGGTGGCGCGGCGTGCGCTCCTCGTTCCACTCCGAACCGAGGACCTCCTTGAGCTTCTCCTCGCCGAGCGCGTTGTAGCCCTTGATGTTCTTGACGCCGGCCGATTTGAAGAGCTCGTAGCGCCCTTCCATCTTCTCGACCGCCCACAAGAGCACGCTCGTCGCCTGGCGCACGTCGGTGACGACGGGACACATCAGGTGCGGCACGTTCGCGAAGGCCTGGAGCTCGACCATCTTCGGATCGAGCAGGATCATCTTGACGTCGTGCGGCGAGCGCGTGAGCAACAGGCTCGCGAGGATCGTGTTGATGCACACCGACTTGCCCGAGCCCGTCGTGCCCGCGATCAAGAGGTGCGGCATGCGCGCAAGGTCCTCGACGACCGGCCCGCCCTCCGCGTCCATGCCGACGAAGAGCGGCAAGGCCATGAGCTTGGGGTCGTACGCGCGCTGGCTGACGAGCTCGCTGATGCGCACGACGCGGCGCTTGGTGTTCGGCACCTCGATGCCGACCGTCTCGCGGCCGGGGATCGGCGCGATCACGCGCACGCTCTGCGCGCGCAACGCCGCCGCGATCTCCTGGCTGAGCTGCGTGACCTTGTTCATGCGCGTGCCTTGCGCAACGGTCAGCTCGAACAGAGTCACCGCCGGACCGACTTGCGCCGACACGACCTGCGCTTCGACCTTGAAGCTCTTGAGCGCGTTTTCGAGCTTCGCGGCACTCGACTGCAGGAACGCGTCGTCGACGCCGGCATCGGCTTCGGGCGGCAAGAGCAGATCGAGCGGCGGAAACGTCCACGGTCCAGGCGGAGGCGTCGGCGGGTCGTAGCGCATCTCCGCCGTGCGCGCCTTCACGGGCGAGGGCCTGAGCGCCGCAGCGACGGCCGGCACGACTTCCTTGGTCGCTTCGTCGCCGTCCTCGTCGGGGGCACCTTCTTGGCCGTCCTCTTCGTCGTCGTCCGACCCCTGCGCTTCTTCGGAGTCCTCGCCCAGCTCGGCCCGCTCCGCAGCGGTCATCTCGGCCAATTCCTCCGCCGTCGGCTCGGTGCCGAACTCCATGTCCTCGTCGATCTCCTCTTCGAACGCTTCCTCGACGTCGTCCTCGTCGATCTCGGGCAAGCGGTCGGGGTTGTCGAGGCTCGCGGTTTTCGACGGGCGCAAGCGCCGGTGCAGCGCGGGCTCCTTCACCGGCAGGTTGGAGCGCAGGTCGAACTCGCCCTCTTCGAGGTCCAAGTCGAGATCCGTCTCGCTCGCGTCTTCTTCGGAACCCACGCCCGCACTTGCGCCCGCAACCGCGAGCCCCGGCGCGAGGTCGTCGCCGCGCACGAAGCCCCACAGCTCCACCGCCGTGCGACCGATGTAACCCGCGACCGCCGAACTGAGGCTCTCGCCGCGCTCGTCGCGACGCGCTTGCAACCACGCGTGGAACGCCTGCCACGCCGGATAGAACGCCATCTCGGTCGCCAGCAGGAACGACACGAACGCGACGACGACGAGCACGATGAACAAGCCCGGACCGCCGAATTTCTCGATCAAGATGGGCGTCAACTGCAGCGCAGGCCATCCACCCGCTCCGTACGGCAAGTGCGAGCTCATCACCGCGCGCGCGTCCGTCGTCAACGGATCGAACACGTAGTGCAAGAGGAACGCCGTCGACGTCGCGAAGCAGATCCCGCCGACGGTGCGCAGTCCGACGAGCGGCACCCTGCGCCCCGCGACCATCGTGCAGCCCCATCCGAACGCGACGAGGATCGCGAAGTACGCCGCGTATCCCAAGCCCATGAACGCGCCGTTCGCGATGTAGAAACCGATCTGGCCGCCCCAGTTGTGTCCCCTCGCGCCCGGATCCCCGAACGGCGCGTAGTACGAGACCATCGACAAGAGCAGGAACAGCGAGAACCCGAGCACGAGCAACCCGCGGATCTCGCGCAGTCGCGTGCCGGTCTCTTCGTCCACCTCGCGGCCGAAGAAGAAGTTCTGCAGCACCGCCTTCCAACGGCCCGCTCCGGTCGAAGTCGCGCCCGACTTGGAACGTGCTTTCGCCGAGCTGGAGCGGCGCTTGACGGGCCGGTCCTCGACCGGATCGTCTGACTCCTCGATGTCATCGACCTCGTCGAGGTCGACTTTGCGCTTGCGTGCCATCCAATGCCCTTCGCACGAGCACGGGGAGAAGTATGCCTCGTCGGCGACCGCGGGAGCGCGTGCACGCCGCTCGCCGCCGAACAGGAACCCGTCCTGTCCGATCGATTCCCCTCCAGCGCTCGGATCGAGGTCGGGAATACCACGCCGGGAAGTCGATTCCAAGCACGCGCCGATGGACGGAAGCCTTGTTCAGGCGCCGAAATCCAGGAGTTCGATCAGCCTGCGAGCGACGGCGCGCTTCGATTGGAGCGGCAATGCGAACTCGATCCCGTCCGCTCCGAGGATGCGCACGCTGGTCTTCTCGCCGCCCAGGGCAGAGGGCCCGTTGAGCACGATCCAGTCGGCGCCCTTGCGGCTCATCTTGGCCCGCGCACGCCGCTCGCCGTCGCCGGTTTCGAGCGCGAACGCGATCACGGTCCGCTGCGGTGCGCGGCGTCCGCGCGTGAGGCCCGCGAGGATGTCCGGGTTGCGCACGAGGTCGATGTGTGAGCG
Organism: Planctomycetota bacterium; assembly: GCA_038330085.1. GTDB lineage: Bacteria > Planctomycetota > UBA1135 > UBA1135 > JAEUIA01. Next base: position 2,642 of record JBBQNP010000140.1, on the reverse strand, counting down.
CGCCGAGCCGCCGTCCTTCGCGCGCCATTTGCCCGCCAGACGCCGCGCCGGACGCCAATCGGCGACTGCGGCAGCCATGTAGAGCGCGTCACAGCGCCGAAAGAACGTGCGCAGGGCCTTCCCCATGTCGCGCGCGCTGAGGACGTCGACGCGCTGGACGCCCTGCGGGGTCGCGAGGTCGACGGGACCCGCGACGAGGGTGACCTCGTGGCCCGCTTTCGCCGCCGCTTCCGCGATCGCGAACCCCATGCGCCCGCTCGATTCGTTCGAGAGGAACCGCACCGGATCCACGTGCTCGCGCGTCGGGCCGGCGCTCACGAGCACGCGCATGCGCTGCGACTTCTTCGTCATCACGGATCAGCCCTGCGGCCGACCGCGAAACTACGCGGAGACCCCGGGCGCAATCAAGGCACCCAGGTGATGGAAACCCCGTTGGTGAGGTTGAACGTCTCCGGATTGCAGAACACCGCCGCGTTTCGGAACCAGACTTGGTAGGTGCGCATGCCCGGCGCGCCGATCGCGCCCTTGACCGAGATGGAAGGGTCGCCGTTGAGGGGATACTGCGAGCTGCCGCTGAGGTTGGTCTTGACGCCGAGGCGGTTGACGGTCCCTCCCGCGCAGCGCAAGCCGTCGCCGAACGTGCCGCCGTTGCCTCCGCCCACCTGCAGGGTGCCCTGGAAGTACAACGCCGAGCTGTTGAGCATCTGCGAGCCGTGCAGGACGACCGAATCCTGCGCCAGGCTGGCTGAGCCGGTCGCCACGAGCCTGCCGGCGAAGCCCGCCGAGTGGATGCAGCCGCTGTTCGAGCCCACTGGAGAGTTGTTGCCGCACGGACAGTCTGTGCCGCTCCCGTCGCCGAAGCAGAACCCGACGCCGGGGTTGCAGCTTGGGTTGGCGGCTCCCGGGGTTCCACGCAGCGGTCCTGCCGAGAACGGGTCGTAGTCCGAGAACTGCGCCGACCAGCCGTTGGGCGCTCCACTGCAGCGATAGATGCCGGCCGGCATGTACGTCGCATCCGGACCGAGCACGGGCGCGCCGTCGAACACCACGTCGAGCAAGGGATAGCCGGCGTCGGCGATCGCGACCTTGTCGACGACCAGCGTCAGGCTCGGGATCGACGTCGTGTTCGGACCCGTGTCGACGTGCGTGCCGACGAGCATCGCGGGTGAGGTCGGCCCGTTGGTGTTGACCAGGTAGATGGTGCACGTGCCGTTCTCGATGCGGTCGCGCGCTCCCATGTCGTAGTCCTTCGCAGGCAACGCCGTGTCGCCCAGCACGAAGAAGCCGCTCGGCGGGATCGTGTACCCGGCGAGATCGAACGCGCGATCGACGATCCCTGCGTTGATGCCGTCGCCGTCGACGATCACGACCATGTAGCAGTCGAGCACGCCGCCCGGCGGACCGGCGATCTCGATGAACTCACGCGTGTCCGTGTCGAGGTGGTTCGCGTAGACCTCGCTCAACGTGAGCGCTTCGGGCGGCATGGAGTGCGGACAGACGTCGATGCAATCGAACGTGCCGTCTCCGTCGCTGTCGATCTCGGCGACACCGCAACCGCACGGGCCGGGGACGACCTTGTTCGGGTCAAGGGGGCAACCGTCGAGGCAGTCGAGAACCGTGTCGCCGTCGGTGTCGACGTCCGGCTGGCCACATCCGCACACGCCGCCGACGAGCTTCAGCGGATCCGTCGGGCACCCGTCGAGACAATCGAGCGTGCCGTCGCCGTCCGTATCGACATCCGGATGCCCGCATAGACACACACCCGGCGCCGTCTTGTTCGGATCGGTGGGGCAACCGTCGAAGCAGTCCGGCGTGCCGTCACCGTCCGTGTCCGTATCGGGCAGATCGCAACCACACTGACCCGGAGCGGTCTTGGCCGGGTTGTTCGGGCATCCGTCGACGCAGTCTGGGGTGCCGTCTCCATCGGTATCCGTTTCAGCGACGCCGCAGCCGCACTGACCCGGGGTTGTCTTGTTCGGGTCGGCAGGGCAACCGTCGACGCAGTTGGGCGTGCCGTCTCCGTCCGTGTCGGTCTCGAGGTTGCCGCAACCGCAGAAGCCGGGCGCGATCTTGTTCGGATCGTTGGGACAGCCGTCGTTGCAGTTCGGAGTGCCGTCGCCGTCGCTGTCGGTGTCCGCAACGCCGCAGCCGCACACGCCGGGGACGATCTTGGCCGGATCCGACGGACAGCCGTCGTGGCAGTCCGCCGTACCATCACCGTCGGTGTCCGTGTCCGGCGTGCCGCAACCGCACTGGCCGGCAGCGATCTTGGTCGGATCGTTCGGGCAGCCGTCGTGGCAGTTCGGAACGCCGTCGCCGTCGCTGTCCGTGTCCGCGACGCCGCAGCCGCACACGCCCGGGGCGATCTTGGTCGGATCCGTTGGACAGCCGTCGTGGCAGTCCGCCGTGCCGTCGTTATCCGTATCCGTGTCGGGCGTGCCGCAACCGCACTGACCGGGAGCGATCTTGGTCGGATCGTTCGGGCAGCCGTCGGTGCAGTTGGGTGTGCCGTCACCGTCTGTGTCGGTGTCCGGCGTGCCGCAACCACACATTCCCGGCGCGGTCTTGTTCGGGTCGTTGGGGCAGCCGTCATTGCAGTTCGGAACGCCGTCGCCGTCGCTGTCCGTGTCCGCAACGCCGCA
>JBBQNP010000139.1:0-12096 GCA_038330085.1 Planctomycetota bacterium | reverse complement strand
GCCGACGACGAGCGGGCTGCCTGGTATCGGCGAGCTCAACACGTCCGACTGCCGCGTCGCGATCGAGACGGACTTCCAGCTCTACCAGAGGTTCGGTTCGACGAGCGGCCTCTCGACCTACGTGACGCAGCTCATGGCTGCGATCAGCGCTCAATACTTCGAGGACGTGCAGACCACGATCTCGATCGCTTACCTCGGCGTGTACACGACCGCGTCCGATCCGTGGACGTCGCAGGATTCGGGCGGGAACGCGTCGGCGCTGTTGAGCGAATTCCGCACCGCGTGGGCGCCGAGCAGTTGGCCCGTTTCGGCGAACCTCGCGCACTTCATCTCGGGCGCGAACCTCGGTGGCGGCGTCGCCTACGTCAACGTGCTCTGCAACCAGAGCTTCGGTTTCGGTGTCAGTGGCAACGTCACGGGCAACATCAACTGGGGCACGTGGAACGGTCAGCCGGCCAACTTCACCTGGGACTTCGTCGTCGTCGCGCACGAGATGGGGCACAACTTCGGCTCGAGCCACACGCACGACTACTGTCCGCCGCTCGACCAGTGCTACTCCAATTGCACGGGGACGACGGTCTGCTCGCAGGGCACGATCATGAGCTACTGCCACACGTGCGGAAGCGGCATGAGCAACATCCAACTCCACTTCCATTCGTACACCGCCAACATCATGCGTCAGGCGGTGAACTCGAGCTGTCTCGGTCTGTCGGCGTTGCTCGGCGGCGACTACGTGCAGTACCGCGTCACGTTCGATCCGCACGCTGCGACCGGTCAGCGCGACGCGACGCTCGAGTTCCAGCACGACTCCGCGAATGCGCCGACGCCCTTCCGCGTGCGCTTGCGCGGCACAGCGCAGTAGCGTCCGTTTCCCCATGAACCAGAAATGCCTGCGACGCGAGCGCAGGCACCTCGGACATGGGTGCATGGATGCACTCGGCGTGCAGCCGTGCGGCGTGTTGTCGTCTTCCCGTCGGTGATCGTCGTCGACTGCATCGACAACGCCGGACAGACAGAACTCGATCAGTGTGAGAGCGGATTGAGCTTCGGCATCGGCGCGAAGCGGATAGCGTGGAGATGCCGGCATCGTCTCCATTTCAGCCCTCATCCAGGGTGTTTTTCATGCACACAACGCTCCGCTTCTCTCTTGCCTCGATGGCCACCATCGTCTTGTCGCATGCTCTGCCTGCGCAAGGCGCGAACGACTGCGCAACCCCGACGCCGATCAGCGGCCTCGGAACGTTCGCATTCGACAACACGACCGCGACGACGGGATCGCAGGGCCAGGCCTACGTCACGTGCACCGACACGGCGAGCCAGACTGCAATCACGAACGACGTGTGGTTCCTGTGGACCGCTGCAGCCACCGGTCACTTCACCATCACGACCTGCGGTGGAACCACCATCGACTCGAAGCTGGCGATCTATGGGGTCAGCGGGTGCCCGACAGGCGAACCGCTGGCGTGCAACGACGACACATGCGGCCAGCAGTCGAGCGTTGCGTTCGATGCCACGAACGGATCGAACTACACGATCCAGCTCGGTGATTGGCCGTCGGCGCTGTCGGGAACCGGAACGTTCACGATCGCGGTCGACACGCAGCCCTCGTGCGGAACAGCGACGGGCCCGGACGTCATCGTCGGCGAGATCCAGGAGATCGAGAACGAGCCCGCCGCGGGCACGCTCGACGCGATTTCGCTCGGCACGACGTCGTGCAACGTAGGCACGGTCTGGCTGAACTGGTTTGCCAGCACGAATCAGCATCCCGCGATCGGTGGAACGCTCTACCGCTATCGAACGGTCGCGGGTGCCGGCCGCTTCGAGCAGATCGGCATGAGCTGGTTGAAGCACGGCTTCTTCGCGCTCAGCAACAACCTGTGTTGCACGAACTGCGCGGCGACCGACGGCACGCACCTGGGTGTCAACTGCGCCGACCCGTACTCCGCATTCCGCAACGGCAATCAGTTCAACCTCGGTCCGCGCTGGCAAGTCAACGCGCACACGGGCGCGTTCACTTACCCGCCGGCGAACCCAGGCTGGTCGGGGACCACCGCGCGCCGTTGCGAGTTCCAGTCGTCCGATGTCACTGCGGGCAACGGAGAGCGCTACTTCGGCGAGTGCCAGTACGTGACGCCCGACGACGCGGCCGCCGGCAACCAGGACAACAACGCGAGCTACCGCGAGCTGTCGGTCAGCGGCGGACCCACGGACTGGAGCTTCGCGTTCGCCGGCGGAACGCAGCGCTCGCTGTCGGCGATTCGCGCGTGGCAACTCGTCGATCCGCTCGTGACGTTGAACGACGTGCACGTGCCGGGTGACGGGCTCTTCGTCCTCGGATTCCGCACGACGTCGCTCGGCGGCGGGCAGTTTCACTACGAGTACGCGCTCTACAACATGAACGGCGATCGCTGCGCGGGGACATTCTCGGTGCCGGTTCCCTCGGGCGTCACGGTCACGAACGTCGGGTTCCACGACGTCGACTACCGTAACGGCGACGGCGAAGGCAGCGTCAACCGCAGCGGCGCGGACTGGATCGCGACGGTCGGTGGGGGCGCGGTCTCGTGGTCGACGGAGACGGAAGCCACGAACCCGAACGCGAACGCGATTCACTGGGGCACGACATACAACTTCCGCTTCGACGCGGATGCGGCACCCGGTGTGGTCAACGCCACCATCGGGCTGTGGAAGTCGGGTTTGCCGGCCTCGGTCGGAACGAACGTCGAAGGTCCGGGCGGAAATAGCAGCAGCTTCGCGTTCTGCGCAGGCGACGGCAGCGGAACGGCGTGCCCGTGCGGGAACCTGTCACCGCTCGGCGCGAACTTGGGCTGCGCCAACTCGATTGGTTCCGGTGCTGCGCTCGTCGCGACGGGAACGGCGAGCATCTTTGCAGACACGTTCGTCCTGCACGGATCGGGGATGCCCGATAGCGCAGTGCTCTATTTCCAGGGCACGACGCAGGTCGCTTCGGGAGCCGGCGCGACGTTCGGTGACGGCTTGCGCTGCGCGGGCGGCACGACGACGCGATTCGGTTTGCGCGTGAACGTGGGCGGATCGTCGCAGTTCCCCTCGGGTCTCGATCCTGCGGTGCACGTCAAGGGCTTCGATCACGCCGGTGACGTGCGTACGTACCAATGCTGGTATCGCAACGCGGCGGCATTCTGTACTCCGAGCACGTTCAACCTGTCGAACGGCTGGCAAGCGACGTGGACACCGTGAGAGCCGAATGAGCGCGTGCTCGACGCGGATCGTGCGAACGGTTCGCGTCGGGCCGCCTCACCCGCCTGCGCGGTGCTCGCTGTCCACCGCGCTGAGCGCGACCCCGATGGATGGAAGCCGTCGCGGTCGGTGATTCCAAACCGCACCCGCCGCACTGGACCAGGCCGCCCGCGTCTTAGTTCGGATCGAAGCCGGAGCGATTCCTCGGCAACGTATTCCGACGCGCAGCTCTGCCTGTGGATCGTGCGTCGCCCAGTCAAGTGGTTGCGAGCGGTCTCGGCCCTCTGGCTCCACGGTCACGACTTGATTGGGCGACGCACGAGTTGGTCAGCATGCGTCAACCCACGAACGCGTGGCAGAGGCACGGTTCAGGCGGACGCGTTCTCAGCAGCTCTGTCTCAGGGCTTCGAGTCAGCCGACTTCTTCGCATTCTTGAAGTCAAGGCTCGCCGAGTTGATGCAGTAGCGTTTGCCCGTCGGCGCCGGACCGTCGTCGAACACGTGGCCGAGGTGTCCGCCGCACTTCGCGCACACGACCTCGGTGCGCTCCATGCCGTGGCTCGAGTCGACGTGCTCGATGATGCGACCTTCGTCGACCGCGCGCGTGTACGACGGCCAGCCGCAACCCGAGTCGAACTTGTCGGCGGACGTGAACAACTCCGCGCCGCAACCCGCGCACACGTAGGTGCCGTCGGCTTTCGTGTTCCAGTACTTGCCGCTGAAGGGCGCTTCCGTGCCCTTCTTGCGCAACACGTCGAACTGCTCGGGGGAGAGCGCCTTCTTCCAGTCTGCGTCGGTCTTCACGATGGGGGCTCCGTTGTTGTTCTCGATCGGCGTCGCCGCCGTCCGCGCGCCCGGCATCTCTTTCGTTCCGACTTCGGGTTGCGAGCACGCAGCGGCGAGCACGAGCCCGGCGATCCCGAAGGCGATGGCAGTGCGATGGATCGGATTCATGGTGCCTGTGTAACGTTGCACAGGCCGATTTGGGACCGGGTATCGGGACTTTCCAGCGTCGAGGCGCCGACCTAGCGTTCGGAAGAGCCTTCCACGTGTTTCGTCGACGCGATCACTTCTCGCCCAAGCGCGTGGAGAGCTCTTGCCCCTGCGTCAAGCTGACGTACCCCGTGCGCCGATCCTTCGCGCCGATCGCAGCGACGTCGTAGTTACCGGCCGGCAGGCGGTACACGAATGAGCTCGTGCTCCAGTCCGTGTTGAACTCGCGGTTGAACACGTGCTTGTCGAGCAGCGACGAGATCGAGCAGTGGTTCGCGTCGCGCACGTCGATCCACGCCGGCCCCATGCCGGAGGTGTCGACCGTAAGCTTCGCCACCGGAGCGAGCCGTAACTCGATCTCATCAGGATCGCCTTTGACCGGGACGACGAAGCGCGTGGCGGGACTCCACTCGAATCCGTTCGCCGCGATGGCGAACCAAGTTCCAGGCTGGAGGGCGAACGTCTCGAACTTGCCTTCCTTCACGGTGATCGAATCGAGCGGGTTCACGGGCTCGCCTTCCGACGTGAACACGAACACGCAGGCGGAGCCCACCTTCTTCGCGACGGAATGCACGACGCCGTGCGCGATCGATCCGCTCGGCACGACGACGACGAGATCGCTCGACAGCTCGTTCGAGGTCAGGTCGATGTCGCGCACCGCCGTTGCGCCGGCGGGCTGGCCGGCATCCTTCGGTCCGAACTTGCCGCCGTGCACGCCGAGCTCGAAGCGCGCGCGCGGCAGACATCGGAACCGGAACTTCCCGTTGTCGTCGGTGCGCAAGCTGTACTGGATGTCGGCCATGGGTTGGCGCGGGTTGTGCGCGCCGCGAGGGACCAGATCCACGTGGGCAGCGACCACAGGTGTGCCGTCGCCCGTCACGACGCGCCCTTCGAGGAGTCCCGACGGCAGCACGATGTCGTAAGCGAAATCCGTGTTGTTCGGCACGTCGACGACGAACTCAGCGCGCACTTCGTCCTGGATCGCGACGAGCAGGTAACGCCCCGAGTGGTTGAGCAGAACGTCGAACCCTTTGGTCGGGCTCGACGGTGCGAGCTGTTGCTGGTCCATCGCGTTCTTGCCCTGCGGCAACCACGTCATGTAGCCGTCGACCGGCTTTCCGTCGTCGAGCATGCGTCCGTGCACGCGCACGCCGTGTTCGGGCGGCTTGCCGAGCACGAGCTCGATTTCCGCGCCGTTCGCGAGATCGACCGTCGACTGCGCCATGTACGTCATGCCATGGAGCGTGTCCGGGCCCGTCTTCCCGAGCAACTGGACCTCCTTGTCGTCGGGCCACGTCGACAGCGACCACGTGCCCGGACCGAGGTTGCGCTCGTCGAACGAGCCCGCGTCGTCCGTGACGACGTACTTCTCGGGGCCGAGCGTCATGCGGATCATGCGCACCTTGCGCTGCGCGGCGGCTTCGCCGTCGGGTCGGAACACGTGGCCGAAGATGCGACCTCCGACCGCGGTCTCGGCTGCAGGCGTCGGCGTCACGGAAACGACAGGCGCGGATTCCACCGCGGGTTTCGCGGCGGTTTCGGCGGTAGTCGCCGTGCGCTTGGATCCGGCTGCGAGCGCGGGTTCGTCGGGTCCGCCCGTCGCATCCAGTGAAGTGTCGTGGACCGTCGGACCGAGCGCCGTCGTGTGCGTGTCACGTGACCCGTTCGGCAAGGACCACCACACCACGAGTGCGACGACGACCAGTGTAGCGGCGATCTTGAGTGCGATGCTCATGACGAAGACTCCAGCGATGGACGATGCAGAGACGGTGTGTGCGACGGACGTTTGCCGCAGGATCGGCACGATCGCCGCGACCCAGTCGGCGGACCCTCCGTCCTTCGAAAGCGATTCACGCAGGCGTGCGTGCGCGCGCGTGATGCGGCTGGTGACGGTCGCGAGGGGGACGTGTGAGCGCCGAGCAATCTCAGCGGGGGAAAGGCCCTCGAAGTAGCGCAACAAGAGCGTCCCGCGGTGCGGCTCCTCGAGCGCCAACACGGCCGCGACGACGCCGCGCTCGTGCTCTGCGCGCTCGATCACTTCTTCCGCCGAAGGCAACGCTTCCGTGCGCGCACCCAATCGCTCGACGACGCCGCGTGCCGACTCACGCCGCCCGGTCTCGCGCGCCTTGTTGCGCAACACTCGCGCGAGCCACGCGCGCAAGTTCGCCGGTTCCGCCTCGGTCCGCTCGAGCGCGATCAAGATCGTGGACTGCGCCAGATCCTGTGCCGCATCCGGATCGCGGACGAGCGAGCGCGCCAAGTCCTCGATCCAGCGCGTGTGAGCCAGGAGCTCAGGGAGTGCCGGTGTGGAGGGCGTGCTCATTGCGAAACCAGATGAACGAGACCGCCGCAGCCACGCAGGGGGTTGCGAATTGCGAAGGCGGGTCGTCGGGGAGAACTTCGAAGCTGAAGTGGACCTGAAGGGGGGTAGGGCTCAACGGTCCGCCCTGCGCCTCCCGAACGAGACGACACGCATGGAGATCGTCTCATCTCGCCATGCACCACGTTGCGCACTCATTTCACGCCTCCCCACCGAGCACAAAGAAGTTAGTCTGGACCGGGGCCACCTTCCCGGGGCACACGCCGGCCAAGGCACACCATCGCAACACCACCTCTCCGCTACGCGAGGTTGCACGTTCATGAAATCCTCTCTGCTCTTGTCGAGCACACTTGTTCTCGTTTCGTTCTCCATGTCGAGCTCGGCAGCGCCGAGCCAGCCGACCGCTCCCTCTCAGGGACTGAGAGATCAGATCGTGCCCGTGGCGGGCATGGAGCTCTTGCCCGCGCTGCAGCGTGCGACCGACGTCGGACCGGCGGACGGTGAGCAATCGCTGTGCGTCGCCGTCAGCTTGCCGTTCGCCAAGCCCGACGACGTGCAGAAGTTCGCCGACGACGTGAGCGATCCGAAGTCGCCGATGTACCGGCGCTTCATCACGCCCGAAGAGGTCGGAGAGCGCTACGGGTACTCGCAGGCGCAGGTCCAATCCGTCGCTGACTATCTGGCTTCGAACGGTTTCCAGGTGACGTTGGTCGCGAACAACCGCTTGGCCGTCGTTGCGAACGGAACGGTCGCGCAAATCGAGCGCGCATTCCACACGACGATCCGTCACTACACGCTCACGCCCGTCGACAAGATCGAGCCCGCCGACTTCGTCGCCAACTCGACGCCGATCCAGTTGCCGTCCGCGTTGGCCGCGATCGTCATCGACGTGAGCGGGGTCGAAACGTACACCCGTCCCGAGCCGCGCACGACCTTGCTCACGCCGGCGCTCACGCGAGCGCTCTACAACAGCGCCGGGGTCTTCGCCGCGGGGAATACGGGCGCGGGGCGCACGATCGGCATTTCGAGCTTCGTCGGTTTCCGCTCGGCGAGCTGGATCAACTACATCAACCACTTCGCGCTTCCCGTTCCGCCGGCCGGCGCAGGCACGAACGTCGTCATCGTGCCGATCGGGGGCGGGGGTGGGACTACGGCCTCCGAAAACGCCGAAGGGGATCTCGACGTCCAGATGCAGCTCGGCATCGCGCCCCTGGCCACGATCCGTGTGTACGACAGTGCGAACACCCAGGACTTGATCGCCACGCTGGCCCAGGAGGTCAACGACAACCTGTGCGACGCGATCTCCGAGAGCTACGGCTGGAACATCCCGAACTCCACGCAGACCTCGGCGCACAACAACCATGTCTCGATGACTGCGCAAGGCATCACGTACATGGGTGCGAGCGGCGACAGCGGGACGTCGCTTGGGTTCTATCCGTATCCAAACATGGAGCCTGAAGTCCTCCAGGTCGGGGGAACGATTGCGGACGTGAACACGCCCAGCGGCGCGCGCATCACCGAGACGGGTTGGAGCGGAAGCGGCGGCGGCTGGAGCACGCACAACATCGCGTTCAACGTGCGGCCGTCATGGCAGACGGGCACGGGTGTGCCCGCGATCAACAGCAGCAACAACCGACGGCTCGTGCCTGACATTGCCTTCCACTCCTCGGGCAACGGCAACCCCGCCGGCGCCTACTCGTTCTACATCGGCGGCACGCTGCACGACGACTACTACGGGACGAGCTTCGCGGCGCCCATGTTCTGCGCGACGCTCGCGCTCCTCGAGCAAGACATCATCGGGCTCGGTGGGCTGACCCCGGACGCGCAGGGTCATCGGCGCTTCGGCCGGATGCAGGACTATGTCTATGCGCAGAACGGGCGGTCCGACATCTGGTACGACATCACGTCGGGGAACAACGGCAACTTGCCGAGTGGACAGGGTGCTTCGAATGCACATGTCGGTTGGGACACGGTGACGGGATGGGGGCCGATGGATTGCGCGGTGTTCGCGGTGGTGGCGGCTTGCGACACGGGAGCGCCGTGCGGAGCGGGAACGGGGACTGCGTATTGCTTCGGGGATGGGACGGGGGCGGGATGCCCGTGTGTGAACTTTGGGGCTCCGGGCAATGGGTGTGCGAACTCCGTGGATGTGAGCGGCGGTAACATCGCGGGCACCGGGACTGCGTCGGTGTCGGCTGACACGTTTGCGTTGCTGGGGACACACATGGTGAGTGGGTCGTGTCTGTACTTCTCGGGCACGACGCAGATCGCGAGTGTGTTCGGCGATGGGATTCGGTGTGTCGGGGGGACCACGATCCGGTTGACGGAGACGGTCAATGTGAATGGTGCTTCGACTTCGCCGGGTGTGGGGTTGCCGTTGAGCGTGGTCGGAGGATTGGTTGCGGGGGATGTGCGCAACTACCAGGTTTGGTATCGGAACGCGGGGCCGTTCTGCACGCCGAGCACGTTCAACTTGACGAATGGGTTGTCGGTGACTTGGCTGCCGTAGGGAGGGGTTTGTCGGCTCGACTCGCGGGAGTGTGAATTTCGAGCGCGCGAGGGGAGCTCCGAATACGCGGCAAGATGTTCCGCGCCTACGGCGCGGTTCCGGCCGGCGCGAGACGCCCGGATTACCGGTCGGCTCGCGCCGGCCGGCTATTTAGGGGTCAGCGCGAAGAACCGGTGGTGCCTGGAACCCGTCGCGGGTACTCCCGCGATGGGTGCCTGGCACCGCCGGTTCACCGCGGCACCGCCGGTCCACCGCAGGAACGACGCTTGGGGGAGCGCATGGGCGTCGATGATCTGCGCCTTCTGTGGCGGACGGCGAGAGGTCTGGTGAAACTCGGACACTCGAGGTCGCGCCGAGAGTGTTCGATGCGAGCTCAGCGGAGTAAGTCGAGCAACGGGGCGCGGTAGTAGACGAACTTGTCGACCTCCGGGAGGTGACCGGCGAAGGTAGTCCGGCCCGAGGGAGGCCATCAGGTACTGCCGTTGGGAGGATCGGACGTGGTCGCGGCGAAGGCGAACTGCGCCGAGACCGTGGTCACGACTTTCGTTTCTTGCCGTAGGCGGGGCCGCGCAGTAGATCCATGCCGGCACTGGCCCCCCCCGATGCTCGTCCTCGCTGTTTCACGTCCTTCGCCGGGATACGAACGACTCATGCCCAGGTTCGAGCCTTCGAGCCGACAGCGGAGCACGCCGTGCACAGTGCGGTGAGGATCCTCCAAGGTGGTGACTCATGAGCCGCTGGTCGCATCGATGCTGGGTCGGCGCGCTCGCTGGGTTGGTGTGCAGTCCGATCTTGATCGCGAGCCTCGATGACATTGCGTTGAGTTTGGTCGCGAGCGTGGTCGTCGGTGTCGTCTTCTTGCTGGCGTATCGGCCGACGGAGCGTGCTCCTATCGACGGCATGATGCAGGCGGCGACGTTCGGCATCCCGGTGTGGGCGTTGTTGCACGTGGTCGCGATTCCGCTGTTGCACGGCGACGATCCGAGGTGGACCGCCGAAGAGATGCGCGGGGAGTTCGCGTCGCTCGCGGGCTGGATGCTCTTCTGCGCGGCGCTCGGCCTCGTCGCAGGTCCGGCGCGTTCGATCGTCACGCGGATCTTCGGCGTCGAACGAATGCCGATCGTGCCGGTTCCGCCGCCGCCGAAGCGCATCGTCATCCTCGGGGGGGGATTCGCGGGCGTGTCGACCGCGGAACATCTCGAGAAGTTGTTCCGTGTGGATCCGTCCGTCGCGATCACGCTGGTGAGCGAGACGAATGCGCTGTTGTTCACGCCGATGCTCGCGGAGGTCGCGGCCAGCAGCCTCGAAGCGACGCACATCACGAGCCCGTTGCGTACGAGCTTGCGGCGGACGACGGTCGTGCGCGGAAAGGTGACGGCGGTCGATCTGGGGAAGAAGCGCGTGCAGGTGGAAGGGTCGCCCGACCTCGAATACGACGAACTCGTCGTCGCGCTCGGGGCAGTGTCGAACTATTTGGGCATGGTGAACGTGCAGGCCAACGCGTTCGACTTCAAGTCGCTCGCCGACGCGATCCGCATCAGGAATCACGTCATCGACTGCTTCGAGCGGGCAGATCGCGAGAGCGATGCTGCGAAGCGCAAGTCGCTCGTCACGTTCGTGATCGCGGGCGGCGGTTTCGCGGGCGCGGAACTGACGGGCGGCGTCAACGACTTCGCGCGCGGCATGCTGGCTTACTACCCGAACATTCCGCCGGAGGACGTGCGCGTCGTTCTCGTGCACGGGGGCGAGCGGATTTTGAACGAGCTGAGCGAGCCCCTCGCGCTGTACGCGCAAGAGCGCATGACCGAGCGCGGGGTCACCTTCCGATTGAAGACGCGGTTGAAGGACGCTTCGCCGGGCAAAGTCGTTCTCTCCGATGGCGAGATCGATGCGTCGACGCTCGTGTGGACTGCGGGTACGGCGCCCAACCCCGTGTTGAAGACGCTGGGCGTCGAGCTCGACAAGCGTGGTGCGCTCGTGACGGACGAGACGTTGTTGGTGAAGGGGTTGAGAGAGGTGTGGGCGATCGGCGATGCGGCCGCGATCCCCGATCCGCGCACGGGCCGCAACTGTCCGCCGACGGCGCAGTTCGCGATCAGGGAGGCGCGCCACCTCGCGGCGAACCTGCACGCGCGCATGCGCGGTCGCGCGGTGCGGGCGTTTCACTTCGAGCCGCTCGGCGCGCTGTGCGTGGTGGGGCATCACACGGCGTGCGCGGAGATCAAGGGCCTGCGTTTCTCGGGGCTTTTCGCGTGGTTTTTGTGGCGCGGCATCTACCTGGGCAAGCTGCCGACGTTCGAGCGCAAGGTGCGCGTGCTCGTCGACTGGGTGATCGAGCTTTTCTTCCCGCGCGACATCGTGCAGACCATCGACCTCAGCGCACGCGAGAGGAGCTGAGCATGTCGACGGACGCGAACGCTGCGCCTGGCATGTCGAGCGCCCCGAGCAAGTCGGAGACGGCGAGCCATCCGAGGACGCCGGCCCGCCGCTCCACTCCTGTGTCGCTGCAGATGTGCATCGCGACGTGCGCGGCAGTCGGTCTGTGCGGCGGTTTCGTCGCGCTGACGCTCGGCCACGCGACGTGGATCAGTGGACCGCTGTGCGGCGTGTTGTACGGAGCGACGTTCGCCTGGCTCGCTAAAGCGCGTGCGTACAGCGCGGGAGCCGGCCTCGTGTGGGGGCTCGCGTATTCGTTCCTGCTGTGGCTCGCCGGCCCCGCGGGATTCTTCGCGCGCGGATCGGAAGAGGGTTTCTGCAGCCTCTCCTCCGGTCGCGATCACTTCGCCGAACTCGTGACGTACTTGTTGTTCTTCGGCGTGCCGCTCGGCGTCGTGCTCGGGATGCTTGGCGCACGGTCGCGACCGAGAGAGCGGTCGCGCCACAGCTTCGCGCGCGCGATCGTCGTCGGCGGAATTGCGGGCATCGCGGGTGGCTGGGTGTTCGCACACTCCGGCGCGCAACAGGAGTTCAGCCCGCTCGTCCAAGGGCTGATACGCGATGGGTCGCCGTTCGAAGACTCAGCGTTGCACCTGGCCATCTCCGCCGCGATCGGCGCGAGC
>JBBQNP010000138.1:0-12149 GCA_038330085.1 Planctomycetota bacterium | reverse complement strand
CGGCAACCTGCCCTCGCACGTGAGCGGTCCTTTGCCGCAGATCCTCACCGGCGTCGGCGGTTTGAAGGACGGCAACCCGGCTGCGATCACCGGCACGGTCGCGGAGCCGTTCCCGATTCCGCTCGGTCAGACGTGGTCGATGACGGTCACGGCGAGCGGGGGTGCGCCACAGCAGGTCAGCATCCCGGGCGCGACGGGCGGCGTCAGCGCAGCGACGGTTGCAGCCGCAATCGATGCGCTCGACGGGGTTGCGGCGACGGTGGACGGAACCGGTCACGTCGTCGTGTCGACGGAGCGCACTGGAGAAGCGGTGTCGCTCAAGGTCACCGCCGGTCAGACCGGTCAGGATCTCGCGAGCGCACTGGGTTTGAGCACGACGCTCGTGCTCGGCACGCAGACGCCGGTGAGCGCGGCGACCGACTTGAACGACCTGCCCGGCAACGTGACGCACTACATGGATGGCGACACGATCCGCGTGCGCGGATTCGACGGTGACGGAACGCAGATCGATGTGACGTTCACGTACGGTGCGGGCAACGACGGTACGACCGTCAACGACTTCGTGAGCTTCCTCGACACGACGTACACCACGGCCAACGTCTCGCTCGATGCGCAAGGTCGCATCCTCGCGCAGGCGGTTCCGGGCGGCGTGTCCAACCTCTCGATGACGATCACGGACGGAACGGGTTCGGTCGGACGCACGCAGTGGACGGCGTATGCGCTGTCGACGACGCAAGCCGGCACGGCGCCTGACGTCGTTTCGACGACGGCCGAGGTGTACGACGCAGCCGGCCTCGCTCACGCGGTGACGGTCGACTTCGCGCGTCAGGACGACGGCACGTGGACGGCGACGCCGACGCTCGCAGCGAGTGAGGGCACGATCATCTCGGCGCCGATCACGGGCATCACGTTCGGACCCGATGGCGCGCCGACGAGCCTCGCCGGCCTCGACACGAACATCACCGTGATGTTCACGGGCTCACCCGCGCCGCAGACGTTCGCGATCGACATGGGCGCGAACGGAGCGTTCTCGGGTGTCACGCAGCTCGGCACGATCGGCGACATCGTCGTGCGCGAGCAGGACGGCTTCGCGGTTGGCTCGCTGGACAGCCTGACGGTCGACGGTGACGGCACGATCCGCGGCAACTATTCGAACGGTCACAACCGGGCCCTGGCGCAGATGGGCATCGCGACGTTTGCGAACGACGAGGGTCTGGCGCAGGTCGGCGACTCCGCGTTCGCGGTAACGGCGAACAGCGGCACGGCCAACATGGGCGCGGGTAACGTCGGTCACGCAGGTCGCGTGGTCGGCGGCTCGCTCGAAGGTTCGAACGTCGACACGGCCGAGCAGTTCGTGATGTTGATCGAAGCGCAACGCGGCTTCCAGGCCAACTCGCGCGTGATCACGGCGCAGGACGAAGTGCTCAAGGATCTCGTCAACCTGATCTGATCCGAATCGGCGGGTTTCGCGACCCGCCGATTGGCTGCACCGAACTTCAACCCCCGCCGATCTCGCGCGCGACTTCGGCGAGCGATCGTTGCGAGTCCTTGGCCAGCTTGCGCAGGTGTCGCAATGCGGCGCCCTCGTCGATCTCGAGCCGCTCGACCAGGATCCACTTGGCGCGCTCGATGGACTTGCGCGCTTCGATGCTGCTGCGCAGCCAGCGGACCTCGATCTCCTGGGTGAGGGAATGACGCATGCGCGCCCACGCGACCTCGATCGCTGGGCGGAGCTGCTCGGCGGTGACGGGCTTGACCACGTAGCCGAACACGCCTTGGATCGTGGATTCTTCGACCTGGCGGGCGTCCGAGTACGCGGACACGATCACGGTCGGAATGCGCAGCTCGTCGAACAGGACGCGCGCCGCGTCGATGCCGTCGTAGTCGTCCGCCATGCGCACGTCGAGGAGGGCGAGGTCGGGCTGCGAGCTGAACGCGAGCTCGATCGCGTGCTGCCCGTCCCGCGCGGGACCGATCGTCGTGTACCCGAGATCGCGCAAGCACTGCGTCACGGAGAGCGCCGACAAGTGCTCGTCGTCGGCGACGAGGATGCGTCCGGGCTTCCATGGGAGCGCCTTCTGGATCTCGGTCTTCGTTGCGGTGTCCTCACGAGCTCGAGGCGCGGAGTGGAGCGAAGTCGTCGAAGTGGGAGAGAGGATCGAGTGCGTGTTCATGGTGAAAAAACCTCCTGCGGTGTCGTTGTCTGTTTCGGGATGGCCGGCTCGCTGAGGATGGCGCTGATGCCGACGGTCCAGCGTCCGCTCACGTCGTCGAAGGACACTTGCCCGCGCAGATCGGATCGCACGATGCCTTCGATCAGCGCCAGACCGAGTCCGCTGCCCTTCGGTGCTCGCGCTGTTCCCGCTTCGGCCTGCGACTCGATCCAGCGAAGTTCGAGACGCGTCCCCGAGCGCGCGGGTTGCACCGCCCAACGAATCTCGATTTCGCCGCCGACGCTGCGCAGAGCACCGTGCTTGCTCGCGTTCGTGAACAGCTCCTGAACGACCATCGCCAGCGCGTTCGCTTCACGGCCCGGCAACCGGATGGTCGGTCCCGACACGTGAATCGCCGTGCGTTCGCTCGAGCGTGGCGTGAGCGCCGCGATCTTGCTCACGAGCTCGCGCAAGGCGACGCCCTCGTCCGGTGCCGCGCTGATGAGGCCGTAGACCTCGCGCAAGGCGGAGATGCGGCTGCGCAAGGACCTAACGAGATCGCCGGGTTCGACGTTCGATCCCTCGTACAGTCCGACGAGCCCGAGCAACGACGACAGGTTGTTGCGCACGCGATGGTCGAGCTCGCGGCGCAGGCGCTGTTCACGCTCCAGTCCCTGGCTGAGCTCGGCGATCGCGACGTCGCGCTCTCCCAAGGCGCTGCGCAGAAGGTCCTCGCTCGAGGCGCGTCGGTTGATCTCGTTGCGCAACCTGACGAGGATCCAGAACGTCAGAGCGCAAGCCGTGGCGCTGAGCGGAACCGTCGTGACGAGCGCGAGCTTCCAATGCTCGATGGGGGAGTCCGCACTTGGCATGGCGAGCAGGAGCGCGTCGGTGCTGGCCAGCACGAAGGTGACCAGCGGCACCACGAGGATCACCCACGTGGGCAACGGGCGCGCGGCGCGCGAAGGATCCTGGCGTCTCGTCACGGAGCCGACTCCGATTCCTGTTCACTCCCGGATCGCGAGCTCCACGTGAGCGCGCGGGTTTTGCGACCCGCGCGTACGAGCGGAAAGTCCGAGCGGTTTGTCCCCCGTCAGTAAGTCAGCGCAAGATTCCCGAAGACGGAAACGCGCAGTGCGCGTTACGCACCGCGACGAACGCGACCCCCCGACACATGAAACTCACCCCCGCCTCCAGCGAATCGGATCGATCCAGTCGACGGGTCGCGCCATCCATGAGGCTGTGCCCACCCGCATCGTGCATCCCCTTAGCCGACCGGCGCGAGCCGACTGGTATTCCAGGCGACTCGCGCCGGCCGGAACCGCGCCGTAGGCGCGGAACATCTCGCCGCGTTCTCGGTGTTGCTTCGATCGCGCGCTACCGCCCGCGTCAGTCCCCCACCCCCGTCAGTGGCCCCAGCTCCGCAGATACCGGAAGTCGTGGTTCACCGTGCGCTCCGACAACTTCGCGATCACCGGCGGAATGCGCTTGTACTGGTTCATCGCAATACGGCGCGTCACCTTCGCGACGAACTCCGCGTCGAACCCCTCACCTACCAGTTCATCCGGCGAATACCTCTGATCCACGAGCAGATCGAGCAGTCTGTCTGCCTCCGCATACGTGAACCCGAGCTCCGCTTCGTCGGTCTGACCCGCGAACAGATCCGCCGAAGGCGCCTTGTCGACCACCGCCTTGGGCAAATCCATGTGCCGCGCGAGCTGATAGACCTGGTGCTTGTACATGTCGCCGAGCGGGTTGAGCGCACTCGCCGCGTCTCCGAACTGCGTCGAGTACCCGAGCAGGATCTCCGTCTTGTTGCTCGTCCCGATCACGAGCCCGCGCCACTCGACCGACAGGTCATACAGCACGATCATGCGACAGCGCGCCATCACGTTGCCGCGCCGCACGCGATCACCGACGTCGTACGTGTCGACGTACGCATCCGCCATGCGCGAGATGTCGATCGTGCGGCTCTCTAGCCCTAGCTTCGTCACGACCTTGCGCGCGTCACCCTCGCTGTCGGCGTGGCTCGTCTTGTACGGCATCATCACGGCGAGCACGTTCTTCGGCCCGAACGCCTTGGCCGCGAGAGCGCACGAGACGGCCGAATCGACGCCGCCGGAGAGACCGAGCACGGCGCGCGTGAAGCCGAACTTGCCGGCTTCCACGCGCAGAAAGCGCACGAGGATGTCCTCGACGAGCTGCGGCTGGATGTCGAGTCGGTTCATCGGTGTCGTCTCGTTGCGTCGGGTACAGGCGAGCGAGGGTGGAAGGAGTGAAGGAGCTCGAGCTCAGGCGCAGACGATTCGTCGAGCTGTCTCACGGTTGCGGCTGCGCTCCGCTCGAAAGCCGCGCCAGCTCGCGCGCGATGATCCACGGTTTCTCGTCGCGGCGCAGCGGCGTCGCCACGCGCGCGCGGCGCAGCGCGTCGGAATCCAAGCGCGCTTCGACGCGGCCCGGATCGAGGCCCGCGATCACAGCCGTCTCGCGCCCGTCCGGACCGACGACGCGCGACCCGCCACCGAAGAGGATGCCGTCCTCGGACCCGACGCGGTTCACGTACACGATCCAGGTCTGGTAAAGCAGCGCGAGCGTGTCGTGGATCTTGTTCCACACGTGCGTCGAGCGCAGGCCGCTCTCGTCCTCGGTCACGCCGCGTCCTGGCCCCGAGCTGACGACGATCAGCGCGTCGACGTTCGACAAGAAGTGCAACCACGAGCTGCCGACGTGCCACATGTCCTCGCAGATCAAGAGGCCGAAGCGACCGTGCTTGCTCTCGAACGCGCGGAACCGTTCTCCTGGCGCGAAGTCGCGGCCCTCGTCGAACATGCCGTAGTGCACGAGGTGGACCTTGCGATGCAGCTCGAGGAGCTCGCCGTCCTCGAAGAACGCGATCGAGTTGTACACGCGCCCGTCGCGGCCGCGCTCAGCGAACCCGACGACGATCGAGATGTGCCGCGACAGGTCGGCGATGGTGCCGAGCTCGTCCGAGTCGACCTCGAGCGCGACCTCCGACGTCTGGTCCTTGAGGAAATAGCCGGTCAACGACAGCTCGGGAAAGACGACGAGGTCCGCACGCGCATCGATCGCCGCGCGGATCTCGCGCACGTGCGTGTCGATGTTGGCGGGCACGTTGCCCAGCGTGGGTTCGATCTGGGCGAGTACGACGCGACAGTCCATGTCCGTCTCAGGATATCCGCGAAACGGGTGCAGACGAAACGCGAGGCTTCTCGGCGACGAGCAGGAACTGCTTGCCGAAGAAGCGCCACGCGAAGGGCATCGAGAGGTACACGGATACGACCCAGTCCCGGAACGGTATGCTCCCGCGGAAGCTCAGCGGCAGGAAGCGCGTGTGGATCTCGACGATCTCGAACCCGGCCGCAAAAAGCTGCTCGGCCGCCGACTTCTCGGTCAGCACCAGCGTGTGGTCGGCGAAGTCGAAGTACTCGCGCGGACAGGCGCGGAAGTTCGGCCCCATGACGACGATGCGGCCACCCGGCACGAGCAATGCGTGCATCCGCTCCAGGAACGTCGCGCAGGCCTGCGGGTCGGGCAGGTGCTCGAGGAAGTTCGACACGAAGACGCCTTCGAAGTGTGCTTGGGGCAACTCGATGTCGTCGATCTTGCCGACGAAAGCGCGCACACCGTCGGCGGCGAGCGTGCGCACTTGCGCGCCCATGTCGACGGCCCAGCGCTCGTGTGCGGGAACCGTGTTGATGAACTCGCACGCACCCGCAGCCGGATCGAGCACGATCGAAGGGTTGCCGAGCTTCTTCGCCAGCCAGCGCGAGAGCACCGTCCACACGGCGAGCTTCTCGCGCGGATCGATACCGCGGAAGCGGTAGGTGTAGATGCGGTCGTAGTCCACGCGTGGATCAGCCCTGTCGAGCGCGCTCGAAGCACTCGCGCACGAGGTCGTCGCGTCGAACGCCGGCCGCGTCGGCTTCGTAGTTGAGGAGCAGGCGATGTCGCAGTGCGCACGCACAGAGGCGCTCGATGTCCTCGACCGACACGAACAAACGCCCCGAGATCAGCGCGCGCGCCTTTGCCGCCGCGACGAGCGCCTGTGCGCCGCGCGGGCTCGCGCCGTAGCGCACGAAACGGCGCACGGAGTCGGGTGCGCGCGATTCGGACGGGCTCGTGCACAGGATCAGACGCGCTGCGAGCGCGATCATGTCGGCGCTGATGGGGACTTCGCGCACGAGGTCGCGCGCCGCGAGCAAGTCCGCGCGCGAAAGCACGGCGGGCGCACGCTCTTCGGCGTCCTGCGCGAGCGCGAGGATCGAAACGAGCGCATCGAAATCCGGCGGCGCGACGTCGATCTGGAACAGAAATCGGTCGAGCTGCGCTTCCGGCAGCGGATACGTGCCCTCCATCTCGATCGGGTTCTGCGTCGCGACGACGAGGAACGGCGCTTCGAGCGCGTGCGTCTCGCCGAAGATCGTCACCTGCCGCTCCGCCATCGCCTCGAGCAGCGCCGACTGCGTGCGCGGCGTCGCGCGGTTGATCTCGTCGGCCAGCAGCACGTGCGTGAACACGGGACCCTTCTCGAAGCGGAAGCGCCGACCACCCCGCTCGTCCTCGTCGAGGATGCGCGTGCCGAGCACATCTGCGGGCATCAAGTCGGGCGTGCACTGCACGCGAGCGAACGTGAGGTCGAGCGACTCCGACAGACGTCGCACGAGCGTCGTCTTCCCGAGGCCGGGCGCGCCTTCGAGCAGCACGTGGCCGCCGGCGAACAGCGCAACCAGGAGCTCTTCGACCACCTTGCTTTGTCCGACAAAGCGGGTCGAAACTTGTGCGCGCACGCGTTCAGCCGCGTCGCGCAGGCCGGCGACAGCGCGCTCCACGTCGCGATCCTGTCCGCGGGCGTCAGACATGTCCCGTCAACCTGGCGACGATCTCGCGCAGCTCGTTCAAGTTGTCGACGCGCGGCGTGTGCGCCGCTTCACGCGCGTGATCGACGAGGATGCTGCGGATGCCGACGCGGCGGGGACCGAGCATGTCCTTCTCCCAATCGTCACCTACGTGCAAGGCTTCGTCGGCTCGCACGCCCGCCAGATGCAGCGCCTTCAGGAAGATCAGCGGATCAGGCTTCTCCAGCCTCTCGATCGCCGAGCACAACACGAAGTCCACCTGGCTCGCAACGCCGAGATCCTGGAGCAACTGCGGCAGGCGCGCGCTCCAGTTGGAGATGATGCCGATCCTCAAACCGTACTCGCGCAGCTCGGTGAGCAGCTCGCGCGCCCCCTCGTGGAGCACGAAGGTCCCGGGGTCCGAGAAATGCGCGAAGAGTTCTTCACGCACAGGGTCGAGATCGCTCTTCACGAGCCCAAGGTAGTCGTGGAAAATGCGCTCGATGTACGAACCGAACCAGGGATCGCTGTAGCGGTATGCCCCACCGATCTCCCGCGGCAGCTCGTGGTGGGCACGCAGCATGCATTTCCGCATCTCCAGGGCGTCGAGCGAAAACCCTCGGGAACGGGCCCGCTCGGCATAGATCTCGAAACGGGAGGGCTTCTCGTAAAGCAGCGTATTGCCGACGTCGATGAAGACAGCCTTGAGGGACATGGGCAGGAATCAGGGAAGACCCCGCTTGCGTCGGCCGGGTCGCCAAGGTGCAGTTTCGCACAAGGCACCGCACGGAGGAAACGTCGGCGGGCGAATCGTGAACCGGTGCAGTGATTCCAGGCGGGCGGTTTCGGGGATTGCGCAGGCTGAACGCAACCGTGCGAGACTGGACGCCATGTCGAGGCCGAACACGTCGGTAGTGGGCACGTCGATGATGGGCGGGTCGAAGGCGAGCAAGTCCGGGCTGCAGAGGAGCGGCCAAACACCGTCGGCGCAGCGCGCTTCGGCGCAGAAGCAGCCGGCACAGAGCGCATCGGTGCTGGGCTGGGTCGCCCACTTCATCTGCCTCCTCGGCCTGGGTGTCTTGTTCGCAGGTTGTCAGGCCGCGCCGCAAGGACCTTCACGCACGGCCAATGCCGACCCCAATGCCGCAGCTGCTGCGAGTGCGCGCGGTGATTGGCGCGATGCAGCCGATCGCTGGTATGCGGTCTACCTCGCCGATCACGGCGCGAGCGCGCGGCCGATCGTCGAGACGTCGCGCGCGCTTTTGATGAACAAGGACGCCGAGAGCGCCAACAACATGGTGAACCTCGGGTTGCGCGATCATCCCGATGATCCCGATCTGCTCGAGATGAAGGCGGAGATCCTCGTCGCGATGCACTTCCGCCGGCCCGCGGAGGGTTACTTCGAGCGCGTGATCACGATCGATCCGGATCGTGCGACGGCGTTGCTCGGGCTCGGACGCGTGCGGCTCGAGCTCAACCTGCCCGGTTCCGCCGTGCAGCCGTTGCAGGAGCTCGTGCGCGTGCGCGGCGGCGACTACGAGAGCTACAGCATGCTCGCTCGCGCGCTCAAGGGTTCGGGGGATGCGAGCGGATCGTTCACTGCGTGGAAAAAGGCGTTCGGCTACTCGACCAGCATCGTCGAGGACCTCTTGAGCGCGTCGACGTTGGCGTGCGATTCGGACGTGCGCCGCGATCATCCCGACGCGCTGGACACCGCGCGCAGTTGGCTCGACAAGGCGGTCGCGCTCGATCCGCAGAACACGAAGGCGCACTTCCAGCTCGGCGTGGTGTCGGAAGAATCAAACAAGTACGACGACGCGGTCGAGCACTATCGGCGTGCGATCGAGACGGATCCGGCCTGCTTGGTCGGCGTGACGAACCTCGCCGTGCTCTATGCCGCCCACGGCGACGAGGCCGGCACGCGCGACATGGTGAAGCGCGCGCTCGCGCTGGAGCAGGACGCCGATCGCCGCAAGGCGCTGCTCAAGCTGCTCGAGCCCTTCGACAAGAAGACGGAAGAGAAGCCGTAGGGTGCCTGGGTAGAAACACGCCGAAGCCTCGGACCAGTGTCGGGGATCGCGCGCCGTGCGGTGTGGAACTGTCCCCGCCTGTGTTCGTTGCTTGGCGCGCGATTACGAACTCGTGCGTCGCTCAATCAAGTCGTGACCCTGGATCGAGGGGGCCGAGACAGCTCACAACTACGATGAGGTTCGGCTTCATGCGCCGGGGTCGGTTCCGGCTGATGGAAGACTTGATTGGGCGACGCACGTTCCCGTCATTCGACGGAATGGCCTGGGTAGAAACTCGTCGAAGACTCGGACAAGTTTCGTGAGTCGGGGGTCGCACGCGGCGCGATGTGCAGTGGCACCGTTCGGCCATTCCCTTCCCGACAGTCCCCCGGAACTGGTCGGGAATGGACTGCCTGAGCGGTGCGAGCCACCGGTTGCGCGGAATACGCGCGACCGGAGTCAGGCACACCTCACTTCACCAAGCTGTCGACGAGCGCCTCGATCTTCTGAGTGAGCTCCTCCGCGAACTCATCTCCGAAGTCCATCGCCAGCACATCGATTTCCTCGAACATGTACCGCCCCGTCGAGCGGCTGAACGGGATCCCGTACTCCCACTTCGACCCGTCGTTGGCATGGATGACGACCTCGATCTGGTCGTCGCCGTCGACGGGTTGGACTGAGTAGCTCTTGACGGAGTAGGTGCTCATCGGATGGTTCGCACGAATGCGGCCCGGAAGGATATCGGCCCGTC
Source organism: Planctomycetota bacterium (assembly GCA_038330085.1). Lineage (GTDB taxonomy): Bacteria > Planctomycetota > UBA1135 > UBA1135 > JAEUIA01. The sequence continues at coordinate 2,380 of JBBQNP010000138.1, read as the reverse complement.
CATCGCGCGCACGAAGATCCGCAGGATTCCCGTCACTCCGTGCGCGACGTCTCCATCCTGGAAGCGATGGAACGGGACATGTCGCATCCTGGCTCGGACGAGGTGCTCGCCAACCTCGGCTGGGTGCGGCGGCTCGCGCTCGCGATCGTGCGCGACGCGGGAGCCGCCGACGACATCACACAAGACGTAGCGCGCGTCGCGCTCGAGCGTCGCGATCCCGTATCGAGCAACGGATTGCGTGCATGGCTGGGGGCGGTGACGCGCAAGCTCGCGCTCGATCGCACGCGCTCCGAAGCCGCCCGACGCAAGCGCCAACATGCCGTTTCGAGGCCCGAGGGAGACGAGAGCGACGCCGAGATCGTCGAGCGGGGCGCGCGGCAACAACGCGTTGCACACGCCGTGATGGCGCTGTCCGAGCCGTACCGCTCGACGATCCTGTACCGCTACCTCGACGAGCTGCCGATGCCCGAGGTCGCGCGCCGCACGAACGTGAACGAAGTCACCGCACGCAAGCGGCTCTCACGTGGCCTCGAGATGTTGCGCACCCGGCTCGACGCCGAGTTTGGAACGAGCACGCACGGTTGGGCAATCGCGTTGATTCCACCCACGAAGGGAGTCGCAGTCATGAGTACGAAGTGGTTCGCTGCAGCAGGCGCCGCCGCCTTGCTCGGAATCGGTTGGCTCGGCTGGCGCGCCATGCAGACACCGGAGCCATCGTCGTCCCCGAACACGGTCGCCGCTCGAACTCCTCTGGAGGCGCCGCCCGTCGACAAGGGCGAGGATGGAAAGCCCGCGGCGCCACTGACATCGCCTTCGACGCCGGTCCTCGCGCGATCCTCCGCGATCACTCTTGTCGCGGATCCGGACGCGACCATCCTGCACGTGCGCGTGCTGGACCGTGTGAGCACTGCGGCGACCGAGGGGCGCATCGAATGCTGGTGGGCGACGACCGCGAACGCAGTCAGTGCGGTGACGCGCAAGTTCGTCGACGTGCAGATCCACTCCGAGACGACCGACTTGGTCCTGCCCGCGTCGGCGGCCGAGGCGTACCTGCGCGCGGCAGTGCATGGGCATCTCGGGACGACAGAACTGACGGTGAAGGAGCTACGAAAGGGAGTCACCGGTCGAGTCGAGCGCGACGTGCTCCTGAAGCTCGACGAGCCGCTCGGATCGCCTTCCATCCAAGGGGTAGTCACGGTGGACGGTCGTGCGCGCATCCCACACGCGCTCACTATCCGTCAGACGAAACAGCGCACTTCGACCGGATGGGCACGTGTCAACGCCGTCGATGCGACGTATGCGGTCGCCAACGCCCTCGATGGAGCCGAACTGTGGATCACAAGCGACGAGACGATCCCGCTGCATGTCGATCTCACGGAAGCCGTCATTGCTTCGGGGGCGCTCGACCTCGCGCTCTCGAGCGGGACGACGCTGCAACTGACCCTGCTCGACCGCGACGACGGCCATCCGCTACCGCACGAGGATTTCCTCGTGACGACGAGCGTGAGGACCTCGCCTTCCGTCTCCGACTCCGAGACCCGCAACCACACGACGGATGAACAAGGGCGGTGCGAGGTTCGCGGGCTTGTTCCGGATCGATGGGTCTCGATCAGCCCAGCCCTCGAGCCACCGCGTAGACCGATGATCTTCTCGGACGACTGGGACGAAGTGCACCTGCACACGTTTCGGCCCACCGAGGACATGCCCATCCCACCACAACCTTGGTGGGGTCAGCAGGTGCCAGATGACAACGCGACCATCGAGATCACACTGCAGGTCAAACGCGCCCAGACAGGCGCCGTGATTTTCGGGACCGTCCCGAAGGAGATGCTCGCCGGACAGGCGGACATCCCCACGCGGATCCGAGTGGCGGCGGATGAGGTCGACGCGCAGGGAGCCAAGAACGGATACATGTTCGACGTGCCGATCGACGCGGAGGGTCGTTGGTCGTTTCCCACGCATTGGCCGAGCAAGTACGTCGTGTGGATGGAAGCCGTCAGGCCGCGCGCGCCTCGCTCCGAGGAGGTCCACGTCGACGTCACCTCCGCCGGACGGACTGGCCCGATCCAGCTAGAGCGATTGGAGGTCCACCCGAACTTCGAGCTGCAGATCACGAACGTTCCGTCCGCGAGCATGCTCTCCGTCAGCGTGTTCGGGTCAGGCGTGAAGCCCCATTCCGAAGACATCGATTGCAAGGGCACGAGCTGCACGCATCAACTCAGGGTGGACGGCTCCTGTAGTTTGGTCGTGACGTGGAGGCCAAGCGGGGACTTCGGCACCGAGGTCCGGCGATTGTTCAAGGTCGATCCAACGCGTGCTTCGTCGTTGCAGGTCGACATGGGCGGCGACCACCTCCGCACGGTCGAGCTCAAAGTGAAGG
>JBBQNP010000137.1:0-12152 GCA_038330085.1 Planctomycetota bacterium | reverse complement strand
TCCAGGGACGGAGAGGATCGAGAGGGGGTGCGACGGAAAGGTCGCGCGCCGCGGATCAGGCCAACAGTGCCAGCGCGGTGCTGCGTGCACTGCGGCACATCGCCTCCGCGACGCTGGCCGGCTCGGCCTTCGAATCGCCGGACAGCCACGCGCGCACGAGTGCCAATTGTGCCTCGGCGATCTGTGCGGCCATCAACTCGAGCGGGATGATCGGCGAGCAGCTGCGTGTCGCTCCGCGTTGACGCAAGTGCGCCTCGACACGCCGTGCCAACTCGCGCGTGACGCGCGGCGCGGTGTGCTGCGAAGTCGGTCCCCACAACACCTCGCGCGCGAACGGGCGCACGTCGACGAAGTGCGCGAGTAGCTCCTCGAGGTGGGGCATGTCGGGTTGGTCCGTCACCGCGCCGGCGAGCACGTCCAGCATGTCCGTCATGCTCGCGAGCAGCATGTCGTCCTTGCTCTTGTAGTGCTCGTAGAACGTCGAGCGCCCGATGGCGGCCCCCGCAACGATGTCGTCGACGCGAACCTCCGCATACCGGCGCCGGTGTCCGACGATCAACCCCCTGAACGCCGAGAAGATCGCGTCACGCGTCCTGCGCTGGCGACGGTCGCCGTCGTGGGGCTCGTTCTTGTGGTTTCCGGACACTTGGGCTCGTTCGTCCGGTAACCGACGAGAAGGAGTGTGAGCGCGTGGCTCTCGCGCTTCGTCGCCGCTACGGTGCAGCGCAGTCTACACGAGGTATTCGAGTGAGCCATCCGAACGATACGCGTCCCGCCGATTCAATTGCGCACCCAACCCATCCGCACGGCGTCGACCTGGTCTCCGATCGCAGTTCCGCGCTGCTGATCGGCGTCGGATCTCTTCTGCTCGTCGCGGGAATGACGGTTCATCCTGCGGTTCATCCGCATGACCTGCGCGGCCTGATCGACGACCTCGCGACGGTTTCTGTGCGCAATCAAGCTGTGCACGGTGGGCTCTTGGTCGTCATGTGCGCCGTGTTCACGGGCTTGCTCGGTCTCTCGGCGAAGCTCGGCTGGAGTTCGAACCGAGTGCGTGCGGGGGCTGTTTTCTACGGCGCGGGGATCGTGTGCATGATCTCGGCCGCGTTGATCGACGGTTTCGTGATCACCCAGCTCGCCGCCGGTCATGCGAATGCGACCGACGCCGAGATCCAAGCGCTCGCGCCGGTGATCAACCTGTGCTTCGGCGTCAACCAGATCAGCGCCACGGCCGGCATCGTGGCCGCGTCGATCGCGATCCTGTGTTGGTCGCTCGCCTTGTTCGGTCGCGGAAGCGGAGCGCGCATCATCGCGATCATCGGATATGTTGCCGCGCTGTTGCCCGTGCTCGCGCTCGCTCACGGTGGAGCGCACGTCAGCTTGCACATGATGCTGGCCGTCATCATCGTGCAAACGATTTGGAACGTGTCGGTCGCGGTGTGGATGTACCGCGGACGCTGATCAGGCGCTGCTGCGCGGAAGGGACAGCTCGCACGCGGCTCCGCGGAGCGCGCGTCGTCGTGAAAGCGCTACTTGCCGCGCTTCTTGCGCCAGACCGCGGCCTTCGCGGCGGCGACGATCGAGCCGAGCACGCCGCCGGACTTCTTCGAGTCCTTGCCAGACGTGCTGTCGCGCTTCTCGTCGGGCTGTGCGGACTTCGCAGGCTCCGCTCGGGCTGTCGGAGACTTCGCGCCGGATTGCGTCGGAGCCTTCACGACGTGATGCGCACCGGACGTCGCGCGCTCCGGAGCACGGTCCTCCGTGCGTTCTCCCGCCAGCTTGTCCGGTCGCGCTGACGTCGTCGCCGACGAGCGCTCGTCCTTCGGCTCGTCGCGTCGAGGACCAGATTGGCCCGTCGACTTCACCTTGCGGCTGCGTTCGAGCGGGGGACGCGGCACAGGACGCGGAACCTCGAGCACGACGACGCCGCCGCATTCACGGCAGCGCGCGCGGTCGGCTCGGAAGCTCGCAGGGACCTTGAAGCGCGCGCGACACGTGTCGCATTCACCGATACGGGTGTCGTGAGTCACAGCCGCAGGGTACGCAGGTCGGCGCGATCTTTCAAAGCTGCCCGAACCCGATCTTGCGCCAGCGGCCCGCCGATCCCGCCAGAACTCCCAGCCCCCAAGTGCCGTGCGCCATTTTTGCGTCGATCTTCGCCGTGCAAGCGGCCTTTCCCGCGATGGTCACCGAGAGCGTTCCGCCCTCGACCTGCAGACGGAACGGTGTCCAGGTCCCGATTTTCAGGCCGTTCACTTCCACGGCCGCGATCTTCATCCAACGTTCCGACTCCGGAAGGTCATGACGAAAAGAGAAGACGTCGATGCCGTAACCGGCGACGAACGAGACCTGCACGAAGTCCCGATCTTGTTTGCACACGAGCACGTTCATCTGCTGCGTCGGTCCAGGCTGGATCTGGAGCTCGCCCTCGAGTGCATAGCGATCGGACTCGACCGCCTCGTCGCGCCACAGGATCGCGTTCTGGTCCGGCGTCGCGACTTGCTGCCAATCGCCGGCCGACGACCAGGCTGCGGGCAGGATCTCGATCCACTTCGGCCTGAGTGATGTGACGTAACGCTGGAACTCGTCCTGCAGCTTCGAGCGCGCGGCGTCGTCGCCCAGCGCGGCGCGCAGACCGGCGTCACCGCCTTCCGACTCATGGAACGAACGCGCAGCCAGTGCGACACGCGCAAAGAGTTGCGCACGCACCGGATCCTTCAGGAAACGGAATACCGCTCCGTCCACCGCCGGTCGCTCCGCCGACGTGAGCCCGCCCGGAAGACCGACGACGATGCCTTCGAGCGACGGGAGCAAGCCCATTTTCTCGAGCGCCGGCAGGAACCTCGTCAGCTGCGCGAAGGTCGGCTCGTCCATGCGATCGTGCAGCCAGCCGGCGGCGGTGAAGCCCTCTTCGGTCGCCCACTCGGCGGCACCTTCCGCGAACCAGGGGGCAAGCGCGTCGGGATCCGCGACGGTTTCGTCGATCAGGAGGCGGGCAGCTTCCGTTCCGATCCACCGACGCGTGTCCATCGGAAGACCGATCGTCGCGAGCCGTTGCAGCGCGAACTCCGGCGCGACGAGGACGTGGCTCGTGTGCGACTTGCGGTCGCGGACCGACGGGTGGGGGATCGGCGGCGGCTCCCCCGAGCAGAGCCCGTAGGTGCCCTCCGCTTTCTGATGCGCTTCGTCCCGCGCTTTCCATTCCGCGTCGAAATCGGCCTGCGAGGCGTAGACGACGATGTGTCGGAGGACGGCATGATCCGCTGTGGAATCGGGCTTGATCGCAGGCTTGGTGGCACCGAAGACCGACTCGATCGGCGCAACCGTCCACTCCGCCGCGGCGAGGGCTTGGTCCGCGGCGATCTGCGAGGCGAAGCGCGCTTCGACCTCGAAGTGCGGACCGATCGCCTTCGCGAACGCGGGGTGATCGGGAGCGGCGGGAGTATTCGGGCTCGCGGCCTGCGGCGTAGCGGGCGGCGGCGATTGCAGGCAGATCGCGAGCAGGAAGAGCATTGACATGCGAGCTAAGATCGCGCCGATGCCCGCCCAGGACAAGTCCGAGACCCCGAAGCAGACCGAACAGCGTCCGTCGACCGACACCGGCGGGCGCTTCGTGTTGCACTGCCCCTACCAGCCGATGGGCGACCAGCCGCAAGCGATTGCGAAGCTCACGGAGGGTCTCCAAGCCGGCGCGAAACACCAGACGCTGCTTGGGATCACGGGCTCGGGCAAGACGTTCACGATGGCGGCGGTCATCGAGAAGGTGAACCGGCCGACGTTGGTGCTGTCGCCGAACAAGACGCTCGCGGCGCAGCTCTACGCGGAGTTCAAGGAGCTCTTTCCCGAGAACGCGGTCGAGTACTTCGTCTCCTACTACGACTACTACCAGCCCGAAGCGTACGTGCCCTCGACTGACACGTTCATCGAGAAGGACGCCAGCCGCAACGAGAACATCGAGCGCTTGCGCAACAGCGCGACGCGATCTCTGCTCGAGCGGCGTGACGTGATCATCGTCGCATCGGTGTCGTGCATCTACGGACTCGGCTCGCCGGAGAACTACACCGACATGGCGAAGACGCTGTCGGTCAACCAGACGATCGAGCGCGAGACCTTGTTGCGTGCGCTGACGCGCATGCAGTACGCGCGCAACAACACGGACTTCCGGCGCGGCACGTTCCGCGCGCGCGGCGACGTCATTGAAGTGTTCCCGGCCTACGAGGACGATCGCGTCATCCGCATCGAGATGTTCGGCGACGAGATCGAAGCGATCGTGATCGTCGATCCGCTCAAGGGCGAGATCCTGGACGAAGTGCGCTCGGTCACCATCTACCCCGCGTCGCACTACGTGACGCCGACGGAGCGCATGTACAAAGCGATCGACGGCATCCAGTTGGAGCTCGTGGAGCGGCTGGAGCAGTTGACATCGAACAAGAAGCTGCTCGAAGCACAGCGGCTGGAGCAGCGCACGCGGTACGACCTCGAGATGTTGCGCGCGACGGGGATCTGCAACGGCATCGAGAACTACTCGCGCTGGATGGACGGGCGCTCGCCGGGTCAGTCGCCGTTCACGTTGTTGCACTACTTCCCGCAGGATTGGGTCGTTTTCGTCGACGAGAGCCACGTGTCCGTCCCGCAGGTCGGCGGCATGTACAAGGGCGACCGCTCGCGCAAGGAGACGTTGGTCGAGCACGGTTTCCGCCTGCCGAGCGCGCTCGACAACCGGCCGCTGCGCTTCGAGGAATGGGAAGGCCTCGTGCGCCAGTGCGTGTACGTGTCGGCGACCCCGTCGGCGTTCGAGATCTCGAAGAGCCAAGGCCACATCGCCGAGCAGATCGTGCGACCGACCGGCTTGCTCGATCCGTTGATCGAAGTGCGCAGTGCGCGCACGCAGGTCGACGACCTGCTGCACGAGATCCGCGCAACGGTCAAAGCGGGTTGGCGCGTGCTCGTAACAGTGTTGACGAAGCGGATGGCCGAGGAGCTGACTGACTACTACGCCGAGCTCGGTGTGCGCGTGAAGTACTTGCACTCGGAGATCGATGCGATCGAGCGCACGGCGATCCTGCGCGACCTGCGTCTGGGCGAGTTCGACGTGCTCGTCGGCATCAACCTCTTGCGCGAAGGCCTCGATCTGCCCGAGGTGGCACTCGTCGGAATTCTCGACGCCGACAAGGAAGGCTTCCTGCGTTCGACGACGTCCTTGATCCAGACGTGCGGTCGCGCCGCGCGCAACGTCGAGGGCAAAGTGATCATGTACGCCGACCGGGAGACCGACTCGATGCGCAACGCGATCGGCGAGATGAGCCGGCGCCGCGAGCGGCAGAAGATATGGAACGCGCAAGAGGGGATCGTGCCTCAGACGATCATCAAGCCCGTGCGCGAGAGCCTCGAGGCCCTCTATGAAATGGACTACGTCGAGGTCGCACCGCCGGTCGACGGCGAGGGCCGCGGCAAGAAGAAGAAAGCCGGCGAGTTCGACGACGCGTGGACATGGGAACCCGCCAAGCTGCGCGGCGAGATCGCGAAAGCGCGCGCCGACATGCTTCAGTCCGCGACGGAGTTGCGCTTCGAGGACGCCGCGAAACTGCGCGATCGGGTCGAGCAACTGCAGGCGATCGAGCTGAAGCGATGACCCAGAGGGAGGAGTCGGGATCCGATCCTTGGGAGCCGACAGCTCTTGTTGAAGTCATCGAGTCGGTGGACAGCAGCACGGGTGCCACGCGCGTCAAGACGGACGCGACCTTCGCCTTCCTCAAGGTGATGGGGAACCGATCCGGCCCACACCGGCTCGCGTGCGACTGGGTGGGCTCGAAACTGGCGCGCTGGTTCGGGCTCGCGACACCCGATATCGCCATCCTCACGCTCGGAGCGGACGACACTTTCCCACTCCCGCGCAAGCACTTGGCACTCCCAGGGCCTGCGTTCGCGAGTCGGTTCGTGCCCGGACACACATGGGGCGGTGATGCAGCAGAGCTGCGGCTCCTGGTCAACCGCGAAGACATCAGCCGGCTGGTCGTCTTCGACACCTGGATCCTGAACCGCGACCGCCACCCTCCGGATCCTGCGACCCGCAAGCCGAATCACGACAACGTCTACTTGGCCGACACGGTTCGCGCCAACCGATGGCGACTTCTCGCCATCGATCACACACACGCATTCACAGGCGAGGATTCTCTCGGCGCACGATTGGCGCACATCTCGTCGATCAAGGACGAACGCACCTACGGCTTGTTTCCCGAGTTCATCCCGTTCCTCGATGCGGGGGAATTGCACTGGGCCAAGTCGTTCCTCTCAGGTGTGAATAGAGGCCATGTCGAGTCCGTCGTGTCGAGCATTCCTGAAGCCTGGGACGTGGACCGTGGGGCTCGAACAGCTCTCATCGAGCTCATCGTGTGTCGGGCAGCGTTCCTGGTCGATAGGATCGAGCAGGGCTGGCCATCGAGAGTTGGAACGACCCCGAGCTAAATCGATGCGCGAACCACGCCAGCAGGAGAAGCCCATGACCAAAGACCGAGCGTTCTACTGCGTCGTGCAGTTCTGTCCTGATCCGGCGAAGGCGGAGGCCGCCAACGTGGGAGTCCTCCTGTTTCGGGCTGAGCCCCACTTCCTCGAAGTGCGCCTGTCGGAGTCCATGAAGCGGGTCCAACACTTCTTCCGTCCCGGACGGAAGGATCTGGAACGGATCGAATACGAGGTGGCTGCACTCGGCCAGCGACTGAAACACCAGGAGATCACGACCGAAGAGCAGCTCGCGCAGTTCGTCGCCAGCCGTGCGGACCGCGTGAGGCTGGCTGCACCACGCCTCGTGAAGATCGGTGATCCGCGGGAGGACCTGCAACGGTTGTACGATCAGCTCGTCGGAAGCCACGGTGCTTCCTCGAATGCCAGACAGGCTCGTCCGACGCTACCTCCATCGGTCAGCGAGATCTTCGGACGCATGGAGGCTGCGGGAACGTTGACCAGGCCCGGACGCGTCGTCGTGCCCGTCATCGAGACCGCGTTGGATGTGCCCTTCGCATTTCGGAACGGCATCGAGAACCTCGTGAAGCCCGAATCGTTCAGGGCCGGGTCGCACAGCGAGGGCAGTCTCGCTCGACTCGGGTTTGCGGGTCAGCTTCTGCACAACCATCCTCAAGGCGATCGAGAGCGGCAACTCGTGGTGCTGTCGGCCGATCCTCTGGCTGATGTGGATCGCGAGGACAGGGCCGCGCGCTCACTCCAGGAGTTCTCTGTGCTGTTCGTCCGCGCTGGAGAAGCAGAAGAGTTCGCGGCTGAGGCTGAACGGCGCGCGCATCGAGCATGACCGAGGCTGCGTTGCTGACCATCGGTCACCTGTCGCTCGCATGAGCATGATCGCGTGGTCGAGCGAGGCGGATCTCGGGCAGGTGCCCGAGCGGCCGGGGGTGTACCTCTTCCGCGACGAGAAGGGCGGCGTGTTGTACGTCGGCAAAGCGGCGGATCTGCGTGCGCGGCTGCGCAGCTATCGATCGGGCGGCGACGGGCGCGTGATGATCCCGTTCCTCGAGGAGGCGGCGCGGCAGGTGGAGATGATCGTCACGCGCACCGAGCAGGAGGCGTTGCTGCTCGAGGACACGCTGATCAAGACGCACAAGCCGGTGCACAACATCCGGCTGCGCGACGACAAGTCGTTCCGCATGTTGAGGCTCGACCTCGGAGACAAGTTCCCGCGCTTCAAGCACGTGCGCGCGAAGAACCCGGAGGTCGGCAAAGAGGGCGGGAGGTCGCGGTATTTCGGGCCGTTTTCGAGCTCGATTTCGCTGCGCCGCACGCTGACGGACTTGCACCGCGTCATCCCGATGCGTGATTGTCCCGACACGGTGATGAACCATCGCTCGCGTCCGTGCTTGAAGCACCAGATCGGATTGTGCGCGGCGCCGTGCGTCGGCTTGATCGACGAGGCAAGTTACACGGCACTCGTGGAGAAGGCTTCGCGCGTGTTGTCGGGTGACACTGCCGAGCTCGAGCACGACCTCGAGCAGCGCATGCGCAACGCCGCGGCCGAGATGGAGTACGAGCGCGCAGCCGCGTGGCGCGATCGGTTGGCTGCGTTGCGGCGGACGGTCGAGGGGCAGGGTGTCCAGTCGAAGGATCGTGTGCGGCGCGACGTGCTCGCGCTCGTGCGGCGCGGCGAGGATGCGGTCGTGCATCGATTGTCGTTCCGCGAGGGACGCTTGTCGGAGAGCCGCTCGCACCACTTCAAGTCGCAGTTGCCGGACGAGGAGCTGATGCACGTCGTGATCACCGCGTTGTACGGCACGCGCGAGCGTGAGCGGCCGGACGAGTTGGTGCTGCCGTTGATGCCCGCCGATCCGGATCTGATCGAGCACGTGTTCGCGAACAAGATCGCGCTGATCGTGCCGAAGAGCGGCGAGAAGACGAGGATGCTCGATCTCGCCGGCGAGAACGCGCGCGCGGAGTTGGTGCGACGCGATCTGGAAAAGAGCGGCGAAGAAGAAGCGCTCGAACAGTTGACGGACTTGCTGGACCTGGAGAGCGCGCCGGACGTGATCGATTGCTTCGACATCTCGAACTTCCAGGGGTCGAACGTGGTGGCGAGCCGCGTGCGGTTCCGTGCGGGACACGCCGACAAGGCGGGGTATCGCAGGTTCAAAGTGCGCGGCGTCGAGGGTCAGGATGACTTCGCTTCGATGAAGGAGGTGGTCGGCAGGAGCTTGAAGCGCGGGATGGCGGACGGCCAGCTACCCGACTTGATCGTGATCGACGGCGGGATGGCGCAGCTCGCAAGCGCTCTCGAAGCACGCGAAGAAGCCGGCGCGTGGGACGTCGCGATGATCGGTCTCGCGAAGGCTCGCACGGAGCGCAAGGTGAAGGGTGTGACGAAGGAGAAGAGCGAGGAGCGCGTGTTCGTTCCCGGTGCGAAGGAACCGATCGAGTTGCCGAAGCACAGCGCCGCGCGTCACCTGCTCGAGCGCATCCGCGACGAAGCCCATCGCTTCGCAATCACGTACCACCGCAAGGAGCGCGGGAAGATCGCGTCACGCCTCGACTCGATTCCCGGTGTCGGCGCTGCGAAGCGCAAAGCCCTGTTGCGCGCGTTCGGCAGTGCGAAAGGGGTCGAGCAAGCCAGCATCGAAGCCGTGAGCTCGATCGCCGGCATCGGCCCCGACCTCGCGAAGAAGATCCTCGATCACCTGCGCGCGTCCTGATCCGAACTCCGACTGCGCGGACCCCCACATCGCGCGCCCAAGGGGAGCTCACTTCGACGCGTGTCGAATGTCCTCAGGGGAGCCAGTTCAATCCGAGTGCATTCGTCCAATTGAACGTGCTCGGCGTGCAGAAGCTGGCCGCGTTGCGATACCACACTTGGTAGTAGCGCACCCCCGGCGACGGGATCGCGCCTTGCGCACTGAGGGCAGGTTGGCCGGACGCGGGGAAGCGAGCCTCGTTGTTCGCTGCCGATCGTTGGCCCAGGCGGATGATGCTCCCCGTCACGCACCGCAGGCCGTCGCCGAACGGGATCCCGCTCATGATGCCCACACCTTGGAAGAAGAGGGCCGGGGCGTTCGGCAACGATGTCGCGTCCAGTTGAACGCTGTCGGACGAAAGCGTCGGCAAGCCAGTGGCTATCAACTCGCTTGCAACCCCAAGTGAATTGAGGCAGCCGCCTTGGCTACCCGGTACGGCGTCATTGCCGCATGGGCAGGCCGGCCCGCTCCCGTTCCCATTACAGATCAGGCTGCCGATCGTCGCGCAGTTGCGGGCGATGAGCACGTCGTGCAGGCTGCCCATCGCCAAATCCAGATCACCGTCGTGATCAAGATCGAACGCGGACGCGCCACTGCAAGGGGCGCCCATCTCCAGGAAGACTGGCAAAGCAAACGTCCCATTGCCTTGATTCGACAGGACAGCCAACACCGTTGAATTAATCGCGTTGGGAACCACGAGATCCAAGTCTCCATCGGCGTCCCAGTCCACCGCGACAACGCCTCCCACTGTACTGCCCGCCGGATAGTCCACATGCGGCGCAAACGTCCCGTTGCCGACGTTCAGCAGCACGGACACGTTGTTCGCGATCACGTTGACGGATGCGAGGTCCAAGCTCCCATTGCCATTGAGGTCAGCGATGACGACTCGCGCCGGGTTCACGCCGACTGGATATTGAATCGGCGGTGCGAAGACAGCGTTGCCCTGATTCAGCAACACCGACAACGTGTTCTGTCCATTGTTGGTCGTGACGATATCGGGCTTGCCGTCCGCGTTTAGGTCTGCGCATTGAACCTGCAACGTGAACGAGGCGGTCAAGTGGTAGATGGACAAGAAGGAGAAGGACCCCGTTCCGTCGTTAAGGAGGACGTCCACCGCGGACCCGCCTCCCAGGGCAACGACCAAGTCCAGATCCCCGTCCCCATCCAAGTCCGCGCAGGCGACTGAGTTGGCCCCGATGAGCTGACCCTGGGCAACGGGAGCGGAGAAAGTGCCACCTCCCGAGTTCCTCAAGATCATGACATCCAGCGATGTGGGGACGACAAGATCCAGGTCTCCGTCGCCATCCACATCCGCCGCTTTGAGCTCCTTGGGAGATGAAATGAAGGAGAGTGTGCTCGGCGCAGAGAAGGTGCCGTTTCTCTGGTTGATGAACATGGAGACGTCGTTCGTGAACGCCTTGCCGACGAGCAGGTCGTCCCAGCCGTCGGAGTTCACATCGGCGGAGACGATAAAGGATGCACCGTTACCACTCGGCAGCACCTCGTACGGTTCGAAGCAACCTTGGCCGCAAGCAGACGAGATCGGGCCAGCGAGCGCGAGGATCCCCACGACGATTCGCCATTTGTGCTCGACGGGAGATCGGGGAAAGAGCATCGGCCCTTTCGGCCAAGCGGCGTGGAGAGTGTGTCGCAAGGAAGCTCCTGGGCTCGTGTGTACCGATGAAACGTGGTCGGCTCGAGGTGGTGAGAATTCTACTCGCCTTTCGGGACGTCAGACTGTTCCTTCCCCGGGGCTCGAGCGCAAAGAATCGCTCAGCCTTCGAGTTCTGACCAGCGCGCGTAGAGCACTTCGATCTGCGTTTGCAACTCGGCGCGGCGTGAGTGCACGCGATCTTGCTCGGCGCGCGGTGCGGAGTAGTGCGTGGGATCGGACAGGCGCGCGTCCAACTTGGAGAGTTCGGTCTCGGCCACGCTGATCTTCTCGGGCAGCGCGTCGTACTCGCGTTGATCCCAGGATGACAGGCGCTTCTTGCGCGCCGGTGTGTTGTCGCGTGCAGGCTCCGTGCGGGCGGCGGACGCGCGCTCGGCGGCAGCGGCGGCCTCGACGGCGGCTTTCTCCTCGGCGTGCATCGCATCCAGCAAGCTCGACACGTCGCCCGGGAACGCGCGCACGCCGCCCTTGCCGTCGAGGTACACGATCCGCGTCGCGACGCGATCGAGGAACCACCGATCGTGGCTCACGACGAGCACGGTGCCGGGGAACGCGACCAGCGCTTCCTCGAGCATGCGCAAGCTGGCCAGGTCCAAGTCGTTCGTCGGCTCGTCGAGCACGAGCACGTTGCCGCCCTGACACAAGAGCTTCGCGAGCAACACTCGGTTGCGCTCTCCCCCCGAGAGTTTCCCGACCAGCGCGTGCTTCATCGCGCCGGGAAAGAGGAACTGCTCCAGAAACGATTGGATGTGCAGGATGCGATCGCCGACAGCGACGTGATCGCTCCTGCCGGCTACTTCCTCGATCACGGTCTTCGACGGATCGAGCGTGCTGCGCGCCTGGTCGATCCACGCGAACTTGACCGTCTCGCCGTGCACGACCGAACCGGAAGCGGGCTCGAGCACGCCGCGACACAGCTCGAGGAACGTGCTCTTGCCGGCACCGTTGCGTCCGACGATGCCGATGCGCTCTCCCGGAACGATCGAGAGATCGAGGGGCGCGATCACGAGCTTGTCGCCGCGCTTCGCCGACGCGCGCGTGAGCTCGATCACCTTCGTGCCGAGTCGCGGACCGGGCGGCAACTGGAACTCCAGGCCGTCTCCGCGCGCCTCGAGCTTGCCGGCGACCGTCGCGTGGAAGCGCTCGATGCGCGCCTTCTGCTTCGTCGATCGCGCCGGAGCGCCGCGACGCATCCACACGGTCTCGCGGCGGAGCAAGTTCGCGCGCGCCGACTCGCTCTTCTCCTCGCTCGC
>JBBQNP010000136.1:0-12234 GCA_038330085.1 Planctomycetota bacterium | reverse complement strand
CAAGGTCTCTACAAGCCGACGGCGACGACGACGCGGACCATCAGCATCAACCTGAAGTCCGGCGTCTCGATCCTGGGCGGGTTTGCGGGCACCGAAGCGACGAGCGCGCAGCGTGATTTCGTCGCGCACGTCACGATCCTCTCGGGAGACCTGAACGGCGACGACGGCTCGAACCTGCTCAACGACAACAGCTTTCACGTGCTCAACGGCGTGAGCGCGCCGGCGTCGGCGGTGATCGACGGCTTCACCGTGACGGGCGGCAACGCCAACAGCTCGGCCAACAACGACCGCGGCGGCGGAATTCTGCTGCTCTCGAACAGCAACGGCACGATCCGCAATTGCATCTTCCGCGCGAACCGCTGCACGTTCGGCGGTGGTGCCGGCTACATCAACGCGTCGAGCCCGACGTTCACCGACTGCCGCTTCGAGAACAACGTCGGCGGCAGCTTCGGCGGCGCGTTCGACCAGGCGACCAACGTCGCGACGAACTTCACGCGCTGCATCTTCAGCGGCAACAGCGCCGGTCGCGCGGGCGCGATCGAGATCTTCAGCTCGAGCCCGGTGAAGGTGTACGACTGCTTGTTCTTCAACAACACGGCGACGGGGTCCGGCGGCGGCGGCGCCGTGTTCGTGTCCGCGTCGACGCCCTCGTTCAGGAACTGCACGATCTTCGGCAACACGTCCAACGCGAACGCAGCGGCCGGGATCATCAACAGCGGCTCGAGCGTCGAAGTGTCCAACTGCATCGTGTACGGCAACACCGGACCCGGCGGCGCACAGGCTGCTGCGAACCAGCTCGGTGGCTCGGGCTACAACGTCACGTACTCGTGCGTGCAAGGCGGCTTCGCGGGCACGGGCAACATCGCTGCGAACCCGAATCTCGCGAACACGGGCGGCGGGGACTTCCACCTGACGCTCGCTTCTCCGTGCATCGACGCAGGCAACAACGCGACGATCCCGCCGGTTCTCACCGTCGACCTGGATGGCCGTCCGCGCCTGGCCGACGAGCCGACCGTCCCCGACACGGGTGCCGGCTCGGCGCCGATCGTCGACATGGGCGCGTACGAGTTCCCCGTGCCGAGCGTGATGCTCTACTGCGCCGGCGACGGTGCGTCGGGCGTTCAGTGCCCGTGCGGCAACAACAGCGCGTTCTTCTTCGACGAAGGCTGCGTCAACTCGCTCGGTCTCGGCAGCCGCCTGCGCACGAGCGGCGTCGCACGCATCCAGAGCGACACGCTCGTGCTCGTCGGCGACCAGATGCCGAGCGCGAGCTGCCTCTACTTCCAGGGCACCACGCAGTTGAATGGCGGAGCTGGTTTTTCGTTCGGCGACGGCTTGCGTTGCGCGGGCGGCGCGGTCGTGCGCTTGGGGACCAAGACCAACGTGAGCGGTGCGTCGCAATATCCCGTGGCCGGCGACGCGAGCATCTCGGTGCGCGGCGGCGTGGTGTCACCGGGCGTGCGCAATTACCAGATCTGGTATCGCAACGCGGCCGCGTTCTGCACGCCGTCGACGTTCAACTTGTCGAACGGCGTGGAGGTGACCTGGGAGCTGTGACGAGAGGGGCGGACATCGCCCCCACCCGTCGATCGGGCTAGCGATATCCTGGCCCCGAATCCCGAATTCTGGCGTGGAAGAGCGTCCTGGCGTACGAAGGGTGTTGGGTTCGTCACGCCCACGCCGCACTCACGTACTGACCGCCACATGAAGATCATTCTCGCACTCTCGTGTCTCATCGTGTTCCTCGGCCTCGAGTCGTTCGGGTGCAGCTCGGACGGGTCCAAGACGCCGGACGTCAAACCTGCGACGACCGACGGCAAGGAGGTCACGAAGGCGTCGAAATCCGGGTACGACCTCACGCCGATGTCGAAGGAGCAGATCGCGGGGATCGTCAAGACGCTCGAGCCGCTGCAGGTCGAGGTCACGCAACACGCGGGCACCGAGCGCGCAGGGAGCGGCAAGTACGCGAACGAGCACAAGAAGGGCACGTACGTGTCCGTCGTCGGCGGGCTCCCGCTGTTCCGCTCGGATGACAAGTACGACTCCGGCACAGGCTGGCCGTCGTTCACCAAGCCGATCGATGCGGATCACGTGATCCTGCGCGATGACGGGACGGGTCGGACGGAAGTGCTCGACGCGCGCTCGGGCGCGCACCTCGGGCATGTTTTCAACGATGGTCCGGCGCCGACAGGGAAGCGCTTCTGCATGAACTCGGCGGCGTTGAAGTTCATCCCCGATGGACAGCCGCTGCCGATCGAGTCACAACCGATTGCCAAGGAGAACAAGAAGATGGAGACGAAGACGGAGACGGCGTACTTCGCCGGGGGTTGCTTTTGGGGCGTCGAGGACGTGTTCGATCAGACGCCGGGGGTAGTGAAGGCCGAGTCGGGGTACATGGGCGGGAAGACGAAGGCACCGACGTACGAGGAGGTGTGCTCGCACACGACGCAGCATGCGGAGACGGTGCGGGTGACGTACGACCCGTCGAAGCTCACGTACAAGCAGTTGCTGAAGGTGTTCTTCGACAACCACGACCCGACCACGATGAATCGGCAAGGGCCGGATGTCGGGGATCAGTATCGCTCGGCGATCTTTGCGGCGGATGACGCGCAGAAGAAGGAAGCGGTGGAGGTGATCGCGGAGTTGGCGAAGACGCCGCGGTTCGAGGGGAGGAAGATCGTCACGCAGGTGAATGAGCCGGGGCCGACGTTCTGGGTGGCGGAGGATTACCACCAGGACTATCACAAGAAGCACGGGGGGTCGTGCAGGGTGAAGGTGTACTAGGGACAGGGAGCGGAGGGATCGGGGAGCGGAGCGGACGCCGAGGCAGATCCAAGGTTCGGCAAGATGTTCCGCGCCTATGGCGCGGTTGCGAGCGGCGCGAATCTCGACCGGAGTACCGGTCAAGGTTCGCGCCACTCCCTTAATTTGGGGCACGCAGGCTTCAGGGGATTTCGATGTGCGCGCCTGGATCGGGATCGAGCGCCGGAGAGGTTTGGGTCGGTCGCAGCCCCGTCTGGGTGGGGCTAGATGGCGCGTGGCGGACAACGCGCGCTCGGCGATCTTTGTCGAGGAACCAGCGAAGCTCGCAGTAGTCGCGCTCGGCATGGGCCGTTGGGTTAGGCATCACCGACGCGTCGATGGCTCGAGGTGGATCAGCGGGTAACGGTTTGACCGGCACGCCGAAAAACACCGCGGAATCAAGTTCGTGCATCCCCCACTTTTCGACGGCACTCGTGTACGGCACTGTTCGCCGGCTTCCAATTGAGTTCGAGCCTGCGTTGATCTGGTAGAGGGTTGGTGTGCTGCGTCGGGTTGCGTCGGCATGCGGGTCAATGCCGCTAGAAGTACTGCAATGCTCGCTCGTGCTTCTCCGCGGCCGCGCGCGTCTTGAACGTTCCGAGGTTGCGGCGCATGCCGATCTTGGGGTTCTTCTTGCGCGAGTAGAGCCGGTACTGGCCGTCCTCGAGCTTGCGGATCCTGGCGACTCCTAGGCGGGCTTGGTCACCGGATGCGCCCGGTCAGCGACGCCGCGCACGCCGGATTCGTGCGCGCAGTTCGCGCAGCAGTAGTACGCGTCGCGCGCTTCGATGCCGTGACCGATGATCCGGCACCCGCAGTGGGCGCAAGTGGGCGCCAGCTTGTGGATCGCGCACTCGAACGAGTCGAAGGTGTGCGTCTCGCCTTCGCGCACGATCTGGAAGGCCTTGTCGTAGTCGTTTCCACAAGTGTCGCAGCGTGCCATGGGCCATCTCCTGATGTGCGTGTCGTGAGGAGGGCCTGCAGTGAGGCCCTCTCGATCGCCGATGCGGCATCAAATCGAGGGCCGAAGGGTGATTCGGTGGGCCTTTCCTCGCGTCCTCAGCGCCCGTCGGCCGTGTACACGACGCGACCACCGACGATCGTTTGCTCCACGCGTGCGCTCGTGATCTCCGTCGGCGGCAGCGCGAAGATGTCGCGCGAAAGGATCACGAAGTCCGCGAGTTTGCCGGGCGCGAGCGTGCCCTTCGATGCTTCCTGGAACTCGGCGTAGGCGGAGCCCTGCGTGTAAGCGCGCACGGCTTCTTCGAGCGTGATCTTCTGCTCGGGCAACCAGCCGTTTGGGTTCTTGCCGTCGAGCGTCTGACGCGTGACGGCACCCTGGAGCCCAAGCAACGGATCGAGCGGGGCGACCGTCCAGTCCGTGCCGAACGCGAGCACTGCGCCGGCATCGAGCAAGGAGCGGAACACATAGGAGGTCTTGATGCGCTCGGGCCCGAGGCGCTTCTCTGCCCAGCGTCCGTCGTCGATCGCGTGGTAGGGCTGCATCGAGGCGATCACGTGGAGCGTGTGAAAGCGCGGGATGTCCTGCGCGCGCAGGTGCTGCGCGTGCTCGATGCGGAACCGCCGATCGCGCGCGCCGTTCTGCGACTCGGCCTGCTCGAACATCGAGAGCACGGTCGCATTGGCGCGATCACCGATCGCGTGCACGACGACCTGGAGACCGGCCGCATCGGCACGCGTGATGCGCTCCTGCATCGCGCTCTCGGGGATCATCTGCGCGTTCGGCAGGCCGCGCTCGTTCGGCGCGTCGACGTACGGATCGAAGAAGAGCGCGGTCGTCGAGCCGAGGCTGCCGTCGGAGAAACCCTTCAGCGCGCCGATGCGGATCCAGTCGTCGCCGAACGGAGCGTGGACACCGGTCCGCGCGATGCGCTCCCAGTCGTTGAGCGAGGTGAGCGCGTAGATGCGCGTGTCGAGCTCGCCGCGCCGGTGCAGCTCCTGGTACACACCGACGTCGCTGCCGGTCGACATGTCCTGCACGCTCGTCACGCCGAAGCGCGCGGCATGCTGCGTCGCGGCGCGCGCGGCGACGAGCTTCTCTTGGAAGCTGGGCTCGGGGATCAGACGCGTGACGAGCGTCTTTGCCGCATCCTTCAACACACCGGTCGGCTCGCCCTCTGCATCGCGCACGATGCGTCCGCCCGGTGGATCCTGCGTGTCGCGCGTGACTCCCGCGAGCTCGAGCGCCTTCGAGTTCGCGAGCCCCATGTGCCCGTCGAGCCGCTCGACGAACACGGGCGTGTCGTGCGTGAAGGCGTCGATGAGCGCGCGCGTCGGCAACGGTCCGCCGGGCCAGCGCTCGTGATCCCAATCTCCGCCGGTCACCCACTGATCGCGCGGGCGTGATGCCACGAAGTCACGGATGCGCTGCGCGAACTCGGCCTGGGTCGCGGCATCGCGCAGGTCGACGCTCGCGAGCTGGAACCCGCCCTCGAGGAAGTGCACGTGCGCGTCGTCGAAACCGGGCAGGACGAGCTGGCCTCCAGCGTCGATCACGCGCGTGTGCGGACCCACGAGCGACGCGATCTCGGCGCTCGTCCCCAGGCGCAGGATGCGCTCGCCCACGACGGCGATCGCTTCGGCGCGCGGCGATGCATCGTCGAGCGTGCGCACGTTCGCGTGCAGGACGACGAGGTCGGCGTGAACGACCTCGTGCTGGGCTGTGTTGTTCGGAACCACGCCGGTCGACGCGGTACTGCTCGACGCGGTACTGGTCGACGCGTTGCTGGTCGACGCCGTGCTCGTCGGAACGGCGCCGGTCGAACGCGTGTCCCCCGAAACGCAAGCGACCGAAGACAGCGCAGCGATCAGGAGCGGAGTGATCTTCATGCGCGCAGGCTACGTCGCCGGAGTGCGCAGAACCAAGCGTGCGGGAACGTTGCCCCCCTCGCGGCAAAGGCGGGCACGAGGCTTGCTCCGCGGCGCGCACGGATAGACCTCCATCTGCTCACGCGGCGCCGAGGGCTCCAGCCTTGGGACGATTCTGCACTCTGCTTCTCGATTGACTTCAAGAACGTCTCCAGAGCGTCCCGCCCGAACACTGGCTCACGATCCGACCGACGACGCTCCGACCGACAAGGAACACCCATGCCGATCACGAAGACCCAAGCCACCGACGCCATCGAGCTCTTGACCACCGACCACGAGACGTTGCGTCGTCTGCTGGCCGAACTGGGAGAGTCGACGAGCGAGAACGTGGAGAAGCGCACCCATCTCGTTGCGCGCATCGCGCAAGCCGTGCGCCTGCACGCGCGGATCGAGGAAGAGATCTTCTATCCCGCCTACCAAGCCGCAGCGCGGACGAAGGACGACGCGAAGCTCTTCTTCGAAGCGACCGAGGAGCACGGCTTGGCCGACATCGTGCTGCCGGGGCTCGAGGACGAAGACCCTTCCACGGAGGTCTTCGCAGCCAAGGCCAAGGTGCTGAAGGACCTCATCGAGCACCACGCCGAGGAAGAAGAGGACCAGATGTTTCCGCGCGCGTCGAAGCTGCTCGGCAAGGACCGGTTGCTCGAACTCGGCGCCGAGATGGATGCGCTGAGGACGCGGTTGGGCGCGGAAGTGCGCACCTGATGCGGTGGTGGGGCGGCGCTGAAGTCTGCCGGCGCCCCGAGCTCGAACCACCCATCGAAGTGCGCTTTCAGGTCGCGAAAGTGCAACGCGTGAGTATGTCGTGCATGGCTCGGGCGTGATGTCGTCAGCAGGTGGCGTCGCTGTCATTCTTGGGGCTGCTATCCGGGATCCAACTCCCCCGCTCAGCAGACATCGCGGATAAGGTGGAGGCTCGCCCCGCAATCGTGCCTGTTTCCAACTTGGGCCTAGGACGGCCCCGAGATGGAAGCGGCAACGGCCACAAGGATCTCGTCATGCAACTGCGCACACTCAGCCTCGTCACCCTCTCGGCCCTCTTCGCCTTCACTGCGACCGCGCGCGCACAGAACGACGATTGCGCGACACCCCAGCCGGTTGTCGGTGTCGGCACGTTCCCCTTCGACACCACGACGGCCACGACCAGCACCCAGCAACTGCACCCGTTCTGTCCGAGCATCGGTCACGACGTGTGGTTCGTCTGGACTGCGCCGTCGACGGGCAACGCCACCCTGGCCACGTGCGGACAAGCGGGTTTCGACACGAACATCGCCGTGTACCCCGCCTCCGGTTGCACGGCCGCCTCGACCAATTGGTGCGACGACGATGCGTGCGGCGTCGAGAGCCTGGTCACGTGGCCGGTGCTCACGGGCAACACGTACATGCTCGAGATCGGCGGCTCGGGCGGTTCGATCGCCAACACCGGCCCCGGCACCTTCACGCTCAGCATCGCCGGCCCGCCCGCCAACGACGACTGCAACTCCCCCATCGCGCTCGGATCGGGCGGCGGTTCCGGATACGACAACTCGACCGCGACCACGGGAACCCAAGGCATCACCGCCTGCGGGTCCGTCAACAACGACCTCTGGTACACGTGGACGGCGACGATGACCGGCACGGGAACGCTCGACACGTGCTTCCAGACCACGGACGACACGGCCGTCGCGATCTACCTCGGCAGCAGCTGCCCGACCGGCAACGCGATCGCGTGCGACGACAACGGTTGCGGAATCCAGAGCATGGCGACGTTCCCCATCGTCGCGGGCGCCACCTACATGCTGCAGATCGGCAGCGGAAGCGGGAACGGCGGGCCCGGCTCCTTCATCATCACGGAGCAAGGCGGCAGCACTTCCATCGGCACGCCCTACTGCTTCGGTGACGGCACCGGAACGGCCTGTCCCTGCGGCAACAACGGTGCTGTCGGACACGGCTGCGCGAACTCGTTGAACGCATCCGGAGCCCAGTTCGCGGCGACCGGGGTCGCGATGGTCTCGGCCGATGCGCTCGTGCTGCAGGGTTCGGGCATGCCGGCCCACAGCTCGGTCCTCTACTTCCAAGGCACCGCGCAGACGAGCGGCGGAACGGGTGCCGTGTTCGGTGACGGACTGCGCTGTGCCTCGGGCACGGTCGTGCGCCTCGCGACGCGCATGAACGACGGGACGGGAAATTCGGGTTACGGCGGCCCGCTGGGCGACACGCCCGTCTCCGTGCGCGGGCAGGTTCCCCCCGGAGGAGGCACGCGCGATTACCAGGCGTGGTACCGCAACGCCGCCGTGTTCTGCACGCCCTCGACGTTCAACCTCACGAACGGGCTGGAGATCGTCTGGGCACCTTGACGAGCGGTTGATGGATCGGCCCGCAGGGCGCTTTCGATTCTCGTGCGACGGCGTGGACGGTTTCGTCCGCGCCGTCGTCCGTTCAGAACGCAACTGTCGGGAGCGTGAACGCTAGGCTGGATCGCCGCTGGACCCCGGCCGAGCCGAACGGGCCCGGGCCGTCACCACCGCCTCCGACGCGATCCGCACCTCTTTCCGCGCGCCGCGTCCTTTTTCACCCCACTCGCTGACCATGCCGCAAAGCCACCACCGCCAACCTGATTTCGAGGCCACCCAGCAGTTCATCTCCGCCATCCGCGCGCGCGTCGGCACCGTCGTCGTGGGCCAAGACCTCGTCGTCGAGCGGCTGCTCATCGCGCTCTTCACCGGCGGACACCTGTTGCTGCAGGGCGTGCCCGGTCTGGCGAAGACGCTCCTCGTGTCGGCGCTCTCGAAGTCGATCGACCTCCAGTTCGCCCGCGTGCAGTTCACGATCGACCTCTTGCCGTCGGACATCCTCGGCGCGGAGATCCTCGACCAGCGCAACAACGAGTTCCGCGTGCGCAAGGGTCCGATCTTCACGAACCTGCTGTTGGCGGACGAGATCAACCGCGCCGCGCCCAAGGTGCAGGGTGCACTGCTCGAGGCGATGCAGGAGCGCAAGGTCACGATCGGTTCGGAGACGTTCCGTCTGCCGGCGCCGTTCCTCGTGATCGCGACGCAGAACCCGGTCGAGCAGGCCGGCACGTTCGAGCTGCCGGAAGCCCAGCTCGACCGCTTCATGCTCGTGCACCGGTTGGAGTATCCGACGCACGACGAAGAGCGCGAGATCTTGGTGCGCAACGCCAAGCTCGGCATCCAACTCCAGGACAAGGGCGCCATCGTGCAGACGGAGTTCGACGTGCTCGAATCGGCGCCTGTCGGGACCAGTGGAGCGATCATCGCGGCGATGGAAGCGGTCAACCGCGTCCACGTCAGCGAGACGTTCGTCGAGCACGTCGTCGACCTCGTCGAGCGCTCGCGCGTGCATCCGGCGGTCGAGCTCGGGTGCAGCCCGCGTGCGGGGATTTCGCTCGTGAAGGCCTCACGTGCGCGGGCGCTGATGCACGGGCGGAACTATGTCGTGCCGGACGATTTGTTCGCGCTGGCGGAGGACGTGATGTTGCACCGCATGCGCTTGAGGTACGAGGCGATCGCGGAAGGGATGAACGGGCGTCACGTGCTCGAGGATTTGTTGCGCAAGTTGGGCGGTATCTCTGGGACGGACGAAGCCGTCCTGGCCGAGGCAGCAGTCGGAACCAACGGTGCGCAACGTGTCTGATCCGCAGCGGACGGATCAGGATCACGGAGGCGGGCGGGTTCCAGGCACCACGCCTGACCGCACCGTCGAGCACGCGGATCCGACGGGGCGTACCGGGTGGATCGAAGAGCTCGGCACGCTCGACTCGCGTCAGTTCACCATCGCGATCAAGAAGCTCGCGAACAGCTTGACGTACGGCATCGACAAGTCGCCCTTCCTCGGATCGGGCACGGAGTACGTGCAGTCACGGCCGTACGTGCCGGGCGATTCGGTGCGCTCGATGGACTGGCGCGTCACGGCGCGCACGGGTCATCACTACGTCAAGGAATACGAGGCGCCGAAGAACGTGCCCTGCTACCTCTTCATCGACACGTCGGCGTCGATGATGATCTCCTCCATCGCGCGCAGCAAGTATGAGACGGCGCTGTTCATCGCGGGGGGCTTGGCGCTCGCGTGCCTCGACCGCTCGAGCCCGGTCGGCGTCGTCGGAGCGGGCGAGCGAGCGCTGCGCATCCAGCCCAGCTTGTCGCGCGCGCGCGTGCTCGAATGGATCCTGCGGCTGCGCTCGTACAGGAGCGACGAGACGACCCACCTGGGCCGGCGCATCCGCGAGGTCGCGCCGACGCTCGGACAGCGCTCGCTCATCGTCGTGTTGAGCGACCTGCACGATCCGGACGCGGTCACGGCGTTGAAGCGGCTGGGGCACCTGCACGATTGCGTCGTGGTCCAGCTCGAGGATCCCGCGGAGTCCGGTCTGCGCGGCAGCGGTTTCATTCGCGCTTCCGAAGCGGAAAGCGGCGCGGAGTTCGTCACGCACGGACGGCGCAAGTGGCTCGATCCGTCCGTCGCGGCACGCACGATCCAGCGCAGCGGCGTCGACGTCCTGCGCGTGCGCACGGATCGCCCGTTCACGCCGGCGCTGCGACAATTGTTCAAGAGCCGCGGCTCGATAGCGCGAGGCTCACGATGAGAGCGGCTTTGAGTAGCCGACTGTCTACGTTCGCGCGCTCGTGCTTGCACGTCGCGTTGGTCTTGCTCGCGCTCGTGCTCCTTTACCCGGCCGCTCGCGCCGACGGACCCAGCACGTCGACCGTCGGCGTGCCGGTGAAGCTCACCGACGTCGTCCTGCCCGGCTCGGTTCTCGAGGTGAACGCGATCGAGCCGCACGCGGCGTTGCTCCTGCGCATCACCGCCACCAACGCGCACGGCGACGCGCACCGCTACGACTTCGAGTACCAGGCGCTCGAGCCGGGCGAGTACGACCTCACGACGTTCCTGCACCGCAAAGACGGCACCAGCACGGCCGACCTGCCGAACGTGTCGGTCAGCGTGCGCACGTTGCTCGGACCCGGGGTCGTCAAGCCGCATCCGCCCGAGCCGGTGAAAGCGCCCGCGCTCGGCGGATACCAGCTCTTGTTGATCGTGGTCGGCGTCGTGTGGGTCGCGGGGCTCGTTCTCTTGCTCACCGTCGGCCGCTGGAAGAAGCGCGCAGAAGATGCGCGCCGTGCGCGACCGCGCTCGCTCGCGGAACGGCTGCGTCCGCTCGTCGAACGCGCGCGCGCGGGAGAACTCTCCCCGCGCGAGCGTGCGCAGCTCGAGCTCGGTCTCGTCGCGCACTGGCGTCGTCGTCTCGGTCTCGAGGACCGCCGTCCTGAGGACGTGCTCGAGCTCCTGCGTGCGCACCCGCAGGCGGGTCCTTTGCTCACGAGCCTCGAAGACTGGTTGCACCGCCCCGATCCGCCCGCGGTCGACGTCGCTGCGTTGCTCGAGCCCTATCGCGACCTGCCGCCGGACGATTTCGACGCGGCGTCGTCGGCGCGGGACAGCGTTGGAGCCTGGAGCTCCTGAACGTGGAAGCTCTCGACCTCTTCCGGCACAAGCCGGTGCTCTTCCTGCTCGTCGTGCCGTTCGCACTGTTGTTGTGGACGTGGACGCGCAAGGGACGCACGGTCGCGCTGCCCTTCGACCATGCACCGCGCCGATCCGACCGATGGATGCGCACGTTCCTGCGAATGGCGGAATCGCTGCCGGCGCTGTTGCTCGCGATCGTCGTCTTGATCATCGCCGGACCGCAGGCGTGGAGCGAGCCGCGCACGAAGCGCGCGCTGACCAACATCGAGTTCTGCGTCGACGTGTCAGGCAGCATGACCGCGCGCTTCGGCGACGGCGACCGCTACGACGCGGCGATGACGGCGATCAACTCGTTCCTCGACTTCCGCAAGGGCGACGCGTTCGGCCTGACGTTCTTCGGCAACAACGTGCTGCACTGGGTGCCGCTCACGACGGACACGACCGCGTTCAAGTGCGCGCCGCCGTTCATGCACCCGGGCCGGATCCCGCCCTGGTTCGGCGGCACCGAGATCGCGAAGGCTCTGCGCGCGTGCCGCAAGGTGCTGACCGAACGCGAAGAAGGCGACCGGATGATCCTGCTGATCACCGACGGCTACAGCTCCGACATCTCGGGCGGCAACGACGAGCAGATCGCGCGCGACCTGAAGTCCGACGGCATCGTCGTCTTCTGCGTGCACATCGCCGAGGGCACGATTCCCCCTGAGATCACGCGCATCTGCGCCTTGACGGGCGGCGAAGCGTTCAAGCCGCAGGACACCGACGAGCTCGCGCACATCTTCGAGCGCATCGACAAGATGCAGAAGACGAAGCTCGAGAAGACGCAGTCCGAGGCGGCGGATCACTTCCAGCCGTGGTGCTTGATCGGCCTCGGAATCCTGGGCGCGGCCGTGCTGGTGCTGTTCGGACTGAGGTACACGCCGTGGTAGCGCCCGATCCGCTCGAGCCTCCTGACGTGGTGACGGTCGCGTGGGTGGCGGCGGGAGCCGTGCTGCTGCTGGCGCTCGTCGCGGAGTGGTTGCACTCGCGCCGCGTGCGCCGTCTCGCGCTGCTCGCGTTCGGTCCGGGACGCAAGCCGGC
>JBBQNP010000135.1:0-12305 GCA_038330085.1 Planctomycetota bacterium | reverse complement strand
TCCTTCGCGCTGATGCCGGTCGTCACACCGGTCGCGGCCTCGATCGTGACCGTGAAGCCGGTGCCGAGCTTGCTCGTGTTCT
The DNA here is from genome assembly GCA_038330085.1 of Planctomycetota bacterium. Lineage (GTDB taxonomy): Bacteria > Planctomycetota > UBA1135 > UBA1135 > JAEUIA01. The sequence goes on along the minus strand of JBBQNP010000135.1, from coordinate 12,223 downwards.
TCGCCGTCTGCGGCACGAGCTCGAGAGCGTCGCACAGCTCGGGCGCCATCGGCATGCACACCAGGCCGCGGCCTTCGCGCGCCATGAAGTTGATCGCTTCGGGCGTCACGTGCTCGGCCAGCATCGCGAGGTCGCCCTCGTTCTCGCGGCCCGGGTCATCGACGAGGATGACCATGCGGCCGGCCATGAGGTCGGACAACACGTCGGGGATCGGGCTGATCGTCATGGGGAGATCCAGTCGTCAGGGGTAGCTCGAACCTGCACAGCCGTTCGAGCAAGCACCGATCGTAGCCCGCAGTCCAACAGCAGACCACCCGACGGCGGCGGTGCCCTGGAACACGCCGCGCGTCGCGCGCTTTCGCGCGACCAGGAGTGCAGTCTCCCGCGGCGGGTGACAGGCACCCGTCCCCGGAGGCTCAACCGGTCTTCGGAAGCCGTCGCACCACTCGAGCCGGTCGATCTGCCGCGAGGTCGTACTGGCTCTGCAGGTTCGTCCAGAACTGGGGTGTCGTGCCGAGCGCGCCGGCCAAGAGCCACGCTGTGGAAGCAGTGACGCCGCGCTTGCCCCGGATGATCTCGTTGATGCGTTGCAATGGGATGCCCAAGTGGGCGGCGAACGCGACCTGAGTGATACCCAGCGGTACGAGGAATTCCTCGCGCAGGATTTCTCCCGGGTGTGTGGGAATTCGTAGCTTCGGAAGCATCGTTGTTCGGGAGCGTGGTTTTTCGGAAGCGCAGTCAGGTTCAGTGATAGTCGGTGAGTTGGACGTCGGCTGGACCGCTGCTCGTCCAGCGGAAGACGATCCGCCACGGGTCGTTCACGCGGACCGAGTGACGGCCCTTCCAGCCGCCCCGCAGCGCTTCCAGACGATTCCCCGGGGGCGCTTTCAGGTCCTGCAGAACTTCAGCGGCATTGAGCATGTCGAGCTTGCGGGTGACGGCACGCTGGATCTCCGAAGGGATCCGACGCGTGCGGGAGTCACGGGTACCGTGGAAGAACGCCTCCGTGGTCGCATCGCCGAAGGAGACGATCATCGCGTCTCGATTATAGGCGTTGCATGAGACCCGTGCAACCAGGCAAGGCCAGCCCGCCAGTGACTTGCCACATCCCCAATCTGCCCACGCCTCGATACTGTCTCCACAATGAACCCGTCCCGCATCACTTTCCTCGCACTCCTCCTTCTCGCTGCGTGTCGTTCTAGCACCGACCACGGTGGCTCCGGATTCGTTTCGCCTCAGCCCGCTCCTCAGGATCCGCTCGAAACCATCGCGCGCTACGAGGACGCGCGCACCGACGGTGACGGACTCATGCAGTCCCTGCTTCACAACGGCAACACCCGTACGCGCGAGCGGGCTGCAACCGCACTCGGACGTCTCGATGTAGCTGACTTTGGAGCCGACGTGACCGACGGGCTGACGCTTGCGCTGACCGATGAATCCTCCAACGTGCGCGCTGCCGCTGCCTTCGCGCTCGGCGAGCGCGCGGACCCATCCTCTGCCGGGCCTCTCCTCGCTCGCTGGCACGATCCCGATCCGCTCGTGCGCGCGCGCATCGTCGAAGCAGGTTCGCGCATCGACGATCCACGTTTGCGCGTCGCGGTCCTCTCGAGCCTCGACGATCCTGACGCGCGCGTGCGCAGTGAAGCCATGCTCGGAACCTCGCGCTTTCCCGTCAAGCGCAACGATTCGCTCGACGCGGAGGGCGTGCTCGTCGAGTTCCTCAAGCGGTCGCCGTCAGGATCCAAACCTGCGCCGGACGCCGACAATGGCTGGGGCGCCTTGTTCACGTTCTCGCGGAACAAGTCTCCGCGCACGAACTCGGTGCTCGATGGTGGGCGTGACGCATGCGTCGCTGGCCTCTCCTCGAGCGACGTGCGCGCACGGATTTTCGCGGCCAAAGCTCTCGCCGAAGTACCGGCCACGGACGCGTGCATTGGAGCGCTTGCGAACGCGATCAACGACCCCGACTGGCGCGTCGCGTGCGAAGCAGCTGTCGCGCTGGGCAAGCAGCCGATGTCTGCATCGATTCCAGCTCTGTCTCAGGCTGCGAAGCACGGATCCGCCCACGTGAGACGTGCGGCGATGTCGGCGCTCGGAGCCTTCAAGGAAGAGTCCAGGTTCGGGGATCTGCGCCCCACGATCGCCGCGATCTTGACCCAGGCCGGCGCAGACCCCTCGCCGGAGGTACGCACCGCCGCGCTGGAATCCGAAGCGAGCGTGCTCGGTGCGAAGTCCGTGGAGCACGTGCGCACCGCAGCGAAGTCGCAAGATCCGATCTCGCGCGCGGCCGCCGCTTCGGCCGCGGCCCGGCTCGACTCCGACCTAGCGGTGCCGTTGCTCCTCGACCTCACGCGCGATTCCGATGTGCGTGTCGCAGGCATCGCAATCGAAGGTCTCGGAAAACGCCTCGGTCCGTCATCGCACGATCGGCTCGTCGAGCTCTTGGCGGCTCCCGACAACGGTCTGCGCCTGGCTGCGGTCACCGCACTGAAGGACGGCAAGATGGTCGTCGCACAGGATGCGCGCGCTCTGCTCTTGTGCTTGCAGTCGAGCACGGGCGAGATCTCCGCCGAGGTGGCGGCCGCGATCCTCGATGCGAGCGAGACGCTCCCCACGGAGGGGCTGAGGCCGATCTTCCTGACTGCGTGGGACCATCCCGACCCGTACGTACGCAAGAAGCTGATGAGCAAGGTGGAGATGCGCTCCCTCGTGAGCGAGCAGAGTTCCGATCGGCAGCCTTCGCCTCCGGCGTCCACTGCGACCGATTTCTCCGAGCCATCTCCGGGCCAACCCAACCCGCGCGTCGAGATCAAGACCAACCGCGGCACGATGGTCTTCGAGCTCTTCCCCGCCGAAGCGCCCAACCACGTGCGCAACTTCCTCGAGCTCGCTTCTCGACACCATTACGACGGTTTGACGTTCCACCGCGTCGAGCTCGACTTCGTCATCCAGGGCGGCGATCACCGCGGCGACGGCAACGGCGGCATCACGTGGAACGGCGCACCGCTGCGCTCGGAATTCACGCCGCGCAAGTACGTGCGCGGGTCCTTGGGCATGCCGCGCAACGACGACCCCGACAGCGCCGGCAGCCAATTCTTCGTCACGCACCGCGACACGCCTCACCTCGACGGGCGCTACACGAACTTCGGACAGCTCGTCTCGGGTTTCGACACCCTGGATCGGATCGAAGTCAGCGATAGGATCGAGAGCGTGCGGGTGGTGCCGGCGCAGTAACCGGCGTGCTCACGAACGTGCAGGCGCCTTTTGGAGCTTGCACCAGCGGTCGCTGAGAGGACGTTGGGGTCGGCTCGGGTCGGCAAGGTGGTCTTTTCGTGTCGGCGGCGCTGGCGCAAGTCGAGCCAGGACAGGCAGAAACTGCAGGGGACGGGTGCGCTAGAACGGGTGCAGTCACGCTCGCGCCAGGAGGCAGCGCTGTTCGGCGAAGAGCGCCCTGTTTTGCTTGATTCGTTCTCTCCGCTTCGCCGATGACCGTTCCACCCCGCGCGCCGGAGTCGTGCGCGCCGTGGATGGAGTATGCGCGCGATGGTGAAGCTCTGGATCCCCCTGTGCCTGGCCGTGTTCCTCTGCACGAGCGTCGTGTGCGTCATCGACATGCGTCAGCGCATGAACGAGCTCGAGAGCCGACCGCGCATCGAACCCAAGGAGTTGGAGGCCGTCAACGCCGAGATCGGGCGTCTGACGGTGCAGATCCAGACGTCGTCGCGGGTGCTGCGCGAGCTATCCGGTGCGCAGACGCACACGGCCCAGCTCGATCAGAGGCTCTCCAACCTGCAGAGCGAGCTCGATACGTCCGCGAAGGGACTCGCGGAACAGCGCGAAAAAATGGCGCAGTGGGACAGCATGAAGGACCAGATCGCGCCCGCCGCGATCGATGCGCGCATCGCCGACTTGCAGCGCGGCGTCGACGACAAGTGGAAGGGCGTCGACGATCTCGCGCAGCGCGCGTTGGGCGCGGCGCAGACGGCGCAAGGCGATTTCGATCATCTCTCGAAGGGGCTGCAGCGCGATCGCGAGCGCATGTGGCGTGATTTGCTCGGCCCGACGGTGCAGATGATGGGCGAGGAGACGGTGGGCAGCGGCGTGTTGCTCGCGTCGGAGCCCGTCGAGGGCACGTCGGACTTCGTCACGTACGTCGTCACCGCGTGGCACGTGATCCGTGACATCCAGACGGCGCCCGAGAGCACGAACACGCCGGTGCCGGTGACGATCTACTCGCGCAGCGGGGACGTGCGCAACGAGACGGCGCACTTGCTCAAGTTCGACGCCGCGCTCGACGTCGCGTTGCTCAAGCTCGACACGGTGAAAGCCGTGGATTGCGGCGCAAAGTTGGCTTCGCGCGAGCGCTTGCGCCAGGTCAGCACGTTCGAGCAGATCTACGCGGTGGGTTGCCCGCTCGGCAACGATCCGATTCCGACGTTCGGCGAGATCGCCGACATCCATCACGTGGTCGACGGCCAGCACTATTGGATGATCAGCGCGCCGACCTACATTGGCAACTCGGGCGGTGGCGTGTTCGACGCGGACACGCATGAGCTGCTCGGCATCTTCACGAAGATCTACACGCACGGCACGCTGCGGCCGACGGTGATTCCGCACATGGGCCTCGCCACGCCGTTGCCCGCGATCTACGACTGGTTCGACCAGATCGGCTTCGCGCGGCTCGAGCCCGCGAGCTCGAGCCAACCGGAGACGGCGGCAGCGGCGAAGCACTGAGTTGGCAGCGCTTGTCGGCGACCGGCACGCGCCTCGAACTCAGTGTCGGAAGTGACGCGTCCCCGTCATCACCATCGCAGCTTGGCGCGTGTCACAGGCAGCGATGACCTCACCATCGCGCACGGACCCGCCCGGTTGCAGCAGCGCCGTCACGCCGGCATCGAGCGCCATCTCCACGCCGTCGGGGAACGGGAAGAACGCGTCGCTCGCGAGCACGCACCCGCGCGCGTGATCACCGGCCTTGCGCACGGCCATGTGCACGGCGTCCACACGGCTCATCTGGCCGGCTCCGACACCGCGCACGCGCGTGCCTGACGCGAGCACGATCGCATTCGACTTCACGTGCTTCGCGATCTTCTCGGCGAAGAGCAGCCCCGACATCTCGGCGGTGGTGGGCGCGCGCTTCGTCGCGACCTTGCACTGCTCCGCACTCGCAGTCGCGAGGTCGCGGTCCTGCAACAGGAACCCGCCGGTCAGCTTCTTCACCTCGACCTCGCGGGCATCACGCGATCGGGTCCCGAACTCTCCGGCAGCGAGCAGCCGCACGCTCTTCCCCCACTTGGGCTTGTCGACCAGCGTGCGCAGCGCCTTCTCCTCGAACGCCGGAGCCACGATCGCTTCGACGAAGCGGTTGCCCGAAACGAGGTACTCGGCACTCGCTGCGTCGACGGTCCGCGTGAACGCCAGCACCGATCCGAACGCCGACAAGGGATCGCCCTCCCACGCATGCTCGAGCGCTTCTCTGATCGTCGCCGCAGCCGCCGCTCCGCACGGATTGTTGTGCTTGAGCACGGCCACGAAGGGCTCGTCGAACTCTTTCGCCAGCGCCAGCGCCGTGTCGAGATCGACGAGGTTGTTGTAGCTGAGCGCCTTCCCGTTGAGCACCTCCGCGCGCGCCAGGCTCGGCTCGGTCTGACCGTGCTGCGCGTAGAACGCCGCGCGCTGATGCGGGTTCTCGCCGTAGCGCAAATCGAGAACTTTGCGGCCCGTCAGCGCGAACGCCGTGGGGAACGTGACCGCGTCGCCCGCTTCCTGCGCGAACAACCACGCGCTGATCGCCGCGTCGTACCGCGCCGTCGACGCATAGGCCTTCACCGCCAGCTCGCGCTTGAACGCGTCGCTCAACGCAGCGTCGTACTTGCGCATCTCGTCGACCACGCGCTCGTAGTCAGCCGGATCCGTGACGACGCCGACGAAGCGATGGTTCTTGGCCGCCGAGCGCACCATCGCCGGACCGCCGATGTCGATGTTCTCGATCGCGATCTCACGTGTGACGTCCGCGTCGGCGACCGTCGCTTCGAACGGGTAGAGGTTCACGACCACCAGATCGATCGGCGCAATCCCGTGTTCCGCCATCGCGCCCGTGTGCGACGCCACGTCGCGCAACGCGAGGATCCCGCCGTGAACCTTGGGATGCAGCGTCTTGACGCGGCCGTCCATCATCTCGGGAAAGCCGGTGTGTTCGCTGACTTCGCGCGCGGGAACGCCCGCCTTCACGAGCGTCGCGCGCGTGCCGCCGGTCGAGAGGATCTCGACCCCCATCTGCGACAGCGCGCGCGCGAATACCTCGACGCCTGTCTTGTCGAAGACGCTGATCAGGGCACGGCGAATGCGCGGCCCGGAAACCTCGATCATGTCACCTGCTCCTCATGTCAACGGCTCGCTCATGTCACCTTCGCGATCTTCTTCAACCGCGTCGCGAAGCTGGTCGGGTTCGTCGCTCCCGAGTACCCGTCGACGAACTTCCCGTCCGGCCCGACGAACATCACGAAGGGCAGCATCATCGCGTCCTCGAGGTGCTCGGCGTGGGCTATCACTTCGTTCTCCGTGTCATCGGCGTCGGACGCGAGCGCCACGAAATGCTCTTGCAGCAACGGCGCCACATCGGGGCGCGGAACGACGCTCTGCACGAGAGCGCGACACATGCCTCAAGCTTCACGCCCCATCTCGATGAAGAGCGTCTTGTTCTCGCGCTTCGCCTGCGCGAGTGCGTCGGAGTAGCGCGTGTGCCAGGACAACGTCCCGCGGTCGTCGAAGTGCGGATGAGGTTTCTTTTCGGCCATGTGAGTTCGATCTGCTCTCGTGCGTCTCTCGTGTCGTGCGTCGTGCTCGGCCCGTTTCGCTCTGCTGGAAGAAGCTGGAAGAAGTCGGGGCAAGAAGTGCCGGTCGATGACCGCCCGACGGTGCAGCGAGCCCGCGAAAAGGGCGCGCATTCTGCCTGCCGCGGCTGCTCGCGGACAGCGCGGACCGGAAGGCTTTTCCACATGCGCTCGGTTCCGCGCCTGAAGCTCAAGCGCCGCATCCCACCAGCGCGAAAAGAAGAGGTTCGCACCTGCCTCCATCCCCCTCCCGGGAGCACGGCGGCGCGATCCCTCGTATCCATCCACTCCCCAGGAACACGATCCCCGTGAAGATCACAAGCGCGCACCTGCGCCTCGCCTGCATCCTGATGCTGGCGGCATTGCCCGCGTGCTTCTGGCACCGGCGTGCGCAGGTCAACGTGCTCGTGCTCGTCGTCGACAGCTTGCGATCCGACACGATGAGCGTGTCCGTCGGCGCGGCGCAGACGCCGAACATGAGGGCGCTCGCCAACGACGGCGTGTCGTTTGCCGCGTGCTACGCGCACAGCTCGGCCACGTTGCCGGCGCACGCTGCGATCCTGACCGCGCGCTTGCCGCACACGAGCGGCGTCATCAACGACGTGCAGCCGATCGAACCCTCCGTTCCGATCCTGACCGAGCGCCTGCTCGAGCGCGGATGGCAGACCTTCGCCGTCGTGAGCGCCGACGAGCTCGTGCCTCCGGGCGCGAACCAGGGTCTCGACCGGGGTTGCCAGACCTTTCACGCGTTGCACGGCGAGCACGCGACCGCGCAGCAAGTCGGCGCGCAGGTCAATTCGTTCATCGAGACCTCCGACTCGGGCTTGCCCTGGTTCGCGTACGCCGACTTCAGCGATCCGTCCGCGAGCGTCGACGTCGTCAAGGGCAAGGACGTGAGCGCGCGCGTGTTCCTCGACGGCGCTGCGATCGGCACTGCGCGCACGCAAGACGAGGACACGTGGTCGATCGAAGTCGATCTGACGCCGGGCAAGCACCGCTTCGAGCTGCGATCGGACGGATCGTTCAACCTGCGCCGGTTCGAAGCCGCGACCGGCGGCGGGCGCTTCCCGCTGACGTTCGAGACAGGCGGACTTTTCGCGCCGGTTTCGAAGGTGATCGTCTCGGTCACGAACGACCAGGGTCGGGTCGCGACGTGCCGGTTCGAAGCGCGCATTCGCTCCGTGCAAAGCCTGGCCGACAGCCGCGCGCGCTACAAAGTGCAGGTCGAAGCCGTCGACCGCGCCATCGGCGAAGTGATCGCGTCCTTGAAGGCGTCCGGCAAGTACGACGACACGATCATCGTGCTCACGGGGAGCCACGGCGAAGCGCTCGGCGAGCACGGCGTCACGGGCCACGACGTCACTTTGTACGACGAGGTCTTGCGCGTGCCGCTCGTTGTCAAGGTCGTGAAGGACGACAAGCGCCGCGCACAGTTCGCGCGGGTCCAATTCGATCTCGTGCGCCACGTCGACGTCGCGCCGACGCTGCTCGAACTCCTGGGCGAGCGCGCGATGCCGGGCGCCGACGGGTTCTCGCTGCTCTCGACGAACCCGCGCGAGCTCGTCGCGGAATCGCATCCGCCCGAAGCGCCCGGGACGATCGTGGCGCACCGCGACGACCGCTACAAGCTGGTGTTCGACTCGCTCGGCAACCACTTCGAGATGTACGACGTGAAGAGCGATACGCTCGAGATGGACAACGTGTTCGAGCTGCAGGGACAGTTCAGGCCGCAGTGGCAAACGGAGCTGCGCGCGCTGGCGACGACCGGGCCCACGACGGCCTCGATGCGCGTCGGAACGGGGCCGAAGCTCGACGTGAGCGCGAACAAGAAGGCGCCCGCGGCCGCGAAGAACTGATCTCGGTCGCGACGAGCCGCACTCTTCCGCACGCGACTACTTCTTCGCCGCGTGCCCGTGTCCGCGCAGGTATTCCTCGATGAACGGATCGAGGTCGCCGTCGAGCACCGACTGGATGTTGCCCGTCTCCACGTCGGTGCGATGGTCCTTCACCATCTGGTAGGGATGCATCACGTACGAGCGGATCTGGCTGCCGAAGCTGACCTCGCTCTTCTGTCCGTACAAGACCGTCTGCTCGGCGTCACGCTTCTGCTCTTCTTGCTGGCGCAGCTTCGCGGCCAGGAGCTTGAACGCGAGCTCCTTGTTCTTGCCTTGGGAACGTTGGCTCTGACAGCGGATCACGATGCCGGACGGAAGGTGGCGCAAGCGCACGGCCGTCTCGACCTTGTTGACGTTCTGGCCGCCGGCGCCGCCCGATCGCATCGTCTCGATCTCGACGTCGCTCTCCTTGATGTCGATCACGATCGAGTCGTCGAGGATCGGCGTCACGTCGACGGACGCGAAAGCGGTCTGACGGCGCGCTTGCGCGTCGAAGGGGCTGATGCGCACGAGACGGTGCACGCCGCTCTCGGCCTTCAAGCGTCCGAACGCGTAGTCGCCGTCGATCTCGAGCGTCGCCGAGCGGATGCCGCCTTCGTCGTCGACGGAGCGATCGACTTCGCTGACCTTGTATCCCTTGCGCTCGGCCCAGCGCACGTACATGCGCAAGAGGATGCCCGCCCAGTCGGCCGCGTCGACGCCGCCCGCGCCGGGAGCGAACTGCACGTACGCTCCCGAGCGATCGTCGGGGCCGCCGAGCATCACGCGGAAGTCGAGGTCCTCGATGCCTTGCTCGATGACGTGCACGGCTTTCTCCGCGTCGTCGATCACGCCGGCTTCGCCGCTTTCGGCGCCCATTTCAGCCAGGATCGCGAGCTCGTCGTAAGCGGTCTGCACGCGCTGAACGGGCTCGATGATCGAGCGCACGTTCTTCATTTCACCCACGAACTTCTGCGCGCGCTCCGGGTTGGTCCAGAAGTCGGGCTGCAGTTGGAGCGCTTCGATTTCCTGGAAGCGCTTCAGGCTCGTGGCGTAGTCAAAGACTCTCCTTGAGCTGTTCGAAGCGGCGGAGGAGAGAGGCGGCGCGGTCCTGGAGTTCCTTGAGGGTGGTCATGGGGGCGGAGAGCATACAGGTGCCTGGCGCCGGTTGCCGGTATTCGCGGCTAACGGTGCCTGGCACCGATAGCCAATCCTCTCCTGGTTCAGCGCCTTCTGTCCCAGCTGGAGCGGGATGGCGGGCGGTGCCAGGCACCGATCGCCGGGAATACCGGCTATCGGCGCCAGGCACCTACCGCTTGCCCGGTGTCTCGACGGCGATCGGAGCGTGCAAGAGCTCGATCGCAGGCTTGCGATCGAGCAGTCCGTCTTGAGACTGCAGCGCAACCAACGACGCACGATCCTTCGGCACGCCCGCGGTGAGCACTTCGCAACCCGTCGCCGTCACGACCACGACGTCCTCGATGCGGACGCCGATGTTCGCCTGCGCGTCGTACACGCCCGGCTCCACCGTGAGCACGACTCCAGGCTCGAACGGCCGGCGATAATCACCCACGTCGTGCACTTCGAGCCCGACGTAGTGCGACACGCCGTGACGCGTGAGCTTGAACATCCCGTGCGTGGAGAGCGCGTGCTTGCAGGCCTTCTCGACGTCCTCGATCGTCGCGCCGGGCTTCACCGCCGCAATGCCGGCGAGCTGCGCTTCCAGCACGGCGTCGTAGATCTCGATCATGCGCGGCGTGAACTTGCCGTCGACCGGCCATGAACGCGTGATGTCGCTCGTGTAGTGTTCGACCTCGGGCGCGTAGTCGAGCAGCACCATCTCGCCCGCGCGCATCGTGCGCGAGTCCGCGGAGTAGTGCATCACGAGGGCGTTCGGCCCGCAGCCGACGATGGCGTAGTAGGCCGGTCCCGTCGCACCTTCGCGGCGCTGCACGAAGCTCATCACGGCCTCGAGCTCCCATTCGCCGCGACCGGGCCGACTGCAGCGCACCGCTTCTTCCATGGCGAGCGCCCCGATGCTCCCCGCGCTGCGCAAAGCCGCGATTTCCTCGGGCATTTTCACGCGCCGCATCTCGGCCAGCATCGGCGCGCAGTCGCGCACGTCGATGTCGAGCTTCTGCCGCAGGTTCAGCTCGAGCGCTTCCTCGCGGCTCAAGCGCCCGTCGAGCGGGTCTTGCAGGATGGACTTGTCGTTCTCACGCGCTCGGTCGGCGCAGCCGGACAGATCGATCCACGGCTCCTTCGAGATCCACACGACCTTGGCGGCGGGCCCGCTCTCCTTGAGCATCGGCACGAGCTCATTGGTCGCGCGCACGTCGGTGAAGCCCGTGACGTCCTTCACCCACGCGTCTTGCGCGTCCCACATCTCGCCTTCCCAGCGTTCGCTCGTCGCGCTGCGCGGCGGCAGGAACAACGTCTCCGCACCGCTCTTCACGTCGATGACGAGCGCTGCGTCGGGGCTCTCGACGCCGGTCAGGTACCAGAACGTCTTGTCCTGCGTGAAGCGTGTGTACTCGCGCGTCGCCGGCAACCCGCGCACGAGCACCAAGCCCGTGGCTGAAATCGCGCGCAACGTCTCGACGAGCTTCTTGCGGCGATCGGCGTGGAACGCGGCGCCGAGACCGCACTCGTGCAACTGCGCATCGGGTTGTGCAACCGCAGCGTCGCGCGGAGCGCCGACAGGAATCGTCGGTCCGCCGCCCAGCGTCGGCGCAACGGAGCTCGATCCGGACTGCGCGGAGGAAGTCGCCGCCAGAAGCACTGCGACAACAGCGATCAGGTTCTGGGAACCGCGGGGGTGAAAGTCGGAGAGAAAGCCAGTGCAGTGCATCGAACGGACCATGGCCGCAACCACCAGCTTCGGACCGAGCCTTCGCCTGCGCCAGAGGGAGGAGCCTTCTCCGCGCTGGTTTTTCGACAAGCTCACCCTCGGTGACCGGTCTGGGTGAGCCGGTGGTGATCACGGCCCGCGGGCGAAGGGTCGGGGCGGTCGCCTCGCAGAGCCGGCTCCGGGCCTGCGAGTCGAGGCAACGCTCCTTGCGAGCATGCCCACGCTGCACTCCTGCCCGAACGATGTAATCTGGACGGTGCGATGCGGCTCGCGCTCTTCGACCTCGACGACACGCTGATCGACGGCGACAGCGACGTGGAGTGGAGCGATCTTTTGGCGACGCACGGAGCGATGGATGCGGCGCGCACGCGCGCGTTTCATGTCGAGTACCAGCGCGGCACCCTCGACATCGACGCGTTCCTGCGCTTCCAGCTCGAGCCGCTCGCGCGCGAGCCGATCGAGCGGTTGCTGTCGTGGCGCCGCGATTACCTGATCGAGCGCATCCGCCCGCGCATCCGCAGCGCTGCGCGACGGATCGTCGATGAACACGTGCGCGCCGGTCACGAGGTCGTGTTGATCACCGCCACGCACCGCTTCCTCGTCGATCCGATCGCGGAGGAGCTCTCGATCCACCACGTCATCGCCAGCGAGCCGGAAGTCGTCGA
>JBBQNP010000134.1:0-12401 GCA_038330085.1 Planctomycetota bacterium | reverse complement strand
TCGCGAGCGAGCTCGCGCGTCCGGCCGTCCTTCAACACGAGATACCCGTGGTCGAGCAGCCACGTGTTGAGCGCGAACTTGCGGCGGAAGCTCGCGAAGCCGTGGTCGCTGATGACGAGGAACGTCGTGTCGGTCGGCATGCGCGCGCGCAGCTCGCCGATCACGGGATCCATGCGCAGGTAGATGTCCTCGATCACCTCGCGCCACGTGCTGCCGGTGCGGCCCGTCCACCTCGACGAGTCGGCCTTCGCGAACGCGTCGTCGTGGAACGGATGATGCTCGTCGGCGTGGCGCCACATCATGTGGCTGCACAAGTCGGTGCCCGAGAAGTAGAAGAACAGGAACCCGCCGTCCTTCTCCCCGAGCCAGCGATCGATCGCGTAGCTCATCAAGTGCTCGCCCTCGTCGTGCACGAGGTTCGACTGCTCCATGAACTCCTCGTCGGTGAGGATGTTCTCCTTGAGCGCGTTGACGTCCTCGGGCATGCCCTGCGTGTAGTAGAGGCCGACCGCGCGCGCGACATCGCGGCTGGCTGACTTCGGCGCGGACACCGCTGCAGCGGGATCGATCGGATCGATGTTGACCGGCGATGCGTAGACCGTGACTGCCGGCGTGAGCGAGCGCAGGTAGAAACGCACGATGCCGGGTACGCTCGAGGTGCCCGCCGGCAAGAGGTCGAACGACACGCGTACGAAATCACTCCACTGTCCGGGCTGCAGCACGATCGAGCGCCCGGCGATCTGGAGCGTTGCCGCGTTCGCAGCGTGATCGACGAGGATGCGCACGGGGATGCGCACCGCTCTGCTGATTTTCTTGAACGCGTTGTCCGGGCCGGTCAGGTACGTGTCGATGACGCCGCTGCCGCCGGGCGCATTGTCGGGCGCGTTGTCGCGAAACTCGCGCACCGGAACGACGCGGCTGTCGGGGCCGAAGCTGCCTTCATCCGGATCCGTCGTCCACAGCGTGCACTTGCCGTAAGCCGAATCGATCGCGGGCGTCATCATCCCCGAGAACGAGAGGCCTTTCGCCGGCTCGACCGGAAAGTTCGCAGGCATGCGCCAGATGAACGCGGGCACGCCGTGCTCCGCGAGCAGGCTCCAGAATGCCTTGCCCGTGCGGTTCGATTCGCTGTCGCCGCCGAGGGGGAACTGCCATTCGCCCGGCAGCCAGATCGTGTGCGTCGGATCCTGCTTCGTGGTCGAAGGCGCAGGCGCGCGCGTCACGAGATCGCGGTGAAGGAAGTCGAAGATGCCGTGTCCGCCCGGGTCGAGGCCCGTGATGAACGTCGACCACGCGACGGGCGATTGCGGCGGCGTCGTCGTGCCGAGCTCATGCAGCCCGCCCTCGTCGACGAGCTGTTTGAAGTGCGTCGTGCGCTCGGGGTACTTCGCGATCACGTCGCGCAGAATGTTGGGGTCGAGCCCGTCGAAACCGAGCACGACCATGCGCGGGTACTTCGACGGTGCCTCCGCGGCTGTGGCCTTGATGCCCTTCGCAGTCGTGCTCGAAGCGGTCGCAGTCGGGTTCGTGGACGCTCTCGACGCATCCTCGTTCGCGACAACCGATGCAGCGTCCGTCGCGGCGTTCGGATCAGCGTCCGTCACCGAGATCGCCGGCAAGCTCGGCGACTCATTCGACAAAGTGATCGCCGGATCATTCCAAGGCTCGCTGCGCTTGTGACGCGGGAACGCAGGGAACAAGAACGCGGCCAACACCGCCAACGCGGGGTAGACGGTCCAGCGCGGAATCCTCATGCACGGACCTCGACGCGCGCAGGACGCGCATTGCCACGTGTCTCGACAGGCTCGGCGAACAGCGCGCGACCCTGCATGTAGTGCGGCACCTCGACGCCGAAGAGATCGAGCACCGTCGGCGCGATGTCGATCAGCGCCGGGTCGTCCATCGCAATCTTGCGATCGCACCAGAACACACCGGGCACGAGCCGCGGATCGACACAGTGATCACCCGACCAGCTCTTCGTGTTGTCCGTGAACACGACGTGCGACACGGCCCCGGTCGCGCAATCCCACGAATGGCGGTAGCCCTTGTGGTAGCCGACCAGGATTTCCGGCGCTGCGTCGGCGTACGGCCCGTCGTGGATTTCGCGCGTCAAGAACGCTTCGCGCACCACCGGTTCGTTCGTGACCGGATCGCGCAACGCTTCGAGCTTTGCCTTGATCTCGCGGCACAACGCGTCGAGGTCCTCGCGTTCGACGACGCCGTGCTTCTCGCGACCCTTGCGGTTGATGAACAGGCCCGTCAAGCCGAGCGTGAACGCCTGCGTGCGATCCCAGTCGACATCGGCGAACCAGTCGCCCGACGTCGTGTGTCCGTCCTTGAGGACCAAATACCCCTCGTCGCGCAACCACGTGTTCAGGTTCACGCCGCGGCGGAAGTTCGTGAAGCCGTGGTCGCTGATGACCATCAACATCGTCTTGGGGTCGTCGCCGATCTTCGCGCGCGCTTCGCCGACCATCGCGTCCATGCGCGCGTAGGTGTCGGGGATCACATCGCGCCAGCGTTCGACTTCCTTGCCTGCGTTGGCCGGGTGATCCTTCTCGAGCGTGCGCCAGAACATGTGGCTGACGCGGTCGCTCGTGTCGAACACCACCGTCACGAAGCCCTTGCGCGTCTTGTCGAGCGCGTCCCAGAGCTGTTTTTTGCGCTCTTCGAAGAAGATCCAGGCCTGCGCCAGGAACGCTTCCTCGTCGATCACGCGCTCGTTCAGCGCCCACGTGTCTTCCGCCAGACCCAACGTGCCGAACGGACCGAGCAGCTTCGCGAGGTAGATCGAGTACACGAACGGATGGCTGATCGGCAGCGCCGGCTTCTCGGGATCGATGTGGATCGGCGTCGCGTAGATCTCGAACTCGCTCTCGGTCCAAGTCTGGATCCAGAAGCGCGCGATGCCTTGAACGCCCTTGAACGGCACGACGATCCAGGGCGTGTATTCGCGCGGACCGACCTCGACGGTCTCGTGACCGACCGTGATGCGCGCGCGATTCTTCGTCTCATCCAACTCGACGCTGAACGGCGACTTCATCGGCGCACCGTCGGCGCCGTGCGGTCCGGTCAAGTTCGATTCGACCTTGCCGTGGCGCACGACGATCTTGAACTGCTGACCACCGATGTGAGCGCCGGCCGGACGTTCTTTCGTCGAGTAGAACGAGAACGAGCCCTGCGTCCCCTGCAGATCCGGCACGCACATGCCCGACAACAACGTGCCGTTCTTGAACGGTTGCGGCGGGAACGTGATCGGCACGCGCAGGATCGTCGACCACACGCGCGCGTTGCCGAGCAGCTTCCAGAACGGCTGACTCTTCTGCATGCTCCGGATCGACACGCGCCGCCCGAACGGCACGTCCGCGAAGCCGAGGTTGAGCGTGCGCGGCACCGACCGAACGTCCGACGACGAGAGCATCGGCGCGTAGTTGCACGGATCGCGCGTGAGGAAGTCGTAGATGTTGTGGCGCGAAGCATCGACGCCCGTCGCGAACGTCGACCACGCGACCGGCGAGATCGGCGGACACGCAGTGCGCAGCGGATGGAAGCAACCCTCTTGCTGCAGCCGCGCGAGGTTGGGCATGCGCCCTTCGCGAACGTACTGCTGCGCGAGAGTGGGATCGAGACCGTCGAGACCGATGACGACGACGCGATCGACCTTGCCCCTGCCGCGTCGCGCCGGGGTCAACGCACGCACCGCCGCCTTGAACGGCCAGACGAGGATGATCGCGAACGCCAGCAGGAACGTGCCGAGCAGCGTGAACAAGGACCCTGCGACCGCGAACCCCGCGCCCGGTCCGACGTAGGCAAATGCCGGGGTCGAAATGCAGACGAGGACGAGGAGTCCCAACGCCAGGGAACGTGCGGGGCGAATCATGGGAATCCTGGCAGTTTATCGTCCGTCCGGGGCGAGCCCTTTCGCGCCTGCGGCACGTTTCGAGCGCTTGGAGGAGGACGTGAGGGCCCCCGTAGCGCCCAATCCCCCCCGGGTGGAGTGGTAAGTCCCTCCTTTCGTCCTGCCCGCGGCCTGCTGCTGAGGTGCGCTACCCAATGATCGCATCCTCCCGGTGGTCACCAACCTGCTCGTGATGCTCGCCCCGCACCCCTTGGATACGTGCGTCGACTGTCCGCCGGCTTTTTCACGAAGCCGGGATCTCGAGGAACGTGACCGCGACCACGCTCCTCGACGATTGCAGCGGCCACGGCCGCGAGCAGAGCTGCTGCACCCGCTCGACGTTCAACCTGACGAACGCGATCTCGATCCGCTAGGGCGCTTTGAAGCTCGGATAGATCCTGCCGCTATCACACGCTTCGGTTCGCTGCATTCGCGCCGACTCAGGACAATGGCGGCACGAGCATTCCGTCCGCCGCCTCGAACCCAGGCGAACAGAATTGCGACCGCGCGTTTCCCTCCTGCTCGCGTTGATGCGAGCACCGAAGCGACTGCTGGAGACAACCACATGATGTCTGGACGTTCGATCGTCGTGCCGACCCCTGAACGTCGGCGCTTCTTGCGTGACTCTGCAGCGGGAGCCGCCCTCCTGCTCGCAGGTTGTGCTTCCGGCGGTGAGCGCTCTTCAGCCGAAGATTCCGACGACGCGGAAGTGACACCCGGCGAGGACCTGATGCAGGAACACGGCGTCCTCGAGCGCGTGCTGCTCGTGTACGGCGAAGTGATCCGACGCATCGAACGCGGCGAGAGCGTGGATCCGATGCTCATCTCGAGCGCCGCGGGCATCGTGCGACACTTCGTCGAGGACTATCACGAGAAAAACGAAGAGCAGTTCATCTTCCCCCGACTCGAATCGGCGAAGCGCGAAGTCCAGACCGTGACGACCTTGCGTCTTCAGCATCAGCGCGGCCGGGATCTGACGGACGAGATCCTGCGCCTCACGAAGACAGGTGTGAACGACCAGGTCGCAGTGTTGCTGCGCAAGTTCGAGCGCATGTATCGGCCTCACGCCGCGCGCGAAGACACCGTCGTGTTCCCCGCGTTCCGCTCCGTGGTGGGACGCAGCGAATACGCGGAGTTGGGCGAGCGGTTCGAAGACGATGAGCACAAGAGGCTCGGCGACCACGGCTTCGAGGACACCGTCGCCGAGGTGGCGCGCATCGAGACGGCGCTTGGGATCTTCGATCTCGCTGCGTTCACGCCCTGATTGGACCCATCGCATCTGCTCCCCTTCGCGCCAGACCAGGGGCGAGGCGCTCGACTCAGCCGACGCTTCCAGCGTTCAGTCTGGGCCCGCCGTGTCTCACGCTTCACCGCCCCACTTGAGTGCCGTAAGCGCATTGACCGCGACCGCTGCTACGAGTGCAGTCAACAGCACACCACAGATCCCGATGAGGACCGCCAACGCCCGTGTGATCAGTGTCTTCGGGGTCAGATCGCCGTAGCCAATTGTCTAAGCGGATATGAACGAAAAGTAGAGCGACTCCGACACCCTCCACCCTTCGATCCGGCCGATGACCAAACCCAGCGTGACGACGATCATCAGCAAGCCCGACAAAATGGGCCACACGATTCGCAACCCGACGAAGAGGCCAACAGCGAAGTTCCTTCTCAGCGTACGTGCATCCACATGACCTCCTGAACTCGGCCGATCCTACGCAGCGGGCTGTCGTGGGCTCTCTGATGATGTAACAGCTGACGGGCGCGGTAACCCGCCGCCCATCATCAAGCGAAGCGTCGTTGTTGGCCGGTCAGTTCATTGCGCGGTCAGCCAACCGATGCGTGGCGGCTCGCTCGATCGATGTCCAGCGCTTGTTCGTTTGAGTACCGGGCACGCACCGCGCTCGTAACGAATCGTCACATCGAAGACGCTCCGACTTCAGATGGACATCGCGCGCAGCGGCCCGACGATCAATTCCCCCACGTGACCTCGAGGCCGTTCGTGAGGTTGAACGTCGACGGTGTGCAGAAGGCCGCTGCGTTGCGGTACCACACTTGGTACGTGCGCGTGCCCGGCGTCGTCACCATGCCGCGCACGGAGAGCGACGGATCTCCAGCGGCCGGGAACCGCGAAGCGCCGGCGACGTTGGTCTTCGTAGCGAGCCGCACGATCGCTCCACCGGCACAGCGCAGTCCGTCGCCGAACACCGCACCCGCGCCGGCAGCGACGCGAGCAGTTCCTTGGAAGTACAGCGCGCCGGAGTTCGACATGCCGCTGCCGGCAAGGACGAACGAATCGCTCGAAATCCGCGCGATGCCGATGCCTCGCATCACTCCCGCCGTGCCCAACGAATTCGAGCAGCCGGCGTCCGCTCCAACGGCGCTGGCATTGCCGCACGGACATGCCGTTCCCGATCCATCACCGGCGCAGAACGGAGTGCCCGCCACCCTGCAGCCGCGAAACAAGACAAGCCCGTTGGCGTTCGAGCCGCCCGTCAGGACATCGGCGTCTCCATCCCCGTCTAAGTCCGCGACGTGTACGTCGAGGCTGGATGTGCCCGGCACGGACATGGGCGAGCCGAAGGTCGCGTTCCCCTGGTTGAGCAGAAACTGCGCGCCCGCGCCCGTCCCGACGAAGTCCACGTCACCGTCACCGTCGACGTCGGCCCAGGCAGTGCCTTCGGTCGTGGGCAAGGATCCCGTCCACCCGCTCACGAACGTGCCGTTGCCCTGATTGAGGTACACCGTCAGGTGGTACCCCTGGCTGTAGAAAACGTCCGGCAGGTCCAAGTCCCCGTCCCCGTCCAAATCGACGAGAAATCCGCCGCCGAGTTGGAACGGGCCCGAGGACGTGTACGTTCCCGATCCCGAGTTCAACATCACGTACGTGCCCGTCGTCGTGCTGACGACGAGGTCCAAGTCGCCGTCACCGTCGACGTCTCCGGGTGTGGGGTAGATGACGGAGCAGGAACATGGCGCGGCGATCGAAGTCGTGGTGAACGTGCCCGCGCCGTTGTTGCGCAAGACGGCGATTCCCGCCTGGACCTGCGCAGTGCAGAGGATGTCCACGTCGGAGTCCCCGTCGATGTCGGCCGCGACGATGGCGTAGGGAACCTGACCAAGCGGGCCGTACCAGGCACTGAAAGCGAACGTCCCCGCGCCGTTGTTGATCCAGATTCCGACGGCTCCTGAGGTGGGTCCGAGAACGTAGCGCGCGGAGAGCACGACCAGATCGAGATCGCCGTCGCCGTCGACGTCTTCGGTCAGGACGGTAGGCAGCTCCTCGATGGTGTCCGTCGCCAAATAGAGTTGCGTCGGAGTGCCGAACGTTCCATCACCGAGGTTCAACGCCACGCTCATGGAGAACGGTATTCCCCCTGGCACGGAGCTCGCCACGCCGAAGGTGTAGACGACGTCCGGCAATCCGTCGCCGCTCAGGTCCCCGATCGTGAACGTGCGCATCGGCGTGTTCGACAAGGCCGGCACCGCATCCTCGAAGCAGAAGCCTTGAGCACGGACCGAGCCTGCCAACGCACAGACGATCGCGAGAGAGGAGATCGAGCCGCGGATCGCGTTGAGGGTGAGCGAAGTTCTTTGCGACATGCGAGGCGAAGGGATGTTGCGTGGAGCGGACCTCGCGCACCGAGCGCGAGATCGATCAGGCTGTCGAGGAAGGATCCGGCACTGCGTCTCGCGGAAGCCAGACCTTCGATCCGCGATCTCGATCGTATCACTGAACTGCTGAACACGCCGCCCGAGGAGAGAGCCGTCGGTTCGTTCGACGTGAACCCCAAAGGAGTGTGTGCGCGACGTCGAACCCGACGACGACACCTTTCTGCGCTACGCCGTCGAGCGCATGATCGCCGTCGTCTTCCTGGTTGACACCCACCGCTCGACGACGGACAACGCTCTCGAGCAAGCCTGTTGAAGCTCGAGCGCGCGAGCTGATCGACGCGGCCCTGACCTGGGGCGGACGTTACTACCTCCCCTACCGCCCCTATGCCTCGCGTGAAGAATTCGAGCGCGCCTATCCGCTGTCCGGTCCCTTCTTCCAGGCCAAGCGCCGTTACGACCCCGATGGGCTCTTCCGGAACCGCTTTTCCCTGCAATACGGGCCTCCTCGAGGGGTCGCGGCTGTGGGGCTGCATCTCTTTCCGGTTTGTTTCCGGTCGGAGACATAGGCACGTTGTCATGGAGGCTGACCGCGCCATCGGTGGGCGGTCAGCGACGTCCGCGTGACCAACCTCGGGATGCAGGAGTTCCGTGCTCTCTTCGAGGCGGAGCGCGATCGTCTCATGCGTTTCCTGTGCCACCTCACAGGCAACGCCAGCGATGCCGAGGACCTTCTCCAGGAGACGTTCCTCGCGGTGTGGAGGAAGCGCGACCAGTTCGAAGGTCGTGGCAGCGCCGCGGGGTACGTGCGCCGCACTGCATTCCATCTCTTCTTGAACGCTCGCCAAAAACAAGACCGGCGCGATGCGATCGCGCGACGCACCGACGAAGAGCCGGCGTGCACTCCGCTTTCCGACTACGAAGAGAGCGAGGCGCGCGAGGTGCTCGTGAAGCGGGTGCGCGCGGCGGTCGACACGCTGCCGGAGGGACCGCGCGAGGCGTTCATCCTCTTCCGCTTCGAGGGCTTGTCATGCGCCGAGATCGCCGAGATGGCCGGCGTGCCGCGCAAGACGATCGAGTCGCGGCTGGCGCGGGCGGTCGAGCTGCTCGCAGCAAGGTTGCGGCGCCAGGCACCGGAGCTTTCGACGGATTGAACATGCTGACGAACCACATGAACCCCGCTGGATCTACCTGACCGAGAACCTAATACACCGTAATGGACACCTGGTTCGACCAACTGCGCGCATGGATCGAGGGCACGATGCCCGCGGACGAGCGTGCACGCTTCGAGAGCGAGATCGCGCGCGATCCCGAGCTCGGACGCGCTGCCGAGGAGATGCGCCTCGTGTGGCACGCGACCGCGCCGGGTTTGGGTGTCGTTCCCGCGAGCGGCGTGACGGTCGACGATATCGTGGCGGCGGAACACGAGCGGCCCGTGACGTCGATGCGCTGGCGTCGCGTCGCCGCCGCGGCGCTGCTGCTCGCGGCCGCCTGCGTCGCGGCGTACGCGGTGCGGCGCTTCGGCCAGCAGAGCGTGCCGATCGTGAAGATGCAGGCGATCCCGATGGATTCCGCCGACCTCGTTCCGCCGGTCGTTCCGAACATCCCGACCGTGCTCGCCAACTGGTCGCCGATCGAAGACGGCAAGATCCACTGGCTGAACTCGATGGAAGACGCACGCGCAGTGAGCGCGGTGCTCGAGCGTCCGGTGTTCGTCTACGGATACATCGACGGCTGCCCGATCTGCGCCGGATTCCAGGCCAACGAGTTCCGCGATCCGAAGATCCAGGCGCTCGTCGCGCGCTCGGTGCCGGTCGCGATCGACTTGATGAGCCTCGACGAGAAGGACCGCTCCGAGCTGTGGAACCGGCGCTATCCGCTGCTCGAGCTGCAGGACGACCGCGGCGAGATCATGCGCACGTTCGGCGGCACGATGGCGGAGGTCGACATGCAGGGCGAACTCTCCAGCGCGTTGCAGGACGTGCAGGCACCGAAGTGGTTCCAGGTGCGCGAGCTCGCGGAGGATTGGGAACGCGCACGCACCGACGAGCAAGCGGGCCAGCTCGGCGATGCCGCTCGAACGCTCGTGAGGATGACGAAGCAGCGCGACGAGCCGGCGTTCGCCGCGCAAGCCGAAGCCGGTCTGTCTGAGCTCGGGATCTCCGCGCGACGTGCGATCGAACACGCGCGGCAGCGTTCCGAAGGCGATCCGGCGGGTGCGCGAGCGGAGCTCGAGTCCGCGATCCGCCGCTTCCAGGGCACTCCGTTCGAAGCGGACTTGCGCGCCGTGGCCTCGGCGTGGCGTCAGGGCGGACCGTTCCCCATCACCGCGCGCCGTTTGTAGCAGGACGGCGCAACGGCGCTGTGGGTGTGCAGCCCCGCAGGTGAACGGACTCGCGTCGACCGAGAGGCGCAGCGGGCGCGCACCGACGGGCGCAGGGCAAGAGTGCAGTGAAAGAGTGCACTGACGCCCCCGGATTCCGCCGGATGAACTCCGGTCCGATCGCGTGAGCCCTTGTCTGTGTCGGTGTTCATGGCCCAACGACAAGGAGGTCAACCATGAAGAACCTGTTCGTGCTCTCGAT
Source organism: Planctomycetota bacterium (assembly GCA_038330085.1). Lineage (GTDB taxonomy): Bacteria > Planctomycetota > UBA1135 > UBA1135 > JAEUIA01. The sequence continues at coordinate 2,309 of JBBQNP010000134.1, read as the reverse complement.
CCTGACCTTGCTCGCGGCACCCGTCATCGCTCACGAAGCCTTCAAAGGCTTCCGCTGCGACAACGAATGCCCGCTGGCTCAGGCAGCCAACTCTCACCGCGCGTTCGGTACCGAAGCGCTGGCCGCATCCACTGCGGTCCGCGCCGACGTCTCGGCCTGCGTCGAGAAGAACCTGCTGAAGATCTAGGACATCGAAGGAGCACAGTTCCCCGGGGCCGGCGGCGTTTGTAGCGAGGCGTCGTCGGCCCTCTTTCACCTGGCGCTCGCTGCAGTTGGATGCGAGGTTCCCATGCAATCGTTCCGCACTTGCAGCGCGCGCGCGCTGCTTCCCGTCGTGTTCGGGCTCGTGACCGCGGCTGCTGCTTTCGCGCAGACGACGGGAGCTGCGAGCGGCCTCGACGGTGCGATGACCGCGTTCAAGGCCGGCGAATGGAAGAAGTCTGCTGACATCGCGGGCAAGGTCGCAGCCGATTCTGCGGACTACCTGAAGGCGCAGTACGTGCGCGGTGAAGCGTTGCTCGTGCTCGGCGACGCGCCGAGCGCGGAGACGGCGTTCGCAAACGTGCTCGAGAAACACGACAAGGCCGAGCCGGCTGCGGTCGGACTCGGGCGGGCACTCGCTGCGCAATCGAAGGACGACGAGGCCGAAAAGGCGCTCGAAAGCGCGATCAAAATGGATCCGAAGGATCCGATGGCCGTGCTCGCGATGGGTCAGCTCCATCTGAAGATGAAGAAGACCAAGGAAGCGAAGTCGGAGTTGGGCGCTGCGTTCGGGATGGATCCGAAGAACCCGACGGTGGTGCGCGGCTGGTGCGAGTGGCTGTGGGCGGAGAACGACAACGCGTCCGCGCTGAAGGCCGCGCAAGGTCTCGCGAAGGCGCTGCCGAAGCACCCGATGGGACCGTTCCTCGAAGCGATGGCGCAGGAGCGCGACGGCAAGGACAAGTTGGCGATCGAGTCGTACGAGGCCGCGCTCGCGCTCGATCCGAACTTCCTCGACGCGCACAAGAACCTCGCGATCCTGTGTCACACGCGCAATCCGATGTACACGGACGAGGAGCGCACCAAGAAAGCGCTCGAGCACTACAAGAAGTACTTCGATCTGGGCGGCAAAGACCCCGAGCTCCAGAACCTCTACGCGCAGTTCAAGGGCTTCATGGATCAGATGGGCGGAAGTTCGGGCGGCGACACGGGCAAGGACAAAGGCAAGGGCGAGAAGGGCAAGAAGAAATAATCGCGCAGGTGCTATGCGCCGATCGCCGGTATTTTCGGCGATCCTTGCCGGGAACCGCCCGTCCGATCCGCTCCGTGCGGGTCTGGTTGGGAGTGGACCGAGGCTGCGGCATCGGGCACCTCCCGAATCACATTCCCCAGGTCACGAGCACGCCGTTCGACAAGTTGAACGTGCTGCTCAGGTGACTGGCAGAAATGCGGTGCCAATGAGCTGAATGGTGACCGCTCCAGCAGTGTCTTGCGATCACGCCGTACGCTCTGACGATCGAAGGCGGGCGACCGTGCCGGTATCTCCCGAGAAACCCCGCGGAATCAAGTTGGGAAGTCACCGCCGCACCGAGCGTCGAGGGCTGCGTGTCCGCTCGGAGCAATTGGGTCCGTCCATTCGTGATGTCCTTCGCGCCGATCATCACGCTCAGTGTGATCGCGCTGGGGTACCTCATCTTCTTCGCGCCGAGGGTCGTATGCTGCCGCATCAGCCCACGCGGGTGGGTGCAGGCCGACATCGTCTCGATCTTCAGCGCCACGATGGAGTTCGCCATGAACCATGACGGGCACTTCCCGACGAGGCTCGAGGAACTCGTCGAGCCCGACGCACTCGGATACCGCTACCTTGCCCGCAAGAGTCTTCCGCAGGACCCGTGGGGACACCCGTACCTCTACGTCCAGCCCAGCGGAAACGAAACAGAGCCGAACGTGATCTCGCTCGGGGCGGACGGAGAGATCGGCGGCACGGGCGAGGACGCGGACATCGACTTGCGCACGTTGATTGCACAACTCCCCGGTCACTGACCACGATCTCGCGCTGCGAACGACGCGAGCGACCGTGATCCTCGATCACTCGACCCTGAGCGCGTCGAGCGCGAGATCGCGTCAGCGGTTCGTCAGGCCAATCTTTTCGAGGTGCTCGAGAACTCGGACGACGCTCTGCTCGACTTGCTCGGTGTGCGTGTGGATCACGACTTCCGGCTTCAATGGCGGCTCGTACGGATCGGTGATGCCGGTGAAGTGCTCGATCTCGCCGGCGCGGGCCTTCTTGTAGAGACCTTTGACGTCGCGCTTCTCGGCCACCTCGA
>JBBQNP010000133.1:0-12808 GCA_038330085.1 Planctomycetota bacterium | reverse complement strand
GCGCCCACGTCGCGCGCTGGATCAGAAATACCCGAGCCACGTCGTCCCGGCGGCGATGTCGCTCGAATGAGAGGCACGCAATCGTGTCGACGCAAAGAAGAAGGCCGTGTCGCTCTGGAGCGACACGGCCTTTGAATCGGTGCGTTCAGGCCACCGAAGCGGCCCTACGCGATGCGATCAACCTTGCGGCTTGGTTTCACCCGTGCAGCAAGACTTCTTCTCAGCGGCGTTGCCGTCGGCCTTCATGCCCGGGCAGCAGCCCTTGTTCGCGTCGCACTCCGCCTTGGGTGCGTTCGGGGCGGCCGGGTCGTTGACCGACTTCTTGTCGGTCGTGTTGCATGCGACGATGCAGCCGATCAAAGTGGCGGCGAGGAGCAGTTGTTTCATGGGTGGAATCCTTGTCTCGAGTTGTGCGGCACTTCGGCCGCGGACGGTCCGTCGGTTGTCGACGCTCGCACGTATAGGGCTCTAGAAATCCCGTTGCGAGCGCGTTCAGGTTAGCTTCTCCGCCGCGGTTGCGCCGTATGGGCTGGATAAAAGGGCGATCCTAAGTGCCCCCTGGCCGCCCTTTCGCCCGCCCGACGCGGGTCCTTGACTGGCTGGACGCGCACCCGACGATGGCGGAATGCACTCGAGCCGCGCGTTTCTCCGGTTGCTCCCGCTCGTCTTCGTCGTTGGCGCCTGTCAGACCTCGTCGTCGAAGATCGACGGACTCTACGTCGACCTCGAGAACGAAGTACGTCATGCGGATCCGATCCACCTGCCCTCCTTGAACGCCGACGAGTTGCATCGACAGCGTGCCGACGCCGTGCGGGCTGCGCTCGACGAGGGCAACGTCACGTCCGCAGATGCTTTGTTCAAGGCGTCGGTGATCCTGGTGGGCACGAGTCGCATCGAGGACCTGGACCTGGCCGAGACGCTCGGACGCAAGAGCGCCGAGCTCGATGAACCGCGCGGTCTGCGCGTGGCCGCCGAAGCCATCGACAAGCGCGCGATGTTGCAGAAAAAGGAACAGAAGTACGGCACGCAGTACGTGTTCGACTGGGTGCTCGACTCGTGGCGCCTGTATCCGGTCGACGTCGCGACGACGGATACGGAGCGCCTCCAGATGGGCGTGCCGACGTACGCCGAGCTGTTGCGCTCCGAGGACGAGATGAATCGCGCGCAGAAGAAGAACCTGCGACCGAGATAGGTGCCCGGCGCCGGGCACCCTCCCCCTGGCCACTAGAGCCAGCGTTGCACGTGCTCGACTTCGTCCGCGCTGCCGAGCACGACGCTCGTGCGCTGATGCAACGTCTTCGGCACGACGTCGAGGATGCGTTCCTTGCCGGCGAACGCAGTCCCGCCCGCCTGCTCGACGATCATCGCCATCGGGTTCGCTTCGTACATCAGGCGCAGCTTGCCCTCGGGTGACTTCTTCGTCGGCGGGTAGAGGAACACGCCACCCTTCAACAGGATCCGGTGCACGTCCGCGACCATCGCGCCGGCGTAGCGGCTCGAGTACGAGTTCGACTGCGCCCAATCGAGGTACTTCTGGTACCCGTCGGGGAAGCTCAACCGATAGCCTTCGTTCGTCGAGTACGTCTTCCCTCCCGCCGGGATCTTCATGTTCTCCGCGACGCGGAGGAACGCGCCGATCGACGGATCGAGCACGAACATGCTCACGCCGTTGCCCGTGGTGAGCACGAAGATCGTCGAGCTGCCGTACAGGATGTAGCCCGCGGCGACCTGCGCTTTGCCCGCCTGCAGGCACGACTCCTCGGGCTTCCCCGACCTGCGATCGTGACGCAACACGCTGAAGATCGTCCCGACGCCGCCGCACACGTCGAGGTTCGACGAACCGTCGAGCGGATCGAACAACACGACGTACGGCCGCGCGCCGTCGAGCTGGCGCTGGATGATGATCGGCTCTTCGTTCTCTTCCGACGCGACGATCGCGACACCGGCGCGCGAACCGAGACAGCGCAACAACGTCTCGTTCGCGATGACGTCGAGCTTCTGCTGCGTCTCGCCCTGCACGTTCTCGCTGTCGAGCGAACCGAGCACGTCCTGGATGCGCGCGCGTCGGATCTTCGCGGTGATCACCTTTGCCGACAGCGCGAGCGCCGAGAGGATCCACGAGAACGTCCCGGTCGCGCCCGGGTGGTTGCGCTCCTCAGCCAGGATGTGGCTTTGGATCGTGGTCAGGTTTTCGCCGCGCGTCTGCGCGAGGCGCTCGAGGTCGAACAGTGCGTCGCTCATCCGCGGCAAGATACCGGACGAGCTAGCCGCGGCGTTCCAGCAACTCTGCGATGGTCACCAGAGCGGAGCGAATGCGCGGCAACAATCCGGCGAGTTCGGATTCGGGGAGGATCGCGGCGAGTTCTTCTCGCAGGTCCTCGTCCTTCAGGTCAGCTACTTCGCAGCGCAGTTGAGACGCGAAATCAACCGTCGTCATGGAGCGCACCTTGTGCAGTGCGGGCAGCCGAGACTCGATCTTTCCAAGGCGGGCCCTCAGCGCGTCCATATCGACAACTGCTCCCGCTCGGGAGATGAGGAAGTAGGTGTCGTACAGCTCCCGATGCAGGCGACGTTCGTTCCACGCAGCCAGCTTGTTCGCGAGCGCCAGCCCAGGGCTCATCACGCGGACAACGTGAGAGGCCTGTCCGAGGCTGCGCGCAAAATTGCCCGTAGCCATCGACTCGGAAGCGCACTCGGCTGCGACGTTCGCCTCGACTTGGATCCGCACACCGTCCATCTCGACGTTGGCACGCAACATCTTCGAATGCACCTCGACATCGACCGTCGCGCCGTCGAGCTCCGCGAGCGTCTTCCCGAAATCAGCCATGATGTCGCGCTTCGAGCGGAACGGCGCGAACACGTAGTCGATGTCCGTCGTCGAACGCGGACTATCGTAGAGACGCAGCGCCATCCCGCCCTTCAGGATGGCCCGGTGACCGAACACTTCGGCGAAGCGGTGCATCACCCACAAGAACAATCGTTCCGGCGTGACCGGTCGTTCGATCGGAGTGCTCATGCGATTCGCAACACGTCCTTCGCGAACGCAATGAAACGCTGGTTCTTGTAACGGCTCAGGAATTCGTTCAAGACTCCGCGATCCAGGCGTTCAAAGTTGACGTCGGTGTACACGTCGAAGAGTGCGCGACGTCCCCGCACATGGAACGTCAGCACATCGAGTAGCGCCTTCTCAGGAACGGTGTAGCGAATGCCGTTGCGCGTCTCCTCACCGAATCGCAAGGCAGGGTCAAGATGACGATGCTCGACGGCGAGCCCTCTCGCTTCGTATTTCTGCGACCGTGCGTTTCGAATTGCGCTGATCCGCCGTGAAGGTAGCGGTCCAATCACCAGATCCCGCGCGAGCACGGTTTCGAAGCTGATCGCCGAGTCAGGCGCGATGCGTTGGCTGAGCACGGCCAGGTCGAAACCTCGAGTGACGTAGAGGCCCTTTGTGCAGCGCACCAGAACGCCGCTCGCGAGCAACCGATCGACACGCCGGAACAGAGCGGCTCGATGCGGCTCGTTCAACACCGATCGCAGATCGGCGAGGCTGAAGACCCCGCCCTGAGCCCCCTGCAGGCGCTGGACTTCCAGGACATCCGTCTGGGCTTTCATATGCATCCAAAGTCTATCGATCGGTAGACTTTCCTGCATTATCAAATCTCCAGTTCTGCCTGCTCACCCTATCCGAGGCCCCTCACCACGGCCGAAGGAGGTATCATCCCATCCAGATACCATGATTGGTCTCAACGGCACCTCGCGTCTCCTCAAGGCACTCGCGGACGAAACGCGTCTGCGGATCCTCCACCTGCTCTCCCAGGAAGAGCTCTCGGGCTCGGACCTGATGGAGATCCTCAACATGGGGCAGAGCCGCGTGTCGACGCACCTCGCGCTGCTCAAGGAAGTCGGCCTCGTCGTCGACCGGCGTCACGGGCGACGGATGCTCTACACGTTGCTGCCCGGACCCGCCGCGGCGATGTGGGACAGCATCGTCGCGGAGAACAACTCGAGCCCCGAGTTCGAAGCTGACCTCGCCGGCCTCGAGACGTTGCGCGACCGGCGACAAGCGGACGCGCGCGCGTACTTCAACCGTGTCGCGGCGACGTTCGGCGAGCAGATCCTGCCCGGCCGTACGTGGGAGGGGCTGGCGCGCGCGCTCGTGCAGTTGGCTCCGCGCGGTCGCTACGTCGACCTCGGCATCGGCGACGGGCTGTTGACGTTGATGTTGTCGGAGGTCGCATCGAGCGTGACCGCCGTCGACATCAGCACCGAGATGCTCGCGCAACTCAAAGCTCGCGCGACGCAGCGCGGCATCACCAACGTCGAGACCGTCGCGGGCGAGATCGAAGACCTGCCGCTCGCGGACGCTTCGTTCGACGTCGCCGTGCTGAGCCAGGCGCTGCACCACGCCGAGTCACCGCAGAAGGCGTTGCTCGAAGCCCGTCGCATCCTCGTGCCGGGCGGACGCGTGCTCGTCATCGACTTGTTGGCGCACACGGAAGAGTGGGTCCGCGAGCAACTCCAGCACAAGCACCTCGGGTTCACCGAGGGCGCGCTCGAGAGCCTCTTGCGCGAAACGGGCTTCGAACGCGCGACCATCCAGCGCGCGGCGCGGGACCCTCAACCCCCGCACTTCATGACGCTGGTCGCGACAGGCGTGAAGCCGGCGCGGACGAAGTCATGAGCGCGAGCAAGCACGAGTCGGAGGGCCCGAACCTGCGCGATCTCCTGCAGGAGCGCGTGCTCGTCCTCGATGGCGCGATGGGAACGCAGATCCACGCTGCGAACCTGGAGGTCGAGCGCGACTACCACGGCCACGAGAACTGCGTCGACTACGTCAACCTCACGCGGCCCGACGTCGTGCAGAAGATCCACGAGTCCTACCTCGAAGCCGGCGCCGACGTCGTCGAGACCAACACGTTCGGCGCGATGCCGCACGTCTTGTCGGAGTTCGGGCTGCAGGCGCGCACGCGGGAGATCAACCGCGTCGCGGCGCAGGTCGCGCGTGCAGCGTGCGTCAAAGTCGGCACGGCCAAACGCCCGCGTTTCGCGCTCGGATCGATGGGACCGGGCACCAAGCTCGCGACGCTCGGACATGCGCCCTACGACCTCCTGAAGGACTCGTATGCGGAACAAGCGCGCGGGTTGATCGAAGGCGGCGTCGACGGTTTCCTGATCGAGACGTGCCAGGATCCGCTGCAGATCAAGGCCGCACTCAACGGCGTGATCCTCGCGCGCGGTGAGAAGGGCGTCGACCTGCCGATCTTCGTCAGCGTCACGATGGAAGTGACCGGCACGATGCTGGTCGGCACCGAGATGGCGGCGGCGATCGCACTGCTCGATCCATATCCGATCGACGTGCTCGGCATCAACTGCGCGACCGGTCCGCGCGAAATGGGCGAGCACGTACGGCTGCTCGGCCAGACGTGCCGCAAGAAGACGCTCGTCTATCCGAACGCGGGACTGCCGCAGCTCGTCGACGGCAAGCCGTTCTATCCGCTGACGCCTGAAGAGCTGGCCGACTGGTTGATGCGCTTCGTCGACGAAGACGCGCTCAACATGGTCGGGGGTTGTTGCGGCACGACGCCGGCACACATCGCGGCGCTGTCGCGCCGGCTCGGGATCCGCGCGCCGAAACCGCGCAAGCCGGCGCACGTGCCGCAGGTCACGAGCATCTACTCGGCCGTGCCGCTGTGGCAGGACAACTCGATCCTCTTCGTGGGCGAGCGCTCGAACGCAAACGGATCGAAGGCCTTCAAACAGCACCTTCTCGCGGGCGACATCGAGGCGATGGTCGCGATGGGCCGCGAGCAAGTGCGCGACGGCAGCCACGTGCTCGACGTGTGCACGGCGTACGTCGGTCGCGACGAATCGGCGGACATGACGAAGGTCGTCACGCGTTACCGCGCCGACGTGCCCTGCCCGCTGATGATCGACAGCACCGAGGTCGGCGTGCTCGCGACGGCTCTCAAGCTCGCGGGCGGACGCTGCATCGTGAACTCGATCAACCTCGAGGACGGGATGGAGCGCATCGAGAAGGTTGTGCCGCTCGTGCGTGAGTTCGGTGCGGCGGTCATCGCGCTCACGATCGACGAGGAGGGCATGGCCAAGACGGCCGAGGACAAGGTGCGCATCGCCAAGCGCATCTACTCGATCTGCGTCGACGAGTACGGCTTGAAGCCCGAGGACATCCTCTTCGACGTGCTCACGTTCACGATCTGCACGGGCAACTCGGACGACCGCCGCCTCGGGCTCGAAACGCTCGACGGCATTCGACGCGTCCGTGACGAGTTGCCGGGCGTCGGACTCTTGCTCGGCCTCTCGAACATCAGCTTCGGCCTCAACCCCGCGGCGCGTCACGTGCTCAACTCGGTGTACCTGCACCATGCGCGCGAAGCCGGTCTCACCGCGGCGATCCTCCATTCGGCGCGCATCGAGCCGTTGCACCGCATCGATCCGCGCTCGCGCGAGGTCGCGGAGGACCTGATCTTCGACCGCCAACGTCCCGGCTACGACCCGCTGCAAGAGTTCCTGCGTCTGTTCGACGGTGCGCAGCTCTCGAAGAAGGCCGCGCGCGTCGTGCCCGAGGACGTGTTCGCGCGTCTCACGTGGCGCATCGTCGAGGGCGAAAAGCCCGGCCTCGAGGACGACCTCGCGCTCGCGATGAAGTCCAAGGTGCCGCTCGACATCATCAACGTCGACCTGCTCGCCGGCATGAAGACCGTCGGCGACCTGTTCGGACGCGGGGACATGCAGCTCCCCTTCGTGCTGCAGTCGGCCGAGACGATGAAGGCCGCCGTCGCGTTCCTCGAGCCGCACATGGATCGCGTCGAGGGTCAGTCGCGCGGCAAGATCGTGCTCGCGACGGTGCGCGGCGACGTGCACGACATCGGCAAGAACCTCGTCGACATCATCCTCACGAACAACGGATACACCGTCTACAACCTCGGGATCAAGCAGCCGATCCAGCACATCCTCGACGTTGCGCGCGAGCACAAGCCGCATGTGATCGGCATGAGCGGCCTGCTCGTGAAGAGCACGGTGATCATGCGCGAGAACCTCGAGGAGATGAACCGCCGCGACGTGTCGACGCCCGTGGTCCTCGGTGGCGCTGCCTTGACGCGCGCGTACGTCGAAGACGACTGCCGGCGCATCTACAACGGCCCGCTGTACTACGCCGAGGACGCGTTCGAAGGCTTGGCGGTGATGGCGCGCGTCGTCGCGGGCGAAGCGCAACCGGCCGCGCGCGACACGAAGAAAACCGCCGTCGTCGAGACCGAGAGCGATCGCGCGGAAGCCGCCTCGAACGTGTTCCGCACTGCGCAGAAAGCCGCCGCATTGATCGCCGGCAAGCACGACCGTCCCGTGCCGCAGTCGAGCAAGGTGTGGAGCAAGGCGATCGAGCTCCCGCGCGACATCGTGTACCCCGTCGCACCGTTCCTCGGTCCGCGCGTGATCGAGCAGATCAACCTGCAGAGCGTGCTCCCCTACGTGAACGAGACGACGCTCTTCCAATTCCAGTGGGGCTACCGCCGCAAGGGCAAGGCGATCGCGCCGTACAAGAAGCTGATCAAGGACAAGGTCCGTCCGCTCTACTTCGACCTCGCGAAGCGCTGCGCGAAGGAGAAGATCCTCGAGTGCAAGGCCGCGTACGGCTACTGGCGCTGCATCCCGGAAGGTGACACGCTCGTGCTGCTCGATCCCAAGAGCGACAGCAAGGAGGTTGCGCGCTTCACGTTCCCGCGCCAACCCGACAAGCAGCACCGCTGCCTCACGGACTTCTTCCACGTGCACGACGGAAAGCCCGATGTCGTCGCGTTGCAGGTCGTCACCGTCGGCCAGCGCGCATCCGAAGTCGAGCGCGAGTGGTTCGCCGCGGACAGGTACCAGGACTACCTGCACCTGCACGGCTTGTCGGTCGAGACCGCCGAAGGTCTCTCCGAGTACGTGCACCGCCAAATCCGCGGCGAGCTCGGCATCGTGTCCGACGACGCGCGCGAGATGAGCGTGCTCTTCAAGCAAGGCTACCGCGGCTCACGCTTCTCGTTCGGCTACCCCGCGTGCCCGAACCTCGAGGACCAAGCGATTCTGCTCGATCTCCTCGGCGCATCGAAGATCGGCATCACGATGAGCGACGAAGACCAACTGTGGCCCGAGCAGTCGACGTCCGCGCTGGTGTGCCACCACCCGAGCGCGAAGTACTTCACGATCTGACCCCTGTTGATTGCGCGCGGATCTCGTTCGCCTGTCCGCCGCATGGTGGTGCTGATCTTGGATCCACCCAGTCACTCGATCGAGTCGTCGGCAACTTCGCGCGTGTGTCACCCACCGCTCTCCTGCGTTCGAACGCCTCGCGCAAAAGGAGCGGGGGAGCATGCGCGTTGCATGCTCCCCCGCTCGATTCGATCAGCGGACTCTGTCGACTCGCGTCGACAGGCCCACGTTCATCAGGGCGCCCAGGTCAGCTGGAAGCCGTTCGTCAGGTTGTAGGTCGCGGCCGTGCAGAAGGTCGGATCCGCGTTGCGGTACCACACCTGGTACGTGCGCACGCCGGGGTTCGACACTTGGCCCTGCACCGAGAGCGCGGGGTCGCCGCCGCCCGGATACTGCGAGGAACCCAAGAGGTTCGTCTTGTTGCCCAAGCGGATCGTCGTGCCGCCCGCGCAACGCAGGCCGTCACCGAACGTACCGCCCTGGCCGCCCGCGACCTGCGCGGTGCCCTGGAAGTACAAGCAAGAGCTGTCCGTCATCCCCGCACCTTGCAGCACGACGTTGTCGGCCGAGAGCGAGGGGGTGCCGGTGGCGTTCAAGAGACCGCCGCTGCCGATCGAGCTGAGGCAACCCTCACCCGCACCCGGAGCGCTGTTGTTGCCGCACGGGCAGGCCGTGCCGCTGCCGTCGCCGAAGCAGAACGCGAAGGCCGGGTTCGGCCCGCCGTTGCCCGGGACGTCGAGGGCGACGCTCATGTTCGCCGGCGAACCCGTCTTCCACAGACCGAGCGTGGCCGAACCTGCGTTCGGAGCGGCGTCGGCGTCGAAGCGGAAGTTGTAGCAGCCGCTCCAACGGATCGCGTTCGCGTTGTTGTTCGTGCCCTGGGTGGCGCAAGACCAAGTCAACGCACTGCCGGTGCGGTTGGACGTCCAATCGGTGCCGTCGAAGTTGACGTTGCCGTTGCCGTCGCCGTCACGGTAAGTGGTGTCGTGGAAGCCGATGTTCGTGATGTTGACGCTGTTCGACACCGGGATCGAGAACGAGCCGCCGTTGCGGTCCGAGTTCTGGTTGTAGACGGCGTACTCGTAGTGATAGAGGCCGCCCGCGATCGGGGTCACGTGGTAGCCGATTTTGAACAGGCCGTCGCCGGGCACTTGCACCGGAACGACCTGCGCGCCCGCCTCGATCAACGGCCAGACTTCGATGGCCGACTTCATCCGCACCGTCGAGGACGCGCCGCTGGTGAAGGCGAAGTTCCAGCTGGTGCCGCTGCCGGTTGCGGTGATCTCGATGTACGAGGTGTTGTTGTTCTGGTTGCCGGCAGTAGCGTCGTCCTGCGTGACGTAGCAGGCTTCGCCGAAGTAGCGCTCGCCGCCACCCGTCGAGAGGTCGGCGGTGTCGACTTCGAGGCGACGGTAGGCCTGACCCGCTCCGCCCGTGCCCGTGGCCGGCGGATAGGTGAAGACGCCCGTGTGCGCGTTGACTTGGTAGCGCGGGCCGAGGCCGTTCTGGCTGCCGTTGCGCGAAGCGGTGTACGGGTCCGAGCAACCGATGCCGAGAACCGACCCGCCCTGACCGCTGCAGGTGCAGCAGAGGTTTTGCGTCAACGCCGTGAAGCCGTGCTTCAGCCAGCTCTGACCGATTTCCTCGATACGGCCGGCGCCGTTGACGGTCGAGTACTTGTAGAGCGTTCCTCCGATGACCGGGTGCAGGTTGTTGTTGGCCTGCCAAAGAACGTTCGCGTTACCGATGTTGCACGAGGTCGTGCCCAACGAGAGGGCTTCGATGTTGCCGACGGCCGTGTAGTTTTGCGGTCCCGTGATCTGTCCGACGATCACGTCCGACCCCGTCGGGTTGTTGCACGTCTGCGCCTGCGCGGTGGACGCGGTGAGCGTCGAAAGAACAGCCAAGCTGCCCACGAAGAGGATCTTGCTCGACATTGTTTTGTCTTCTTGGAGAGGGGTGTATCGGGGGAATCAGGAGGATCAGCACTCCGGATGAAGATCCGTCGGTTCTGGAGAGAGCTTCCGGGATCGAGACCCTGAAGATAACCGGAACCGGCGCGATCCGGCCACTGGGAAAAGATGTCCGTGCTTGCTCGAGGCTCGCTCGAGGCGACTGACGAGGTGTAACGGGGTTGTAGCGGGCACGAAAAGCAGGGTCTGGCAGCAGAAGTGTGCACCTTGGAGCGGGCATTGGATGCCCGCTGTCAGCAGCGTTCTGCCCGCATCGAACCTGCTGGAGCGACGAAATCACAAGCGCTGCTGCGGACGCACGCGTCGATTCAAGAGTCGCTTGCGCGCAGGCTATTTGCCCTCTTCCTTGAACTTGCTGTGCCCCGCCGACTTCAGCGCGGCGAGCTTGTTGTTGATCAGCTTGTCGGCGTCCTTGTACTTGCCGTCCGCGATCGCGACCTCGGCATCGCAGGCGAACTTGAGCGCTTCGACCAGCGTCTTGCGGAACTCGGCGACGAACGCGGGCCGCTTCTTCTCGTCGACTTTGGCGGCAGAGGTAGGCGTCAACGACTTGGCTGCGATCACCGCCGTCTCGAACTTGGTGAGCTCATCGAGCGCAGCTTCCTTGTTCTCCGGCGTGATCGGCTTGGAGAGCGCCTTCATCGCGTCGCTCATCTGCTCCATCGACTGCTTGATGCTCGCGTCGACGGGATCGAGCGTGGTGGATGCAGGGCTCGCACCTGCGTGCGAGGTGAACCAGCTCGTGCAGGCGACGGCGACGACAGCGCAGGTGGTGACGAAGAGGGAGAGGGATCGGACGCGGATCATCGGGAGGGCTCCTTCGAGGGTGGCCGCACGAGGTGGTGCGGAAGGACGAAGAGGATAGCGGCACGCGACACGTGCGTGCGCAGGATGAGGCTGATCGGCTGTGAAAGGCTCTAAAAAAGCGGGCCTGGGGCTCGAACATGTCTCGGGCCCGACGCCCGGATATCCTGCGCCCGCCCGACGGCTTCGAACATGCTGCCCGACGGGTCGATGATGCACGATTCGAAGATGCAACCTGCGCAGGCTCCCGCTCGCGACACCGTCGGTGCGCAGGTGAGGGATCCAGATGCCGGACGAAGTGCCGTCACCACCCCGCGCGTCTCCGTCCTCGTCGTGAGCTACAACCGCGCAGGCGATCTGCGGCTCGTGCTCGATGCGGTGTTCGCGACGCGCTGGCCTGATCTCGAGGTCATCGTCGTCGACAATGCGTCGACGGATGGATCCGCCGACGTGGCGGCGTCGTTCGCGGGCGTCGAGGTCGTGCGCAGCCAGGAGAATCTGGGGTTCGCGGGCGGAAACGATTTGGCGCTCCAGCACGCGACCGGAGAGTACGTCGCGCTCGTCAACCACGACGCGGTCGTGGCCCCGGAGTGGATCGAGACGTTGGTCCGGTTTCTCGAGAAACGACCGCGCGTCGCTGGGGCGGGCGGACGCGAGCACTACTGGAACGAAGAGAATCCGGTCGGCGTGCGCACGAACCGCTTCTGGAGCACGCGCGAGCTGCGGCGAAATGGAGAAGTGCCGGCGCGGGCTGACGAAGACGATGCCGTGCGCGAGGTCGCGACGTTGCCGGGAATGGCGGTGATGATTCGGCGCGCGGCGATCGAGGATGTCGGGTTGCCGTTCCTGGACCCGGCGTACTTTCTCTATTACGAGGAGACGGACTTCTTCGCGCGCGCGGTGCGCAAAGGGTGGAGGCTGTATTACATCGCGAGTGCGGTGTGCTGGCATCGCACGACGGGGAAGCGCGCGCTCGGATACGCGGTGCAGTTGCATCTGGAACGCAACCGGGTCTTGTTCGCGTGGCGGAACGGGTCGGAGGAGTTCATCGAAAAGATCGAGCGCAGGTTGAGACGGCGGGCGATCGCGGCAATTTGGCAAGGGCCGGTCAGGAGGTGGGTGGGCCAGCGCGACAAGGCCGAGCAAAACGCGGCGCGACGTGATGCGTGGAAGTGGGTGAAGAAGAATCGGGGGTTGCTCGCGGAACAACGGAAGAGGTTGAGTGGGGTGGGCCCGGCGTTCGACGTGCTCGCGAGAGGGATCCAGTCGCGCGCCGATTACTACGGCAAGCCGCGGCCGGAGGTGGCGGCGTTGGTGCCGGAGTCGGCGCGGGACGTGGTGGATGTCGGGTGCGCGGGAGGTGGGTTGGGGCGGACGATTCGGACGTTGCGCCCGAATGCGCGGGTGCGAGGGATCGAGCCGGTGGAGGAAGCGGCGGAGATTGCGCGGACGGTGTTGGAGGACGTGGTCGTCGCGAGTGCGGATGCGCCGATGCCGGAGGGGTGGCCGCGTCCGGACTGCGTCATTTTCTCGGACGTGCTCGAGCACACGGTGGATCCGTGGCGTGTGTTGCGAAGGTGGAGGGGTGTGATGGCGCCGGGGGGGATGCTGGTGGTGAGCGTTCCCAATGTGGTGCACAAGAGCGTGCTGGGTCCGCTGCTGCGGGGGCGGTTCGATTATGAAGATGAAGGCGTGCTCGATCGCACGCACTTGAGGTTCTTCACCAGGGTCACGGCGATCGAGTTGGTGGAGGCGTGCGGGTTCGAGGTGATTGGGTTTGGGAGGGTGGAGACGAGGGTGTCGCGGGGAGGGTTGGGGTT
>JBBQNP010000132.1:0-12844 GCA_038330085.1 Planctomycetota bacterium | reverse complement strand
CGGTTGCCTCGCCGAGTTCCGGCGTAGTCGCCGACGGGGTCACGACGTCGACGATCACCGTGACCGTCAAAGACGCCAACGGCAACGTGGTCAGCGGCCAGACCGTGCAGCTCACCTCGACCGGCACGAGCAACACGTTCGTCCAGCCGGGCCTGACCAACGCCAGCGGGGTCGCGACCGGCACGATCGCCAGCACCACGGCTGAGACCAAGACCATCACCGCTACGGTCAATCCCGGCGCCGGCCAGCACGTGATCACGCAGCAGCCCACGGTGGGCTTCGTGCCTTCGGTCCCCAGTGCGAGCCTCTCGACGGTGAGCGTCGCGCCGGCGTTCGGCATTGCGGCCGGCAGCGGTGTGGCCTCGACGATCACCGTCACGGTGCTCAACCAAAACGGCGTTGCGATGGCGGGCCAGACCGTGCAGATCAGCTCGACGGGATCCGGGAACACGATCGGACAACCCGCCGCGACCACCGACGTGAACGGAGAGACGAGTGGCACCATCCAATCGACGGCGGGCGAGACGAAGACCATCACGATCTCCGTGAACCCCGGTGCCAGCCAGGTGGACCTGACGAGCACGCCGACGGTGACGTTCACCGCGATCGACGCGCACGTGCTCTACGTGATGAAGACTGGAAGCGATGCGAACAGCGGCGCGAGCCCGAGCGAGGCATGGTTGACCATCGGGGGTGCCGCCAGCGCTGTCGTCGCTGGAGACACTGTCCACGTCGGCGCCGGCACGTACGCCGAAACGGTCACGCTGTCTGCCAGCGGCACCACGACAGCGCCGATCCACTTCGTGGCCGACCGCTCAGGAGCCTACAGCGGAGTAGCGGGCGATGTCGTCGTCGACGCCACCGGCCAGAGCGAGGCTTTCCTGATCTCGGGCAGTGATGTGATCGTCGAGGATTTCACGATCACGAACGCCTGGCTCGCCGGTGGGGCGGGAATCCGGGTGAGCGGCGCGGACGTGTTCGTACGCAACAACCGCATCCGGGGCGGCACGGATGGGATCGTGGTCGAGGCCACTGCTGCTTCGGTCATGATCGAGTGCAACGTCGTGTCGGCCAACTCGGGACACGGCGTCCTACTGCAGGGCGCCGCGGACAGCCGCGTGCGCTGCAACCTGATCTACTCGAATGGCGGGGACGGAGTGCGTCTGTCGTCGGCCAGCACCATGGCGCTCGTCTCCAACAACACCCTGTACGCCAACTCGGGCAGCCAGGTGCTGGTCGACGGATCCGGCTGCACCGCGACGTTGCGCGACAACATCGCCGTCGGCGGCGGCTTTGGTTTCCAGGTGCAAGCGGGTACGTCGGTCGTGGGCAGCGACCACAACGACGTCTACGCGAACTCCGTCGACTGGTCGGGGTTGGCCACGGGCCCCGGCGACATCAGCTTGGATCCTCACTTCGTCGATCCGGATGGCGCGGACAACTTGCTCGGCGGTGTCAATGCGGCCGACGACCAGTTCCAGCTCGACGCCGCGTTCCCGAGCCCCGCTTTGGATGCGGCTTCGGCTGCGGCCGATGCCGCACCGTTGAGCGACGGCAGCTCATTGGCCGACCGCAGCTCGCGCACGGACTACGTGCTCGACGGCAGTGCGACCGACGGCGCGACGCTGAACATGGGGTACCACTATCCGGCTTCGAGCACGTCGCCGCCGGATCTGTCCATCGACGATGCGCGCCTGTGTTATGGCGAGGGCGCTCTGCGCCAGCCGGGCCTGCGAACCTGGAGCGACGTCGGATCGGCTTGGTCCGCGCAAGGTTGGGCGCCGCCCGCGGGCAGCACGATCCGCTGGATCGTGAACCAGGTCTCACCGCTGCTCACGCAGACGGAATTGCTCGCGGTCTTATCGGACACGGGTGCGGCCACCGAGCTGGACATGCAGCATTGGAGCGGCAGCGACTGGTCGCAGGACTGGACGGCGACGGCGATTGCGCCGGCTAACGCCGGCAAACGCGGCTTCGACGTGGCCTTCGAGCAGAGCTCGGGCGATGCGCTCGTCGTCTACTCGGACAACACGAGCACGCCGCAGTTCCGCACGTACCGCGCCGGCCTCTGGTCGGCCGAGACACCGCTGCCGGTGGCACCGCTGAGTGGCGTCGTGCAGTGGGTGCAGCTCGCGTCGCGTCCGGGCAGCGATGTGATCGGACTGGCCTGGTCGGACGCGAACTTCGATCTCGCCGTGCTCGTCTGGGACGGGAGCGGGTGGGTCGCGGGCACCTCCGCCGTCCTCGAGACGAACCTCAAGTCGAACGCCGTGACCGGCGAGGTCAGCAACCGCGTGTTCGACTTGGCCTTTGAATCGATCAGCGGCAACCTCATGGCGGCGTGGAGTCGCGCTGCTGCGAACGGTTTCTGGTACTCGACGAACGCTTCGGGTTCCACGATTTGGACTGCGTCCGCGCAGGAGTCCACAGCCCCGACGAACGGAGTGCCGCACTTCATCGACCTCGCCTCCGAGCCGGGTACCAACCAGGTCGCGATCTGCGCGCTCGGACTCGGTGACGGCATCGAACGCATGGGGCTCGCGACGTGGGATGGAAGCTCCTGGGTCGACGCCGGCGAATACGATTCGCAGATCAACGACGTCAACGAGACGGCCACGGGTGATTTCCCTGGCGCGGTCGCTTGGGTGGGTACGAGTGGCACCGCGGTCTGCGTTTATGCCGACGACCAGATGGACACGCTGGACTGGGTGAAATGGACTGCGGGAAGTGGCTGGGTCGTCCAGTCCGATGCGACGATCGCCGGGAAGGGCTACACCGAGTCGGTGGATCTGCTCCCGTTCGCAAGTGGCGACCGAGTGATGCTGGTCATCTCGGGCAGCGCTGCGACTCTGGATGCATTCACCTGCGACGGCGCGACGTGGACCGCCACGAACGGTGGCTCGGCCCTGGAGTCAGCGCTTTCGAGCCTGACTTCGAAGCCCTTCAGCCTCGCCATCAAGCCGCGCTAGCGAACGCGAGTCCTCGAATGGACGGTGAGGCGCAACCCGTCAGACGGCTCGACTCATTGGAGCACTCGCAAGATTGCTGCGCAGCTCGAGGTCTCTCACATGATGATCGCGCGTGTGTACCGCGAACACGCGCTGGACCCTCACTCTCTTGAGAGTACGCCGCGAGGGATGCGCGCCGATGGAACGCTCCTCCGACCTCCGATCGCGCGCGCTCTCCACGCGCGCATCCCGGTCGGCGCGTCGGTGCGCCGACCGTTCGTCACGCCGAGCCGGCGCCCACGTTCACGGGCACTCGTCGGCGACGTCGAGGTTGAAGTCGGCGTGGCTCGTCGCCCCGAGAGTGGGTCCGCTCGTCGGCTGCGTCACGATCTCGACGTCGAGCCAACCCGATGCGCCATAGTGCAAGTTCTTGCCGTTCGCGCCGAGGCCGACCTGGAACGCCGGGCCGACGCGCGTCAAGTGGATCGTCGCGCCGTCGAAGTCCGTGAGCCCGGTCAGCAGGCCGTCCGTCGTCAGGTAGTAATGCCACCAATTCGTGTCGATCGGTCCGCCGCCTTCGACGTAGGCGCTGGCGAAGAGCTCCTTCTTCGGACTGCCCGCCGGCGGATAACCGGACTCACCCGCGTCCACGCGTTGATCGAACTCGACGTGCGCGGCGAAGCGCTGGCCGGGGTTCGAAGACCGCGCGAAGACGCCTTGCAGCAGCGCCGTCCCGTTCGTGCGCTCGATGAGCACGGCACCCGGCTCGAGCACGAAATCGAGGCCGATTCCCGGCATGTACAGAGCGTGGCCAGCGGTGCCGCCGTACACGAGGTCGTCGCGCAGCGCGCGCGCGGGGCAGCGCTTGCAACCGCGACTGAAGTCGAAGTTTGCGTCGCCGTCCTGCAACGTCGCCGGCAGCCATCCGCCGCCGATCGGCTGATTCAATGTCGTGAGCGCGATCCAGCCCGACCCGCCGTAGTGCAGGTTCATGCCGTTCGCGCCGACGCCGACTTGGAACGCGGGACCCGTGCGCGAGACGCCGATCAAGCCGCCTTGGTACGTGTCGAGCCCGTACAAGAAGCCGTCGGTCGTCAGGTAGTAATGCCACGTGCCCGTGTCGATGGGCCCGCCGTTCTCGACGTAGGCGCTCGGCAGCAGGAGCTTCTTCGGGCTGCCCGCGGGCGGATAGCCGGGATCGCCGGCGTCGACGCGCTGCGTGAAGTGCAACTCCGCCCACCAGTGTTGCGTCGCATCGCTCGCGCTCTGGATCTCGGCTTCGAGATAGGCCGTTCCGTCCGCGCGCTCGTGCAGCACGCCGCCCGCGACGACTTGGAAGTCAGTCGCGAGGTCGGGGATCCAGAACGCTTGTCCGCCCGTGACGCCGTAGACGGGATCCTGCGGCGCTTCATCGGCGCACGCGAAGTAGTCGCGTCGCAAGCCGAGCAGGAGCTGCGCCGGCGGCGAATTCGTGGGCAGCGCGCCGGCCAAAGGTTGCGCGACGACGTTCAACAGCAAGGACGTCGAAGCGCCGAGGCCGGCGCTCGTCGCGGGCGAGCCGAGGCCGCTCGCGCCGAAGCCGACTTGCAGCGGCCACTCGCCGCGTACGAGCTCTATGCGCGCGCCGACGAGATCGTCGACACCGTCGAGCGTGCCCGTGACGTGCGTGTAGTAGCGCCAAGTTTCGGGATCGATCGGGCCGCCGTTCGTGCGGTACTCGTCCGACGCGAGCGCCAAGTGCGGCGCGCCGGCGAAATCGCGATCCATGCGCGCATCGGCCGCGAGGTCGAGCACGAAGCGGCGCGCGTCGTTCTCGACGTCCGCGAAGACGCCTTGGAAGCGCGCACTGCCGTCGGCGTGCTCGACGAAGTCGCCGCCGCCGACGAGCGCGAACGTGCCGATTCCGGGGAGCACGAGCTCGCGCGCGTCGCTGACGTCGCCGTCCGCCGGAGCAGCGCTCATGCGCGCGTGCTCGCGCAGCGCGAGATCCAGCGTGATCGAGTCGGAGTCGGCGGCTTGGAAGCTCGCATCGACGGGTTGCGCGACGACGTGCGCCGCGAGACGGCATGCGAAGCCCGATCCGAGCTCCATGTTGTTCGCGCCAGCACCACACTGCGCGCCATCCTCGTCGGCCGCAGCCAACACGATGCGCGCCCCGGCGAGCGAGCCGAGACCGAAGAGCTCGCCGCCCTGGACGTCGTAGTACGACCAACTGTCGACGTCGATCGGCCCGCCCGCGTCGGCATACGCTTCGGCGTCGAGTTCCGCGTGCGGCTTGGCGCGCGGCATCCACGCCGCATCGCCCGGCTTGACGCAGTTCGAGAAGTCGAGGCGCACGTCGAAGCGCTGCGCTGCGTCGGACGCGCGCTCGAGCACGGCGGCGAGAAACGCGCTGCCGTTCGTCTGCTCGACGAAGGTCGAGCCGGCCGCGAACCGGAAATCGTCACCGAGCCCGGGCAGCGCGACGAATGCGTGCGCGTTGCCCGGCGCGAACGCGCACGGCTCAGGTTGCGTCAAAGACCAGCGCACCGCGGCGGCGAGCTGCGGCGGCGCTCCGTTGGTGTGCAGCGACGAGCGATCGCAAGCGGAAAGCAGGGCGAGGAACGACGCGCCGGCGGCGCGTGCGACGAGAGATCGGCGTTGGAGCATAGGCGGAGTGCAGAACGGGCGGTGGAGGCACGAAAACCACGCTTCCGTCCGCAAGCCGGCCGAGAGAAGAAGCGCACCGAAGGCTATCCCGCTCGACGGCGGGGAGTCGGAGCACTGCGGCGAGGAGTCGCGCCGATGCGCGCACGAGCAGCGTTTGCGGTGCGAAGCTTCTGCACGACGCTCGCGTAGCTTCGAAAGCTCACCGTCGCGCGGAAAAGAGTTCTGTTCGCCGCGCGCCTCGAGTCGCGGCACATCGAGATCAAGATCCGCGAGTCGCTTTCAGCGGCCCGAAGCGCCTCTCGCGCTCGACCGAGGAGTCTGCGCCACGGATGGGTCCCCGAAGACTCCCACAACGACGACTTCTGCTGGAGGAGTACTGCGTAGGAGGGCGGTTTCGAGTGTGCGAATTGCAACTGCACTTTCTCGCGCCCGATGTTCATTCAGCAACCGCTGCGCGGGATGCGCGGTTGTCGTCACGCGGCTATCCTCGGAATGGAGCTTGCCGGCGATCTTTCGCGGTGGCTTCGTCGGCACTCCGGCCCCTGCCGACGGCATCCGTTCGAGAAAGTAGGTCTCTCATGAACATGCGTCTCTTGGCGCTCCCGGCCGCGTTGTTGTTCCTCGTCGGCGCGGTCAGCGCCCAGACCAACTCGCTCTTCATCTCCGGCAACGTCATCACCGGCAACTTGTGGCACGCGGCGACGAACGCGGGCGGAGGGTCGAGCGGTTCGTGCTCGACCACGTCGGGCAACGTCAACTACTACAGCTTGCCGTTCTTCACCGACATGACGGCGCCCAACTACAGCATGACGCTCGTGTACGACTCGCTTCAGTCGGGCTTCTTCTACATCTACCAGGACGGGTTCAACCCGCAGGATCCCTGCGCCAACCTCTTTGTGTTCGCGTTCGCGCCGGTCACGAACACGACTAACATCCACCTCGACGCCAACCGCCAGTACGTGTTCGTCACCTCCGAGGACACGCTCTTCGGCGGGGGCGGCTCGTTCCACGGTTCGATCGACGGTCCATCGGGCGTGCACATCCAACAGGGCAACGCGCCGAACTCGAGCGTGAGCTACTGCTTCGGCGACGGATCCGGAGCAGCGTGCCCGTGCGGCAACAACAGTGTCCAGGGCAACGGTTGCGCGAGCTCCGTCAGCGCGACGGGTGCGCATCTCGTCGGCGGCGGTACGGCGAGCGTCAGCGCGGACACGTTCGTGCTCCAGGCGAGCCTCATGCCGGACAGCGCCGCGCTCTACTTCCAGGGCACGCAACGCACGGCTTCGGGATTGGGAGCGGTGTTCGGCGACGGACTGCGCTGTGCGAGCGGGACCGTGATCCGGCTCGGCACGAAGATCAACGCTTCAGGTGGTTCGTTCTATCCGAGCGGCGGCGACCCGCACGTGTCCGTCAAGGGTCTCGACAGCGCGGGCGACGTGCGCGACTACCAGGTGTGGTATCGCAACGCGGCGGCGTTCTGCACTCCTTCCACGTTCAACCTGTCGAACGGCGTCGAAGTGACTTGGATGCCCTAACGGCCGACTCCATCGAGAGCGGACGGCGCGGGTCGCGACCAAATACCCTGCGCGGGTCTCCACTCGCTTCATGGGCACTCGCAGCCCTCGACATGGAGCGGAGCGGGCGGGCGGTGCTAGGCACCGACCGCCGGGAATACCGGCTATCGGCGCCAGGCACCGGCGCGATCACTGCATCGACCTGAGCAGGCGAACCTGGTTTCCGTGAGGACGTTTCGCACTCCACGGAGCGTCGGTGGGAGATGCAGCCGCGGACACGACACACTGCACGCAGACGGGTCGACATCCGGAGCCCGGCGACATCCGTCGCGCACGATCGAGTTGCTCGCGCATTCGTGAGGACCTAGCTTCCTTCCATGGCAAAGAGAACTCAGACGAAGCAAACGGGTACCAAGGCCGCGACCGCAGCCAGCCGCACCCTGCGCAATCCCAAAGCACGGGCGGCATCGAAGACCGCTGCAGCCAGTGCTCTGTCGCAAACCGGTCGACCCGCGCGAACCGGGACGCGGGCCGCGGCCGCGGCCGGAAAAGCGCTCGGACGACCGGGGACAACCCCCGCCGCCCGACGTGCAGCCGCCAGCGCGTTGTCCCAGGCCGGGAAACTGCGCAAGCGCTCGAAGAAGGCCTGAGCGAACGCCCCACCAGAGACGTCAACGCGGCGGCCACCGTCCACCGGCCCCAGCTTCCCGCTCCGTTCCGACGCTCCTCGGTCGAAGGCCTTCCTGCGTTCGAGCGCGGCGGACGTTAGGAAGTTCTATTTGCGGTCGTTGCCGGATCCGTGCCTCCCGTTAGGCTGGTTCGAACGACTCCATGGAACCCGACCTTCCCCCGCCGACGCTCGTCCAGGATGCGCGCGGGTTCGCGCGGCTGCTCGAGCGGCTCGAGCGCGTGGACGAAGTCGCGGTCGACACCGAGGCGGACTCGTTCTTCAGCTACCGCGAGAAGGTCTGCCTCATCCAGATCACCGCGGCGGAAGAGGACTTCCTCGTCGACCCGCTCGCGGGCGTCGACATCTCAGGCTTCGGCCACGTCCTCGCCGATCCGACGAAGCTCAAGGTCTTCCACGACGGTGAGTACGACGTTCTGATCCTCAAGCGCGACTTCCAGTTCCGCTTCCAGAACCTGTTCGACACGCGCGTCGCGGCGGCGACGCTCGGCAGCCAGGCACCGGGCCTCGCGTCGGTCTTGCGCGACCGCTTCGGGATCGAGCTCGACAAGTCGATGCAGCGTTCGAACTGGAGCCAGCGTCCGCTGTCCGACAAGCAGGTCAAGTACGCGCGGCTCGACACGCACTTCCTCTTGCCGTTGTGGCGCGAGCAGGCGCTCGAGCTCGAAGCGCGCGGGCGCGCGATGATCGTGGCGGGGGAATGTCTGCGCCTCGAGCAACTCGTGCCGCCCTCGAACGGCTTCCATGAAGATGATTTCGCGCGCGTGAAGGGCGCACGGCTGCTTTCGCCGGTCGAAAGGCCGATCCTGCGCGAGCTCTACGTGCTGCGCGACAAGCTCGCGCACGCGAGCGACCAGTCCGCGTTCCGCATCATGAACGACGAGACGATGATCGACCTCGCGCAGCGTCAGCCGCGCCATCGCGCCGAGCTCGCGGAGATTCGTGGGTTCTCGTCCAAGCAAGTACGTCGCATCGGCGACGACGTGCTCGACGCGATCGCGCGCGGGTTGGAAGAAGGCCCGATGCGTCGGTTGCCTCTCGTGCAGAGCCGCGACGGCACGGGTGGCTTGAGCGAAGAGGAAGTGGAGCTGCACGAGCGCCTGAAGCAATGGCGCAAGGCCGCCGCGATGGATCTCGGGATCGACTCGGCCTACCTGCTCAACCGGCACGTGCTCTTGCGGCTGTCGAAGGAACGGCCGGTGAGCGCTGACGGCGTGGCGCGCACCGAGGGGATCCAAACCTGGCAGGTCGAGCGGCACGCCGAGGACATTGCCGACGTGATCCGGCGCTTCGACGCCGACGCGCGCTCGGGAAATTGGCAACCGCGCCGTCGTCGGCCGTCCCGCAACGGCGACTCGGCAACGCACGACGATCCGGCTCCGGCGTGACCCGCGTCCCTGTGTGACCGGGGAGAACCACGTGACCGGGGAGGACCACCGCGCAGCACGGTCCTTCCGCAGCGAGGACGGTCTTGCCGCAGCGAGCAGGCTCGTGCAGAGCAGCGAACAAGGGGATGGTGGAGACGATGGGAGTCGAACCCACGACCTACGCATTGCGAACGCGTCGCTCTACCAACTGAGCTACGTCCCCCCGAATTGGGCGGGGATCGTAGCCGGTGAGCCCAACCCTGAAAAGGACAAGGCTGTGCCGAGCAGGCGCATTCGTGGGCACGTGGATAGGATCAGATCCGGGCCGTGCTTCCCGCGCGGGTGTGCTCGGGAATCCGACGCCCCACTCCCCGGAGGTTCTCATGCAGTCCATCCTGCGGTCGCTCGTGACGAGTTCCCTGGTATTCGGCGCATCCGGAGTGTTGGCGCACGCGCAGTGCCCGCGTTGGCAAAACGGGATGGAGGTCCCGGGCGTGTACGGTGGAGCCCTCGCCCTCACCTCGTACGACGACGGGAGCGGCACGAAGCTCTACGCCGGCGGCTCGTTTGTCACAGCGGGGCGTCAACCGGTGTCGAACCTCGTGCGCTGGACGGGCCTCGGTTGGGAGACCTTCGGCGGCGCGGGCCCCGACGGCCAAGTGTTCGCCTTCCAATCGTTCGACGACGGCAGCGGACCCGCGCTCTTCGTGGCCGGCACGTTCATGCACGTGGGAGGAACTCCGGCGACCCGCATCGCGCGCTGGAACGGATCGACCTGGGCGAGCGTCGGCGGAGGCATCGACGGCTCCGTCTACGCCATGGCTGTCTTCGACGACGGAACCGGGCCGGCTCTCTACGCTGCGGGTGTGTTCGGGTTCGCGGGCGGTGTTTCCGCCAACGCGATCGCGCGCTGGAACGGAACGAGCTGGTCGCCGCTCGGCTCCGGACTCATCTACATCAATGTGAGCGCCCTCGCGGTGTTCGACGACGGCAGCGGGCCGGCTCTCTACGCGGGCGGCTATTTCCACACTGCCGGAGGCGTGCCCGCCGCGAACATCGCGCGGTGGCGGAACGGAGCGTGGACCTCCGTCGCCGGCGGCACGGAAACCGAGGTGCGCGCGCTGTGCGTCCACGACGACGGCAGCGGACCGGCCCTCTACGCCGGCGGCGGGTTCACGACCGCGGGCGGGATGCCGGCATCGCGCATAGCGCGCTTCAAGAACGGCGCGTGGTCGAACGTCGGCGCGGGTTTCAACGAGCGGATAACGAGCCTCGCCTCGCTCGACGACGGCAGCGGGCCCAAGCTCTACGCTTCGGGTCGCTTCACCATGTCGGGCGCGACGCCCATGCTCCGACTCGCGCGATGGGACGGCAGCGTCTGGTCGCAAGTGGGCGATGGCGTCGATTTCGAGACGTATGCGATGGCGAGCTTCGACGACCGGCTTGGCGGCGGTCCCGCCATCTACCTCGGCACCGGCAAGCTGGGGCAAGCCGGATCCATAGGCATCTCGCGCTGGACAGGTGCGAAGCTCGTGACGCTCACGGGCGGCGGCGCCCTCATGCGGCCCGCCGGCGCGCTCAGCAGCGTCGCCGGCGCGACCGTGTTCGACGACGGCTCGGGAGCCGGGTCCGAGCTCTACGTCAGCGGCGATTTCGAGTTCGCCGGCAGCGTTCCGGTGAACAGCATCGCGCTGTGGAACGGCTGGCGCTGGCGGCCCTTCCCAGGAGGTCCCGGAACGCAGGCACGCACGTTGGGCGTGTACGACGACGGCAGCGGACCGGCGCTCGCTGCGTGGGGCACGTTCCCGGGCTTCCAAGGCGTCGCGCGTTGGACAGGTTCCGGATGGATGGGTCTGGGGTCCTCTGGACCTGCCGGGCCTGCATACCCGAGCGTGAGCGTGCTGGAGGAAATCAACGACGGCAGCGGACCCGCACTCTATGCGGCTGGCTTCTTCTTCACGATGGGCGGAGTGATCGCCGGGGACATCGCGCGGTTCCAGGCCGGCGCGTGGTCGCCGCTCGGCGGCGGGTTGAACCGTGCGACGTACGCGATCGTGGGTTTCGACGACGGCAGCGGACCTGCGATCTTCGCGGGCGGCGAGTTCACCCAAGCCGCAGGGATTCCCGCGAACGCGATTGCGAAGTGGCAGAACGGCGCTTGGTCAACCTTGGGCAGCGGACTGCAATCGGGACCGTCGTCCGCGGGGGTCGTCCAAGCGCTGGTGGTGTTCGACGATGGAACCGGCCCGGCACTCTACGCGGGCGGAAATTTCTCGCTTGCCGGCGGTGTCCCAGCCGCCAACGTCGCGCGCTGGAAGAACGGCGTCTGGAGTCCGCTCGGAGCAGGTGTGCAAGGCAATCTCAATGCGTTCCTGGTGCACGACGACGGAACGGGGCCGGCGCTCTTCGCTGCGGGCTCGCTGACAAGTGCGGGCGGTGTGGCGGTCGCGGGAATTGCCCGCTTCGACGGAACCAGTTGGACACCGCTCGGTGCGGGCATCGTTGGGACGGTGGTCCGACTCCAGCGCTACGGCGGCGGGTTGTACGCCGCGGGCGGCTTCGTCTCGAGCGGCGGCGTGGCGACGTACCGCATCGCCCAGTGGCAGTCGTCGGCATTCCGGGACTGCAACGGGAACGGGATCGACGATGCCTGCGACATCGCGAACGGGACGAGCATGGATCAGGATCGCGACGGCGTCCCCGACTCGTGTCAGCCCGCGAGCGCCGAATCGCTGTGCGCCGGCGACGGATCGGGCAGCGCTTGCCCGTGCGCCAACCTCTCTGCGTCGGGGCGAGGTTGCCCGAACTCGATCTTCCCGAAGGGTGCGTTGCTGGAGGCGTTCGGGACCGCGAGCCTCGGTGCCGACACGCTTCGGCTCGCCGGGAGCTCGATGCCGAACTCCGGCGCACTCTACGCGCAGGGAACTCAGCGTCAGATGAGCGCTCTTGGCGCGGGAACCCCGCTCGGCGACGGGTTGCGATGCGTGGGGGGGAGCATCGTGCGCCTTGGATCCAAGCTGAACGCGGGGAACGCCTCGCAGTATCCGGGTCCGAGCGATCCGAGCATCTCGCAGCGCGGCGGCGTGCTCACCGTCGGCCGCCGCGTCTACCAGGCGTGGTACCGCAACGCGGCGCCGGGGTTCTGTACGCCGGCGACGTGGAACCTGACGAACGCGATCGGGGTCGACTGGACGTTGTGAAGCGAACGGGTTTTATTCGCGGAGAAGTCCTCGAGAGAGCCTGAGTTCGATGGGCTGGTTTCGGTGGGCCCATTTCGAGGGCACTCGGTCGCTGCGCGCGCGAATCTGGAAGGGCTGACGAAGCGTCTCGCTCAGCCGCGGTGCCCGAGGTCGGTGCGCATGCGCTGATCGCGCCTCATCAGCCCCAAAAAAAAGGTCCGGCCGACCGTGCAGTGTGTGTGGCCTGCACGGCCGGCGCGGAACCAGGCGCGCGACGAGAGAGAGAGACGCGCGCCACTTCCCCCCTTGCGTAAGGGAAGCACCAGAGAGAGAGCTCAGTTGTGAGAGCCGCCCCGCAGGGGCCTCGTCGGTTGCAGCCCCGTTCTGCCGCTTCCTTCGAGTCCCGCGGGCCGGTTTGCGGTCCGTGGTCCACCGTGAACCGTCGCGCTGCGCTTCGGGCGGGTCAGCGCCGCAGGCGGTCGTCGATATGAGAGGCGAG
>JBBQNP010000131.1:0-12950 GCA_038330085.1 Planctomycetota bacterium | reverse complement strand
GCTCGGTCCCTGCACGAGCGTGTGCGCGAGACGCACGGGATAGAGCGGCCAACGCAAGGAGCGCGTGCGCAAGAAGTCCTGGAACGCGGCGCCGTCGCGGCTCGTCACGATGCCGATCACGCGCGGCAGCGGCGGCAACGGCCGGCGTCGATCGAACCAGCCTTGCGACTTCAAGCGCACCTTCAGCTCTTCGAGCTGCACGAGCAAAGCCCCGAGACCCGCCGGCTCGAGCTTCGACACGTTCAAGCTGTAGGTCCCGCGCGGCGCGTACACGTCGAGCTTGCCGTGCGCGATGACCTTCTGGCCTTCCTCGAGCTTGAAGCGCACGGCCGATGCCAACTGGCTCTTCCAGATGGTGCACGCCAGCTTCGCGTCGAGGTCCTTGAGGTCGAAGTACACGTGCCCCGACTGGGCCTTCGTGATGCGCGTGACCTCGCCTTCGACGGCGACGCGTCCGAGGTCCTCGAGGCGGCCGCGGATGGCGCGCGTCAGCTCCGACACTTGGTAGAGGTGCGACGTCTCCGAAGCTGCTTCGCTCTTCTGCGCCTCCGTTCGCGACGGCGGCGACGGCGACTGTGTCGACTGTGTCGGCGGTATCGGCGGCGAGGCCGACGACATCGGCTCTGCGTCCGGCGACTTCTTCGCGCGCGGTTCCCACGCGAAGGGATCGTCGTCCTGGAACGGCCGCGTGCTCATCGCGCTCCTATCTAGAAGCCGGGCGCGTGCGCGTCAACGTCGCGCACGCAGCAGCCATCAAGGCTTGTGCGGCTCGAGCGGAACCGGCGTCGCGCCTGCGCCCGCCTGGGGTGCGGCCGGAAGGACGTCGATGCTCTTCGCGAGGCCGGGAACGCCCGCCTTTTCCCAAGTTCCGACGTCGGCACGCGGCAAGAAGATCCGGTACCGACCGTCGAGAAACGGCATCTTCTGCTCGCCGCGCACCTGCGAACCGTCCTGCAAGAGGATCTGCAGCCCGTGCGTCTCACGCAGGATCGTCATGCGGTCGGCGAACAGGCGTCGCACGAGACGACCTTCGCGATCGAACTGATCGAGCGCGATCTCGCGCAGCACGGACCCTTGGACGCCCGTGATCCCGACGACCTTGTACGAGTCTCCCGCGGAACGCGGTCCCGTCGCGGTCGGGACGCTGGCTCCCGACTCGCCGAAGAGAAGGGTGTTCAACGTCGCGCGCAGCTTGGCCAAGTCGAGGCGTCCGTCGTCGACCACCTCGTTCTTCTCCTGGGCCGGGAAGAGTTCGGGCATGCCTTCGAGCCACGGACGCGGATCACAGTCGGACAGCACGATGCGACGTTGACCACCGCGACCGAATTCGTCGGCCGGACCGCCGGCGAATGGTGTCGAGCCGCCGTCGCGCCGCTCGCAACCTTGCTCGAGCACGATCGTCACCATGCGTGCGGCGCGGCTCGCTTCGAGGCGCAGGCGCTCGGCCGTCAGCGAACCGATGGGCCGTCCGTACGGATCGAGCAGGCGCATCACGACCGGTCCGACGAAGCCCTTCTGCAGGTTGCCGGTTTCGAGCAGGTCGATGCCCTGCACCTGTTCGGCCGCGAGGAGCGCGCGCAGGTCGAGGTAGATCGCGTGGCTGCGGCCCTCGTCGACGACCGGGACCGGAGCGGGTTCAGGCGCGTCCGAAGGAGCGTCGACGGCGTTCGCGGTCCCTGTCGCAGCGTGCGCGTCGGCTGCATCTCCGGGTGCAGCCGTCGCATGGGCCACATGTTCCAGAGGTGCCCGCTCCGGCGGCACCTGCGTTGCAAACGTCGGCACGATCCCGCCCGCGAGCGATCCGAGCTTCGAAATCCCTTCCGTGAAGCGCAAGAACTCGCGCTCGCGTTGGATGCGCGATTCTTCGGCAGCGTCGAGCGCGACGCGCAGATCGTGGACCTGCGCTTCGAGTGCGGCGATGCGTGCGCGTGCGGCGTCGAGCTCCGTCTCGGCGTGCGGGTCCAAAGTTCGGGCCTGGACCGGCATCGTGGACTCGGATCGAGCGGGAGCGGAGCTCGCGTCCGCCGTCGATGGCGGCCCGCTCGAAGTCCTCCACGCGGCGACGCCCATTCCGACGAAAAGCACGGCGACGAGCAGCGCGACCTTCACTTCGGTGCTCCTGTCCCAGCCGCGCTCGGGCCGTCGATGCGCGCCAGCGCCGCATCGAGATCGCGCGACGCGAGGTGCGTCGGCGCGAGCGCGACGTCGACGTCGGAAAGCCCGCTCACGAATGCACCCGATTCCGGCGCGCGTCCCCACAGGATCACGCTGACGGCGAATCCAGCGCTCAGTCGCTCCGCCGGCGGCGCCAGGAGCGTCGCAAGCGGATCCGCCGGCTCCGTGCCCGTGATGGCGCTCTCCAGCGCCGTGGTGACGGGAGGAAAAGGTGACAATGCCAGGCCGCGCTCGTCGCGGATCGCGATCGAGCGCAGTGCCTCAGCCGCGATGCCGCCTTCGCCGCGCGCGCTGATCTCGCACACGAAGGGCTCGCCTTCTCCCAAACCGAAACGCCGCGCCAGCGCGTTCGCGTCGAACTTCTGTTGCCGCTCGCCGGCGTGGAGTTGCGCGACCCTCACCGAGATCCGCGTGCCGCGCGCCGTCTCGATCTCGCCCTCGAAGCCCGCCACGTCGGCGTCGGCGTTGCGTTGCGCCAGAGCCTGCTCACGACCGGCGCGATCGTGCGTGCGTGCGGACTTCCGTACGCGCGCCGCGAGGGGCACGATCGCGACAGCGAGCGCCGCGACGAAGAGCAGGGCCCAGACGAGGACGACGCGCGAACCTGTCACTTCAAATCGTCCCAGTTCTTCGCCTTGTTCTTGTTCCACCAGTCGCGGATCTTGTCCGGGACGCGCTCCTCGTGCTTCGAGAGCTTGCCCAGGCTGGTGATGATCGCCGGCGCGATCGTGTCGTAGCGTTCGCGCGCGGTGTTGTCGTTGACGTTGCCGTCCATCGTGTCCTTGGCGGCGGTGAGGACCTTCATCAGCGCTTCGAACGCCTTTTTGCGCGTCGCAAGGTCGGCGCCCGCGTACTCACCCAGCGCCGTACCTGCCGCGTTGATCAGGGTCGGATCCTTGTCCTGCAGGAGCGCGATCAGCGGATCGAGGCCTTCCTTGACGTTGGCCGTCTTGCCCAACGACAGGATCAGCTTGTTCCGCACGGCGCTCAGCTTCTTCAGGTTCTTGTTGTCGATGGCCGTGACGAGGGGCTTGGTGCTCTCCGGACCCATCTCGCCCAACGCGGTCGCCGAGGCGATGAAGAGGTTGATGTTGGGCACACCCTCCTTCTCCTCGGGGCGCTTGAGGTCGAACACCGACGTCAGCTCCTTGATGATCGCGGCCTTGTCCTTGGGCCCGCAGTTCTTGTACTCGGGCAGGAGGTGATCGATCACCTCGATCGCATCGCGGTCTTCGGTGCCCCGCTTCTCGATGTGCGCCTTGAACTCCCCGAGCATCTTCTCGATCTCCGGCCGCTTGTCGGGAACGGGTGCGGGATCCTGGACGGCGCTCGTCGCGAAGACGGCGTCCTTGTCGGCAAGCGCATTCGTTGCGGCGGAGGTGAGCGGTGCGGCGGCGATGCAGAGGAGCAGGGTCGAGAACATGGCAGGAAGACCTTTCAGGCGTCTGGGCTGCGGGCGGCTCGACATTACGTCACTGTCGCCCCGGCATCGCAAGCGCCCGTCGAGGATCGTGCGTCGGACGCCGAAACTTCGGAAGCCTTGCGTTCGAACGCGGAAAAAACGGAGCGCGGGCTCCGACATGCCTCAGGCATAGCGCGGTTCGGCCGCGATCACGAGTCCCAAAGCCCGACGCATCGTGTCGCCTCGGGAGCCGGGAAGACGCTCAGCGAACCCTGTGACCGCGCTGACGCCGACCACGCGGTGCAGCGAGTTCGTGAGGAAGACCTCTTCGGCCCGCGCGAGTTCGGCGATTCGGAGCGGGCGCTCGTGCACGGTCTCGCCCGCACGCGCGAGCTCGGCCTGGAGCACCGCTCGGACGATGCCCGGAAGTGCCCCGCGCGCGACCGGCGGCGTCACCAGCTCGCCTCCGACCCGCGCCCATACGTTCGCGCTGGTCGCGTCGGCGACGTCGCCGTCCCGATGGCACACGAGCGCGTCGAACGCGCCGCCTCGTACGGCGGATTCGCGCGCGAGCGCATAGCGTCCGCGGCTCGTGGTCTTGTGACGGTCGAGCTCGTCCCCCGCGAGAGCGAAGCGACCCTCGACGCTGAGCGTGACACCCGCCGGCGGAGCCGGATCGAAACGGCGCGCGGCGATGACGATCGTGCCTGCGCCGCCGGCGAAACCGCGCGTGACGGTCGTGCGCACCGCGAGCGGCTCCAGTGGGAGCACGGCGACGTACTGCCCGAGCCATTCTTCGATCCGCTCGATCGCGGCCGACTCGAGCGCGAGAAACGCGCACGTTCCGCGCAAACGCTCGAGGTGTCGTTCGCGAAAGCGCGCGACACCCCGCTCGACGAGCAGCGTGTCGAACGCACCCAAGCCCTGCGTGAACGTCGTGTCGAGCGCGCTGACGTGTGCCGCTCGAGCACCGACGATCGCGCCGTCGACGGAAACAGGCAGATCGGCTGCGCTCACGCGTCCACCCGCTCGTTACGATCGTCGCCGCCGATCGCTTCGATCAGTGCCGCCGCCTTGTCGAGCGTCTCGCGCTCCTCCGCCTCGGGATCCGACGACCACGTGACGCCGCCTCCGACGTGGAACGACACTTCGCCGCCGCCTTCGATCGGCCTCCACACGAGGGTGCGGATCAGGATGTTCCAGCACGCCTGACCGCGCGTGTCGACGAAGCCGAGGGAGCCGGTGAAGAAGCCGCGGCCCTCGCCTTCGAGCGCACCGATCGCGTCCATCGCCGCCAGCTTGGGTGCGCCCGTGATCGAGCCGCCGGGAAAAAGGGCTTCGAGCACGTCGATCGCATCGAGCCCGGGCGCAATCTCGGCGACGACGTCGGCGGTGAGATGGTGCACGCGGGCGTAGCTCTCGAGGTGCGGAAAGCGCTCGACGTGCACACCGCCGGCACGCGCGCATCGGCCAAGGTCGTTGCGCTCGAGGTCGACGATCATCGCGAGCTCGGCCTTGTCCTTGGCGCTTGCGATCAATGCAGTAGCGCGATCGCGATCGAGCACAGGGTCGCTCGAGCGCCGCGCAGTGCCCTTGATCGGTCGCGTGCGCGCGACCTCGCCCTCCATCTCGAGCAGGAGTTCGGGCGATGCCGACAGGATCGCGCCGCGTGAAAATCTGACCGCAGGCGATGCGAGCTCTACGTCCCATGCCAAGTACGCCATGTACGGCGCCGGGTTCACTTCACGCAAGCACGCATAGACGTCGACCGGGTCGCCGGTCAGCTCACGCGTGAAGCGGTGCGCGAGGTTCGCCTGGTACAGGTCGCCCGCGGCGATGCGCTCGCGCAACTCGCCGACGCGCCGGCGGTGCTCGGCGGCGCTCGTGTGCCGCACGAGCGGACCGAACGGCATGGGCTGCGTCCTGGCGGGAAAGGGGACCGCGAGCAAAGCGAGGATGTCGCGGCGTCGCGTGGCCACGTCGGCGCGTCCGTCGAGATCGCCGTCGCCGAGGACGAGCCACGCACGCCCGCTGATTTCGTCGCGCACGACGAAGTCGACGTACAACCCGCCGACGCAGCGCGGCGAGCTCCACGGATCGTGGAGCACGTCGACTGCGCGCTCACCAGCAACCCCCACGTCGTAGGCGAAAGCGCCGACGAAACCGCAGCGGAATGGGCCGGGGACGTCGTCACCATCGACGATTTCGAGCTGTGCGAGCAGCCCGCGCACTTGCGCGATCCCGTTCGGCGGCGCAATCCCACTCAGCGGATCGAACGCGACGAGGCTCCAGCGCTTCGGCTCCCCCGCCGCGCTGTCGAGCGCCACGAGCCCGCGCCGCGATCGCAATCTCGACACCATCTCGCCCGCGTGCGGCGCACCCGGGAGCTCGAGCACGCGCGGCGTGCAGCGCATGAAACGTCAGGCCTTCGCGACTGCGGGCACGGGTTCGCGCGCGAAGGTCTCACGGAAGCGGCGGTGGTAGCGCAGCGCGATCATGGAGGACACGAACAGGATCCCGGCTCCGGTGAAAAAGGGCCACGAAGGGCCGAACGCCGCGAACACGTACCCCGCGATGAGCGGCCCGGACACGCGCGCGAGGCTCAGCGCACTCTGGTTCAAACCCAAGTACGCGCCCTGGTGATCCGCCGGCGTCGCACGCGAGAGCAGGCTCGACAGCGACGGATTGTTGATGCCGAAACCGATGGGCATGATCAGACAACCGACGACGACGACCCACCACGACGTCGCGAAACCGACGACGAGGAAGGCGACCGCGAGGATGAACGGACCGGCCGTGATCAGCGCCGTTTCTCCGAAGCGTTTGGCGATGCGGCGGATCAACCCGCCCTGGATGATCGCCGAAATGATCCCGATGCCGCCCAGGTAGCGCCCGGTGATGGGCGCTGCTTTCATCAAGTCCTGCATCGTCGCGTTCGCTACGGCGCCCGGCAGGTGGAAGACGGCGGGAAACTTGGCCAGGCCGAAGAACACGAAGAAGCTCTCGAAGGACGCAAAGCTCGTGATGAACAGGAAGCCGAGCACGTACAGCGTGCCGATGCGCGCGGTGCGCGCCGCCGTACGAAGCTCCTCCGCACCGAACACGCGAGATGCGGCCCGCTCGTGCCGCGTCGGTTCGACCAGGTTGAACCAGCCGAAGATCGCGGCGCAGGTCGAGAGCCCGGCCGCGAACCAACCCGGAGCGTCACGCGACCAGTGCGTGAGCTCACCGCCCAGGAGCGGACCGAGGGTGAACCCCAGCCCGAATGCCGCGCCGATCATGCCCATGCCCTTGATGCGGTTCTCGGGCGTCGTGACGTCGGCGATGTAGGCGTTGGCCGTCGAGATGTTCGCGCCGAAGAAGCCCGCCATCATGCGCGACACGAACAGGAGCACGAGCGAGTGCGCGTTCGCGAACACGACGTACGCCACGGCGGATCCGAGCAATCCGCCGACGAGCACGGGCTTGCGACCGATGCGGTCCGACAAGCGGCCCCACATCGGCGCGAAGAGGAACTGCATCGCGGAGAAGCTCGCGAAGAGCAAGCTCAGCGTCTTGGGGCCCGCTCCGTACATGTCGGAGTAGATGGGCAGGAGCGGGATCACGATCCCGAATCCGAGGAGGTCGATGAAGACCGTGAGGAAGATGAAGAGGAGCGGCGAGCGGCTGCCCGGCGGCAGGTTCTTCGGGGCGGCTCCGCTCGTGGTCTCTTTCCCGGACATGCGGCGCGGAGGATAGCAGAGACCGCGCGCGGGAAATTCCTTCCGGCTCGCACTTGAGTCATCCACCCCGGCCAGCCGATCCTTCCCGCATCATGAAGACGTCCATCGGTGTGTTCCTCGTGGCCTTGGCGATCGGCGGCGGTCTGGCGTTCTCGCAAGGGCAGGACCCGAAGCAGGATCAAAGGCAGGAGCAAAAGCAGGAGCAAAAGGACAAGGACGCGCCGAAGGACGACAGCGCGAAGCGGATGGAGCTGCTCGAGAGCGATCTCGTCTCGACACGCAAGCGCTGTGAAGGTCTAGCGAGCGAACTCTCCGAGACGAAGGTCACGCTCGCGAAGGTCGTGCACTACCTCGATGCTCAGGCGACGAGCGCCGCGGCGCTGCAGGAAGCGCTGGCCGCGTCCGAAGCGGCCGGGTTCACGGCGGGGATCAACCCGAACTCGCGCGAGATCCTGCTCGCCGGTTGGCGCGCAACGCTGAACACACAGCAACGCGACGTG
Source organism: Planctomycetota bacterium (assembly GCA_038330085.1). Lineage (GTDB taxonomy): Bacteria > Planctomycetota > UBA1135 > UBA1135 > JAEUIA01. The sequence goes on along the minus strand of JBBQNP010000131.1, from coordinate 5,151 downwards.
CCGGCGATGCCGGTGACGCCGCTGGTCGAGCCGCTCAAGAAGCCGGGCGCGAAGTCCGACGCGACCGACACGCCGAAGTAGGCACGTCGCAGCGGTCGTCGTCGACGGATCCATGCACTCCGGGTGCGTGTCACGCGCGAGCTGACGCGTTCGGTACGGTGAGGATCGCAACGTCTTGCTAGAGTCGGTGGGTCGCGCACGACGTGCGCGCACGCCTCCCCAACTCGCTGCGAGCCTGCGATGAAACTCCGCTTCGCTCTCCTGACTGTCCTTGTGATCTTCGCCGCGACGGCGCAAGCGCAGACCTCGAAGCCCAAGAAACCGAAGGCCGATCCGGCGCCCGAGCCCAAGGATCCCACCGACCTGAAGCCGGTCGCAGAGCGCGAGATCGACGCCGCCATCCAGCGCGGCATTGCGCTCCTCATCGCGGACCAGGAGTCGCTCGACGGGCCCAAGAAGGCCGAGTGGCCCTACGAGGGCGTGTACCGCGTCGACGGCAAGATCCCGATCGGCTACCGCATCGGCGGCACGTCGATCTGCGCGTTGGCGTTGATCCAGGCATCGGGTCCGGAGATCAAAAAGGACGCGCGCGCAGCGATCGATCGCGCGTTCGCGTTCGTGCTGGAGCGGCTCGACGACCCGCTGATGTCGACTGACTTCGTCGAAGGCTACGACGTGCGCGGTTGGGGTCACGCCTACGCGCTGTCGTTCTTGCTCGGAATGCGCGAAGCGGGTTTCGTGCCGGAGAAGCAGAAGGCGTACGTCGATGCGCGCATCAAGCTCTTGATCGGGATCCTGCAGCAAACGCAGATCGGCTCGCGCGGCGGGTGGAACTACGCGCGCGGGCAAGGCGACAAGTCGTCGCCGTCGACGTTCATGACTGCGCCGACCTTGCAGATCCTGTTCGAAGCGCGCCGCCAGGGCGAGATCGTCGACGATGCGACGGTCGAGCGCGCGCTGCAGACGCTCGAGGACGCGCGGTTCGACAACGGCGCGTTCCAGTACGGGTCCAACCCCAAGCACAAGACCGGCGAGGGGTTCGAGGCCGTCGCCGGCTCGATCGGCCGCGCGCCGATCTGTGAGACGACGCTGTACCTCGCCGGGCGCGGCAGCCTCGAGCGCATCCAGGTTGCTGTCGATTCGTTCTTCCTGGATTGGCGCTGGCTCGAGCAGCGCCGCAGGCAGAACGGCACGCACATCCCGCCGTACTTCATCGCGCCCTACTACTTCTTCTACGCACACCGCTTCGTCGCGCAGGCGATCGAACTCTTGCCCGAAGAAAAGCGGCCCGAGTACCGCAAGAAGTTGTACGAGCTCTTGTGGCACGTGCGCGAGGAAGACGGCGGCTGGAACGACCGCGTGTTCCCGCGCAGCGAGAACTTCGGCACGGCGATGACGATGATCGCGCTGCTCCAGCCGCACGCGAAGCGGCCCGCAGGTTGGGCCGCGGTGACGACGGCGACGCCGGCCGGAGCCGACAAGCCGAAGAAGGCCGATCCCGACAAGCCGGGAGCCGACCAGGAATGACCCGCACCGCGCCGACGTCGAGCGCGACATCCACGCACCGTGTTCGCACGGAATCGGCGGCTGCCGCACTGACGCCGATGCAGACGGCGGTCGAGCGCTGGTTGCACGAGCTCGCCAGCGCACGCGGTGCTTCGGCGCACACGTTGCGCGCGTACCGCGGGGACCTCGCGTCGTTCGTGGGCTTCTGCGCGCAGTTGGAGATCTCGTCCCCCGAGCTCGTGACCGCACGCATGCTGCGCGCGTGGCTGGCGGAGCTCGACGCGGGCGGTCTTTCGCAAGCGTCGCTGCAGCGCCGGCTCTCGGGCGTGCGCACGTTCTTCGGGCACCTGCTCCAGAAGGGCATCCTCAGCGCACATCCCGCGGCCGGACTGAAACAGCGCCGACGTGCACGCAACCTGCCCAAAGCGATCGCGGTCGAGGAGATCGAAGCGTTGCTCGCCGCCCCCGACCTGAGCACGGCGCGCGGCCGGCGCGACCGCGCGATCCTCGAGGTCATGTACTCGGCCGGCACGCGCGCGGCTGAGACGGTCGGGCTCGATCGCGGTGACGTCGACATGGCGCGCGGCGTCGCGCGCGTGCGCGGCAAGGGTCGCAAGGAACGGCTCGGCATCCTGGGCACCCACGCGATCACCGCGTTGAAGGAATACCTCGCCGACCCCGCACGTCCGCGACCCGCGAGCGGTGCAACCAACGCAATCTTCCTCGGTCCGGGCGGCGGACGTCTGACGACGCGCTCGCTCGGCCGCATCGTCGACGAGTGTGCGCTGCGCGCCGGTCTCACGCGGCGCCCGACGCCGCACACGCTGCGGCACAGCTTCGCGACGCACCTGCTCGACCGCGGCGCGGACCTGCGATCGGTGCAAGGCCTGCTCGGTCACGCGCACCTGACGACGACGCAGATCTACACGCACGTGTCGATCGAGAGGCTGCGCGAGGTGTACGAGAGGGCTCACCCACGCTCGGGTCTGGACGAGGACACTGCTCGCACAGTGAAGCGGAGAAAAGCGCGGTGAACGTTGGGTGCCAGGCACCTGTCGCGGGACTACCCGCAGCGGGATCCAGGCTCCCAACGTTCTTTCAGCGCGTCGAGAGCAGCACCTCGCGCACGCGCGCGCCGTTGACGTTGTCGGGCGGCATCGCCACCGTCGCTGCAAGCAGCTCGCGGAAGAGCTGCGTCTCGTTCTCCACGCGGGCATAGAGCGCTTCGTCGAGCACGTCGGCATTCCACAGCGCGTCGTTGCGCGCACGCACACGGCCGATCCACGCTTCGAGCGGCGCGACCTGGAAGTCTGCTCTGGCCATCAGCGCAACCAGCACCTGCGCGAGGCGGCGGTTCTCTCCGTGCGTGAACACGAAGTCGACGGCGCCGAGCTTCGCCTCGAGGCCGACGACGATCGCCTCCTGGTCCGCTTCGCACAACGCGGGCTCACGCGACAGGCGGCGCAAGAGGTCCGCCGTGTGCGCGGTCGCGTGCATCCAACCGAGCTTCGCATCGAAACCGCGCAGGTCCTTCTCGTTCGACAGGAACGCGAGCGCCGTGGTGACGAGCTCGTGCAGATCGGCTTCGCTCAGGAACGGTCGCTCGAGATCGCGAGCGACGATCGCATCGAGCGCGAGCGCGGAGAACGAGCGCAAGAGGACGCCGTCGGTGCCGGTCTCGCCGACCCCCTTCTCGAGGTTGCGGCTGAACCGAGCGAGGGCGGCATGCAGCTCTTCGTCGCTCAAGAGTCCGCCGCGGATCCAGCGCGCGCACAGCGTCAACGTCAGCGTGTCACGCAGAGCGGGATCAGGCGAGGCCAGCCAGGGTTCGATCTCCCCGAGCAATTCCGCCGCCGACGTGCCCTCCGGAATCTTGTCGGTGCGCTTCAACGCTTCGAAGAACGCGCGATCGTGCGCCGAACCCCTCTGCGATCCTGCGTCGGCAGGCAGGGGATCGGCGTGACCCTGTGCGTCGACACGCGCAGCGCCCGGAGATGTCGCTGGATCCGGCCCAGGCGTGTTTGCGCAGCCCGTCACGAGCAGCACCGACGTGCACCATGCGCTCCAGATTTGAACTCTCACGCTCCGGACACGCGCCCTCGAGTCGGTCTTCAAAGTGGCTACTTCTTCTCGGTTTTCTCGGCCTTCTCGTGCTTGTCGGACTTCTCGAACGCGAGGTTGCGCGACATCTGCGTCACGTCGTACGGCGCCGGCTCGCCGCCGAGCCAGCGGTGGAAGAAGTCGAGGTGCACGTCGTAGTAGAACGCCATCTCGGTCCACGACGGCCAGTGCCCGGAGTTGGGCAGGATCACGAGGCGCGAGGGCACGCCCATCTTCTGCAGCGCGGTGAAATACGACAGGCTCTGCGTGTACGGACAGCGGTAGTCGAGCTCGCCCGAGATCACCAGTGCCGGCGTCTTGAACTCCTTGACGAAGTTCGACGGAGACCAGCGCGCGTACTGGTCGCTCGTCCACGGCGTCCCCTTCTGGTCGTGCTCGGGAAACCACAGCTCCTCGGTCGAGCCGTACCAACTGGGCAAGTCGAAGATGCCCATCATCGCCGCGTTGCACTTGAAGCGGTTCGTGTGCCCTTCGATCCACATCGACATGTATCCGCCGTACGACCAGCCCATGACGCCCATGCGTTGCGCGTCGACGTAGTCGAGCTTCTCGAGCGCGTCTGAGACCTTCATCAGGTCGCGGTACACGCGCCCGCCGTAGTCGCCCCCGATCGCGTCGCAATAGTCCTGGCCGAAGCCGTTCGACCCTGTGGGGTTGGCGAACGCGACGACGTAGCCCTTTGCGGGGTAGACCTGCCAGTCGCCGCGGAACGAGTCGGTCCACTGCGACTGCGGACCGCCGTGCACGTTCAGGATGAGCGGGTATTTGCGCTTGGGATCGAAGCCGTGCGGCTTCACGACGAAGCACTGGATCTTGTACCCCGCCTCGCCGTCGACCCAGATCTCCTCGGCCGGACGGAAGTCGACTTCGGCTTCGAGGTCGGCGTTCTGCGTGGTCAAGCGCTTGGGTTCACCGCCCGCGAGCATGGCTGCGAAGATCTCGGGCGGCTCGCCGACCGAGCGGCGCATGTACACGACGCCCTGTCCGTCGGGCGTGAGCTCGAACCCGCCGATCGTGCCGTGCACGAGCACCTGCGCGGGTTTCCCGCCGGATTTCGGCACGCGGAAGAGCGGGTTGCGTCCGCGGCGGTCGGCCTGGAACACGAGCGAGCGCGAATCGTGCGTCCAGCGCATGTCCTCGACCATGTCGTCGAAGCTCGCGCGCGTCGTGACGTAGTCGATGCTCTTCGACCTGCGATCGTAGACGGCGAGGCGCTTGAGGTCCGACTCGTAAGCAGGTGTCGCTTGGCTGATGAACGCGATCGAGCTGCCGTCGGGCGAGTAGAGCGGCTCACCGTCCCAGCCCTTGTTCGCCGCGGTGATGTTGACCGCGGTGTCGGCTTTCACTTCGCCATCGATCGGCACGATCCACAGGTCTGCGTTGGTCGTCTGGGCCGGATGCTCGTCGTGGCTCGACGCATAGCACAACTCCTTGCCGTCCGGAGAAAAGTCGAAGCCGCGCCCGCCGCCGAGCTCGAAGATCGGGCTCTCCCACTTGCCGGGTGTCAGGTCCTTCACGACCTTC
>JBBQNP010000130.1:0-12952 GCA_038330085.1 Planctomycetota bacterium | reverse complement strand
ATTCTGCGTGGTGCCCTGGAAGTACAGCGCAGGCGCGCTCGGCATCTGCGTTCCCAGGAGCACGAGGGTGTCGCTCATCAGGCTCGCCGCTCCGCTCGCATTCAGCTTGCCGCCCGTCCCGAGTGAGTGGAGACAGCCGGCGCCGGCACCCACCGGGCTCGAGTTGCCGCACGGACATGCCGCGCCGGATCCGTCACCGAAGCAGAAGGGCACGGCGGCTTCGGGGCCGCGATCGCGCAGGAAGACGTCCATGTAGAGGTTGTTGTCGCCTGGGACCAAGTTCGCCGATGAGCTGTCGAACACCACGAAGCGTCCCTCGGGCGAGATCGCCGGGTAGTGCGCGTTGCCGCTCGACTGCGCTCCCGCCGCCGTGACGCTGACCCGCGTCGTGTTGCCCGACAGGCGATCGTGCACGAAGCAATCCACGGATCCGTTGGTGTCGCCCGCCACCAGGTTCGAAGCCCAGCTCTCGAACGTGACGTAGCGGCCGTCGGCGGAGATCTGGGCGCCGCCCACCGTCAGGCTCGCACCGTTGCCTTGGACGCCGGTCGAGTCGACGCTGACGCGCGTCGTCGCGCCCGTGAGCCGATCGTGGACGAACACGTCGCTCACGCCGTTCGTGTCGCTCGCGACCAGCGCGTGTGCGTCGCTCGTGAACGCGACGAAGCGTCCGTCGGCCGAGAGCGTGGGGCTGTTGCTTGCGAGATCGCCCTGCGTTCCGGCCGAATCGACGCTGACCCGCGTGGTCGCGCCGGTCAGGAAGTCCTTCACGAAGACGTCCGGCTGCCCGTTCGTGTCCCCCAAGACGAGGTTCGTGGCTGCACTCACCCACGCGACGAAGCGACCGTCGGCGGAGATCGCCGGGCTCGTGCACGCGGCATCGGCCTCGAGGCCCAGACCGTCGACGCTGGCGCGCACCGTCGCCCCCGTCTGCAGGTCGTGCACGAAGACGTCCCGCACGCCGTTCGTGTCGCCGGCGACGAGGTCGGCTGCGTCGCTCTCGAACGCCACGAAGCGTCCGTCGGCCGAGAGTGCGGAGAAGTAAGAGGCGTCGCTCGCCTGCACGCCGGCCGAGTTCACGCTCGCGCGCAGCGTGGCGCCCGTGACACTATCGTGCACGAAGATGTCCCGGGTGGCGTTGGTGTCGCCGGGCACGAGGTTCGAAGCCAGGCTCTCGAAGGCCACGTAGCGCGCGTCCGCCGACAACGAGGGAGCGATGCTGCCCGAGTTGGCCGGCCCGCCGGCCGAGTCCACGCTCACCATCACGAGGGACCCGGTTTGCACGGTCTTCAGGAAGATGTCCGGCAGGTGCCCGTTCAGGTCGCCGATCACGAGGTTCGACGCGAAGCTCTCGAAGGCGACGTGCGTGCCGCCGGCGGACACGGCGCCCCAGAAGCTGTTCATGTTGCCTTGCGATCCCACTGGGCTGAGGCTCACCCGCACCGTGCCCTGGGCCAGAGACGTCCCCGCCAAGCACGCAGCCATCAGGGCCGCACACAGGGTCGACTTCGTCGAGCATGCGCGTGTGGACCGATTCGCGGTGTTCTTGTTCATGACGGTGTTCCCTTCGCGGCGATTTCGCAGCGCCTGCTTCGTGACTTCCCCTGATCTGGGACAGGAGCCGCGACCGATCGCCGGCATCAACTGTCTCGCGGCGACTGTATGTGAAGCGACTGCGTCGATGCACAGGCCGCAGTGCGCAGGCCGGGGGGAAATTGTGCGCACGCGGACGGACGCCTTGATCCTCGACACGCGCAACGGCGAGTGGGTTCGCTACAGCACGCCCGGCGCGGACGGCGCGGAGTACATCGCCGTGTGCTTGCCCGCCTTTTCTCCCACGACCGTGCACCGCGATCCTTGACGGGCGCCCGCCGGATGTCGCGACTTGCGGGCGTGGAGTATCCTGTCGGAACCGGACGTGTGTCCGGGGGCTGGCGCTGGTCGATCGAAGCGCCTTCGCCTGACAACGCAGCCAGGCTGCAACGGAGGCTCGTGTCGTGTTCACCTTTCGAATTGTTCTTGCCGGAGTCGTCGTGCTCGCGTGCGCACGAGCCGAAGCGCAGTCGACGTGGTATGTGGACGTCCAGGCGATGCCACCCGGCAACGGGTTGCCGGGCAGCCCCTATGCCAGCATCCAGCACGCGCACGACCAGGCGACGACCGTGAACGGGGACACGGTGCTCGTGGCTCCCGGCACCTACTTCGAGAACGTCACGCTCACGAAGAGCATCGTCGTGCGTGCGATCGGCGGCGCCGAAGTGACGACGCTGCGCCCTGCCGCGCCTGGGACCATCCTGTTCCTGGCCGGTCCGAGCGACCAGATCGACTCGATCACGTTCGAGGGCTTCACGATCACGGGCCTCATGGGCTCCTTCGGATCGGTCGCGGTCGGCTCGGGAGACGGCAAGCTCCTGCGGTGCATCGTGCGGGGCAACCACGGCTCGACGTACTACGGCGTGAACACGTTCTACGACACGAACCTCGTCGACTGCACGGTGGTCGACAACGACATCGGCGTCGAGTGCTCGACGCTCGGCGAGGCGATCTGGATGAAGAATTGCATCGTTTGGGGCAACGGCACGAACTACGCCTCCTTCGGGCAGCCCATCCTGGAGGACATCCGCTACTGCGCCGGCGGTCCGTTCCCCACCGCAGCGGGCCCGGGCAATCTCAACGTCGATCCGCAGATGTGGGACGTCGCGTCCGGCGACTACCACCTGCGTCCGGGATCACCGTGCATCGACGCGGGCGATCCCTCTCTGCCGAACGACCCCGACGGCTCCCGAAGCGACATCGGGTACTACACCTATTCGTCGATCTACGCGCCTATCACGAGCTACTGCGCGGGCAAGCTCAACTCCGACGGTTGCGTGCCCGTGATCGCGGGCAGCGGTCTGCCGAGTTCGACGGCTACCAACCCGTTCCTGGTCAGCGCCTCTCTCGTCCTGCCGGGGCGTCGCTCCGTGCTGATCTACAGCCTGGCGCAGGCAGCGACACCGTTCCAGGGCGCGACGCTGTGTGTCGCCTCGCCCATCCGTCGGACAGGTGCTCAGACGTCACAGGGATCGGGCGCCTGCGGTGGCACGCTCGCGTACGACTTCAACGTGCGTATCCAGAGCGGTGTCGATCCTGCGCTCGTGCCCGGGGTGCTCGTAGACACGCAATGGTGGTACCGCGATCCACTCGATCCAGCCGGATTCGGTACGGGTCTGAGCGACGGGCTGAGCTTCGGCATCGCACCGTAGGCGCGCAGGGCCATCGCATTGCAGGTGCGCACGCAAGGCACCACGCGCCGGAAATGTCGGCGAGCGGCGGCCCGGCACTACGCGCGCTCAGCTTCCTGCCAGCGCCGTTTCGATCGCCTTGCGCAACTCGACGTCGCTTGGGGTGACCTTGCTCGGATAGAACGCGATCACCTTGCCGTCCTTGCCGACGAGGTACTTGCAGAAGTTCCACGTCGGCAACTTGCCCGTCGCCTTCTCGAGGTTCGTGTAGATCGGCGACTGATCGGCACCGGCCTTCGTCACGACCTTCGCGAACATCGGGAACGTGACGTTGTACTTCGAACTGCAGAACGACTTGATCTCCTCTGCGCTGCCCGGCTCCTGCCCGCCGAAGTCGTTGCTCGGCCAACCGAGGATCACAAAGCCTTTGGGCGCGAGCTCGGTGTAGAGCTTCTCGAGGCCCTCGTACTGCGGCGTGAAACCGCACTTGCTCGCGACGTTCACGACGAGCGTGACCTTGCCCTGGTACTGCGCGAGCGCCTGCGGCTTGTCGTCGATGTCGTTCGCGGAGAGCGCGTAGAAACCGGTGCCCGTCGGCGCGGCCTTCGGTGCGGGTTGTGACGCGGCCGGGGATGCAGCTTTGGCTGAGGACGGAGATGCGGGTTCCATGGATGACTTGCTCTCGGTCGAGGCCGAGCAGGCGAGGGGCAACAGGCACAGTGCGAACAGCGCGAACGAGGAGGTGTTCATGTTGCGGCGGATTGTACTGCGTGCGCGCGAACACGCGTACTCGGCTGCGTGAACGGGTAGCTCAGCGTGCCGACTTCCGCCGCCAGAACAGGAACGCAGGCAAGCCCAATACGAGGAGCAGCAGCCCGCTCAACGACTCGAGCGGAGCGTCCCACAGCGTCGCGATCGTCAGCAACGCGACGCTCACGAGGAAGACGATCGGCACGAACGGATATCCCGGCACGCGGTAGGGGCGCGGCAAGTCCGGTCGCCGCCTGCGCAATACGAACACGGCCGATCCGGCTGCCAGCAATATCAAGAGCGAAGCGAAGATCGAGAAGGTGTAGAGCTGCTCGTACTTGCCCGAGAGCGTCAGCACGATCGCCCACGCACTCTGCATCCACAGGCCGCCGACGGGCGTGCGCCACCGCGGGTGCACGTAGCCCGCCCAGCGGAAGAAGAGCCCGTCGCGCGCCATGGGCACGTAGATGCGCGAGCTGTAGAGGATCGTGCTCGCCAAGCATCCGAACGAGGAGACGACGACGGCCAGCGTCAGCAGGTTCCCGGCGTTCCGACCGAGTAGCGCCGTGACTGCATCCGTGCCGACCTGTTTGCTCGCGGCGATTTCGCCGAGCGGCATCGCGCGCAAGTACATGACGTTCATCGCCACGTACATCACGACGACGACCAGCACGCCCACGCCGAGACCAATCGGGAGGTCGCGCGCCGGACGACGTAGCTCTCCGGCAGATGCGGTCAAGCCGATCGATCCGTCGTACGCCCACAGCACTGCGATCATCGCCGCGACGAACCCCAGGAGCAGCGCCGGCGTCGTGCTGGTCGCGGTAGTCGGGACTGCGTCGCGCAGGGGCGCGAAGTACTGCGGCGTCTCGTGCGGCATCACGCAGAAGCCCGCGACCGCGAAGCCCACGATCGCGACGACCTTGATCAGCGTGACGAGCCCGTTGGCACCGGCGCCGGGACCGAGACCGAAGTGGTTCACCGCTGTGAGCAGCACGACCGCGATCACGGCTGCGAGCTGCGCGCCGTTGACGGCGAAGCTCCAGCCGAAGGGGTGCGCGGAGAGCAGCACGTGTTCTTCCGCGAAGTACGGCAACATGCGCCCGAAGTAGATGCCGAAGCCGACCGCGACCGCCGCGATGCCGCCCGACATGTTCACGAGGAACGCGAGCCAGCCGTAGAGGAAGCCCCACAACGGACCGTACGCCTCCTTCAAGTAGTGGTAGAGACCGCCCGCGAAAGGGAATGCTGCACCGAGCTCCGCCAGCGTGAGCGCGCCGGCCAGCGTGAAGAGCCCGCCGACGACCCAGACGAGCACGATGAGCCCGGCGTGCGGAACCGCCGATGCGATCTGGCTGCCGGTGAGGAAGATCCCCGTGCCGACGATAGCTCCGATCGTGAGCAGCGTTGCGTCGAGCGGGCCCATGCCGCGTCGCAGATCGACCGGTGCGTCGGGCTCCTCTGCGGTCGAAGAAGCAGTGCTCGAAGAGGCAGAGCTCAAGTTGCTGTGCTCATGAGGCTGTCACTCTTGGAGTGCGATTCACGAGCTGTGCTCAACGTGCGTCCGACAAGTGCGTCGACAGGAGCCGATGGAAGTGCGCCACGCAGTCCTCGTCTCCGCGCGCGTACGCACCTGGTCGAAAGAAGCGGCTCTTGATGCCGCGTTGCGCGCTGATCACGACCGCTTCGTCCTCCATCTCGACGCGATGAAGATCGGATCCTGCGCCGCGGTCGAGCAGCGCTTCGTCCCAAACCCACGTGCGGAAGCACACGCGCGTACGTTCCGGTCCGAGCGGTTGCACCAGGTTGAGCGACAAGCCCCACGGATACACGTTCACGAGCGTGCTCGGAAACAACCAGAAGTAGTAGCCGGCGATGCGCTGTCCGTGATCGGGTGCGCCGCGCGGCGGCTCCAGTGCCGGCTCGCCCGCGGCCGCGATGCCGATTTGCACGTTGCTCCAAGCGAACGTCTCGCCGCGGTACTTCGGCAGGTCGAGCGCGGGCGCGAGGCCGGCGTGCACGAAGGGAACGTGAAACCCTTCGAGGTAGTTGTCGCAGTACAGAGTCCAATTCGCGGCCACGTCGTAGTCGCGCGAGCGACCCTGATCGAACACCGCACGCTCGACCGGCAGCCACGCCGTGCGCGCGTCGAGGTCTGCGACGAGATCGGCGAACTTCGGTGTGGGCTCGACGCGCGAGCCGGATTCGTGTGCTGTAAACGCGGCCGCGAAGAGGAACCCACGCCAGCGCGCGAGGGGAACGCGCGGCAGGTCCGCGCCGGTGAGCTCGGCTTTCTCGAACCCCGGCGCGCCGATGCAGCGCCCGTCGAGCGCGAACCGCCGGCCGTGGTAGCGGCAACGCAGCGAGAGTGTCTCTTCCGAGCCGTGCTTCAGCGCACGCGCTTCCTCGCACACGATCGTCCCGCGGTGCGTGCACACGTTCGACAGCGCGCGCACTTCGCCGCCTCGAGTCGGGCGCGTGAGGAGGAGCGGCTCGTCGAGGAGCCCGGGCATCAACGTGACCGGCATCACGGCGGGTCCGTCGCGAGGCAGCTCACCCTCGTGCGCGACGAGCTGCCAACTGCGCGCGAACAACGATTCGCGCTCGCGTGCGAATCGCACTGGATCGTGCGGCGGGGGAGCAGGGTGCACGCTCAGATCCTCGCGCTCGGCGGAGACCGGGTAAAGGGTCACCGGAGAGCAACGGAGTGCGACACGCATCCGGGCGGCGGAATGCGCTCGAAAACCGGCCATACGCCGAGGATCAGCTCGGTGTCGCGGGCCCTGGGTCGGAGGTGAGCACCACGTCGTGCACGCCTCATGCACGGCTCGAAGCAGGCACGACTCCGTGAACTTGAATCGGCAGTGGTTTGAAACTCACCTGCTCCCAGGGCGGCGCGGGGTCGACGAGTGTGTGGATGAGCTCAGGCGCGCGTCGTGGCGCCGACACGCTGCGCAGGCGGCACGTTTCGCGGTGACACGGACCGCAGGAGACTTCTCGTGGTCACCGTCGGGACCGGCGCATCAAGGCATCCACTGAACCGACAACGCGTTCGAGAGGTTGAACGCCGAGCTCGTGCAGAACGGCGCCGCGTCGCGGAACCAGAGTTGGTAGTGACGTATCCCGCCCACCGGCGGCACTGCGCCCTTCACGGACACCAACACGCCGGACCCGTCGCCGCTGCCGAAGTGCGAAGCGCCGCCCGAGCTCGTGCGCACTGCGAGCCGCACGACGTTGCCTCCGACACAGCGCAATCCGTCGCCGAACACAGCTCCCGCACCCGCGGCGATGAGGGTAGTCCCCTGGATGTACAGACCCGGCGCCGTCGCCGGCAGAGAGGAAGCATCGAGCCTCAGCGTGTCGGCTGAAACGCTCGGCGTGCCTGATGCCTGCAACTGCGCGCCCGGTCCTGACGAGTGCGCGCAACCGTGACCGACTGCTCCCGTGTTCCCGCACGGACACGCGCTCGCGCTCCCGTCCCCCGCACAAAACGCGATGCCCGGCCGGAACGTGGCGGTCACGACGATGGGCTGCTCCGACGTCTGCGGTCCCGCGCGCGTGATGCGCACGACGACGCGCTGATTCGCGACGAGAACGGTCTCGACCGACGCATCCTCGACGACACCCATGTCAGCAGCGCACGGCGGCGACGCATTGTCGTTGCACGCGATCGTGTTCGCCGCACTCGGCGGGCACGCCGAGTGGATCGATAGCAGCGTGTCCTCGCCCATGTCTGGACCGGGTCCATCGCTCGTGCCGCACGTCGTCACCGTCAACGTGCCGTCCGTCGGTGCTCCGAACGCGTACGACATGTCCGGCTCCGTGCCCGCGTCGCAAGCCGACGAGCCGTTCGCGATCGCGCCGATGAGCGAGACGAGCTGGAGGCCCTCCTGCAATGGAGGCAAGCTCGTGCAATCGTTCTCCGCTGCGGGCGGACCCTGAAGCCTGAGGTTGAAGTCACCGCCGGCATCCCAATAGTCGCTGGCGCGGATGAGGTACGTCTGCCCGGCCATTGCGGGAAAAGTGAGCGACGCCTGGTACATGCAAGAGTCGTCTGCGCAACCGAGCGAGATCGTGTCGTGGAAGACCGCCAGCGTGCTGTCGAACACCGCATTGGGCAGCGAGGACTGCGTGCACAGGTCCACGATCGCGGTGCCGCTCTGCGCGGGTTGATAGCGGTACCACAGCCCTCGCCCACCGATGCAAGACATCGGATCCCAGGAGTCCGCTCCAGCGCTCGTGTCGTGAAAGAAACCGGGACAGATGGCGACCGCGGAAGAAGGATCGTCGTGAAGCGGCCAGACGTCGATCGGGAAGTCGAGGTACAGCGTGAACGCTCCAGGCCCGCCTTGCGCTGTACCCAACCGCAGCCAGTAGATCGAGCCCGCCTCGAGCTCGACCTGGAGCTGCGCACCGCCAGCGGGAACGAACGGCGAGTTGTCGTCGCAGGCGATCTCGTTGGGGATCGTGCCCGGACATCCGGAGTGGATCGACAGGACCCAGTCCGGCTGCGGGAGGGTGATGAAAGCCGTGTAGGCACGCAGGACCCCGTTCGTCGTGGGCGCAAGACACAGCCACATGTCGGGACTGTTCGTGCCGGGCGTGCACGAGCAGGAGCCGTCCACGCTCGCGCCGGCGCTCGATCCGTTGACGAAGTAGCCGTCCACAGAGGGCTGCATCACGAACGGGGCGGCCTGAGTGCAGTCGTCGGAGAGTGCAGGAACTTGAGCGCGGGCGGCGGAGGCGACCAGCAAACCGAAGCACGCTGCGAGGAAGATGGCGCGCCGACGCGGACGAGATGCGTGGGACATGTCGGGTTGACCGGGTGGGACAGGACGAGTGAACTCGGCGTCGAGATCGGCCCTTTCCGTGCCGTGCGGGGCGGCCGTTACGCTCCTTTTCCGCGAATGGGCCTAGGATCGGGTCTCGGGCGGCATCGTCCCATGTGCGGCCCCCGCGGCCGCCGACCCGAGGACCGCATGCCGAATCGACATCAAAAGCTCAGCCGACCCGAGTTCGAGCGCCTCGTTCGCGAGCACCACGCTTGCGTGTACCGCTCGGCGCTGCGCATCGTGCGCGACGACGCGACGGCGCTCGATGTCACGCAGCAGGTGTACGTAGCGCTGCTCGAAGGGCGCATCACCTTGTCCGGCGAAGACGACGAGCGCGCGCTGCGGTGGATCGCCGTGCGCTCGGCGCTGCATGAGCTGCGCGGGACGTCGAACCGGCGTGTACACGAAGGAGAGTTCGCGATGCAACGCGAAAACGTGAGCGATCAGGACCACGTGGCCGACGAGGATGCCGCCAGAGCGATCGAGAGGATGGTCGGGTCGCTGCCCGAGGGACTGCGCCTCGCGGTACGCCTCCGCTTCGACGAGGGACTCACGTACGCCGCGATCGGGGATGCGCTCGCGATCGCCGAGCCCTCGGCCTACGGGCGCGTGCAACGCGCGCTCGAACGCTTGCGCGAGCGACTGTCGGCTGCAGGGCTGGGCTCGTTCGCGATCGGGCTCGAAGATCGCCTCGTGAACTCGGCGGCGATGCCGTCGTCGCCGGTTCCCGCGCACGTCGCTTCCAAGCTGTTGACCTTGCACGCTGCGGCATCGACGAGCGCGCTCCTCTCAGCGGGTGGCATCGCGCTCGCGCTCACCTTGGTCGCTGCGACGGTGGTCTCGTGGATCGCGTTCAGTGGTGCGCACGCGCCAACGAACCCCGTCGGCGAGCTCGGAGGTGTGGGAACCGTGAGGGAACCGGTAGCGCAGGATCGACTCGCGCCGCCCGCATCGCAGGACGAACCGATGCGTACCAGCCTCGCGACCGCTCCCGCAGCGCAAGATTCCACGAGCGTGCCCCCGTCCGCCGGGCCCGCGCCGGAACGCGAGGGCACTTTGCGCGGCGTGCTCGTCGACGATCAAGGTCAGCCGGCGCGCGGTTTCGTGCTCGTGGCCGCGTCGGTCGAGAGCGCAGGCAAGTTCGCGCACTGGGTCGCACGCGCACCGACGGCGGTCGACGGTTCGTTCGCGATCACCGTGCCCGTCGCGCCCGACCGCGCGAGGCCGTACGGGATCGATCTCGAGAAGCGTGCGGCTCCCGATGGTTTCGACGGGCTCGAGAACCGCGGCAAGGACCGGTTCGTCACCGCGGAAGCCGGCAAGGTCGTCGACGTCGGCAAGCTCTGGCTGCATCCGGCGCCGCGCGACGAAGCGGGCGCGTTCACGCTCCTGGTTCACATGGTCGACGAACACGGCACGCCGATCGTCGGTGCGACGGCCACGATCTTTCGCGGCGTGCCTTCCCCTGACGGCTGGTCGCCGCGCACGTGGGAAGCCGGCGGTCGGAGCGATGCAGGCGGCATCGTGCGACTCGAAGGCGAGCACGTCGGTGCCAAGCACCTGCACGTCGACGGCCGCAGCCTCGGATACCGCACGCTCGATCGCGACCTCAGCATCGCCGTCGGCGCGCACGATGAGACTGTGACGCTCGCGCGCGGCCTCGAAATCGCCGGCACGTTGCGCGACGTCGACGGTCACGTCGTCGCGCGCGGCACCGAGCCGGCGAACAACGGGCTCGACATCCAAGTGTATGCGCGCGCGGCTTCGGCACCCGATGATTGGATCTTCGCTGCGGTCGATGGGCAGGGTGCATTCGTGCTCCAGGGTCTCGACGAGGCGGAGTACGACCTCGAAGTGCAAGGCGGGCCGTGGTCGCGCGTGTGTCGTTCCGGCGTGCGTGCCGGCACGCTCGACGTCGCGTTGCGTCTCAAGCGCGACGACGATCCGCGCGACGTCGGCGACCACTGCGCCGAGATCCACGCTCGCCTCGTCGATGCCGTTACCCGCCAGCCTGTCGATGCCGGGCCTGATGCCGTCGAGGTCGTGGAGCTGTCCGCAGGAGCGACGCGGGCCTCATTCGATGCCGAGAACGCTCCGTTGCTCCTGCAATCCGTGCCGCGACAGGTGATGTGGGTTGGTGGCGTGCCGAAGAAGTCCGATCACGTGCGGCGCACTGGGCTCGAGGACGGAACGTACGCGTTCGTCGTGCGCGTGCCCGGCTATGCAGCCGCGTTCGCCGCGCCGCTCGCGCTCGCATCTCATGCGCTGCGGAGCGACATCGAGATTGCGCTCGTACGGCCGGTCGAGATCCGGGGCCGCGTGCTCGACGTCGACGGTACGCCGGTCGCGGGCGCGTACTTGATGTTCTCGGGGAGCGGCACGCCCGGGGAGAACGCGCTGCGGGACGCCGACGAAAACGTGCGCGCGACCGAAGGCAAGCCCAATCGAGAGCGGTACGCACTGTTCGCAACGGAAGCGGACGGTTCGTTCCGGATCCCGCAAGTGACACCAGGCCTCACGTACACCGTCTGCGCGTTGCACGCGCACCGCGAACCCGTGCGCGGCCGACCGGTCGCGACGCCGGCGAGCGACGTGGTCGAGATCCGTTTCACGCGTGCACGCTGAGCTGTGACGCTCGAGCGACGAGCGGATGATCACGCGCCCGCGTCACGCTCTGGCGAGCACGTGGCACGCCAGCCGAGACGCCGAACAAGTGATATCGACTATTGCGAAACGAACCGCAGCGGCACGCGCTCCACCTCGTCCGCCTTCGCGCAGAACGACGCGAACCCGGCGTACTCTTCGGGCTGCACGAGGAACGGTACGAGACGGATCGTGCGTGTGAGCCGGACCTTGCCCGGCACGCTCGTGTCGGTGTTCAGCGCGTACTCGCAGCCGTGCCACCCTTCGGTCGTCGCCGGCGGTCCGTCGGCGAGGTGCAACCCTTCGGGCAGCGTGATGACGACGTCCGTGGTCGACTGGAACGTCGAGCGCAGGTAGTAGGGGAACTTGCGCTCGCCCTCGCCGCCGGCGAGACCGCGCGTCAGCGCCGCATCGGGCATCGGGAGCTTCGCGGTCGTGCCCGTGTCGGACTGGTCGAGGAACTTTTTCACACTGCCGTGCCCCACGAGCGCGAGCGGGCGGTCGTCATCGATGCCCGGCGTCTCCAAGCGGTTGAGCTCGAAGCCCGGCAGCACGCCGGCGAACGTGCGCCCCGCGTCCGTCTTCCGCTTGGCTTCGGGCGTCTCCTTGTAGCGGTCCTTGTTGACGTAACCGAAGTTGCCCGTCTGCTCGTACTTCACGTCTGCTTTGGCGCCGCCGTCCGCTTGCACGTCGAGCGCGATCGAGAGACGCGCGCCGCGGACTTCTTCGGGCGAAAGCTCGGGCAGCGACACGATGCCGTGCATCGTCATCACTTCGGCGCGCGACGCGTTGCCGAGGATCTTGCCGTAGGGCAGGTCGTGCACCGACAGGTCGCACCACGCCGGGCTCGCGTCCTTCGGATTCACGCGCACGAGCAGGCGTTGTTGCCAGCGCTGCGGCGAGGGGAACGGCACGTCCGGTTCCAACGCAGCCTCGGGAGCCGAGTCACGCGACCAACCGAGCTCGTGATCGATGCCCGCGGCGTCGAGCAACGACGCGAACAAGTAGGCCGTGTTGCCGGCTTGGCCGAGCAAGGTCGCCGTCGCCGACAAGCTGCTGCCTGTGTTCGGCTTCTTGACCGCTACGCGCACCGCGTCGTACAGAGCGATCGCGCGCGCTTCGTCGCCTGTGACGTCCTTGGTCGTCTTCTCGGCGAGCGCGCGTACTTCCGGTGTCACGCGCGTCGCCAGGCGCGACTGCTGGAAGAGCTCGTGCTGCGCTTCAGCCGTGAAGTCCCAGTGCTTGCCGAACTGCACCCACGGTACGAGCCACTTGATCGGCGGAGAACCAGGTTCGTGCTGCAAGCGATCGCGGTCGCGCACTTCGAACACGTGCACCTCCAGGTCGCCGTCGCTCGAGATCGTGTGCGTGCCGTCGAAGGCGTGCTGCTCGAGCACATACCCCGAGTTGCGCGGCAGGATCACGACGAAACGGCTGACGTGGTAGGGCTCCGTGCCCGAGGCAAACTGCCACGACTCGAGCGTGCGCGTGCCCTCCTCGGGG
>JBBQNP010000129.1:0-12992 GCA_038330085.1 Planctomycetota bacterium | reverse complement strand
CGGTCGTCGTTCAACGCGACACGCCGCACTCGAGCGTCGACGAAGTGCGCATGCTGCGCGCGATCGCGCAGGAGCTGGGCGACGAAGCGGCTTTGAAGCTGCGCGCCGGCTGGTTGCGTCTCGCGCCCGTGACCGTGTCGTCGACGAACCTGCGCAACGAGTTGATGCACGTCGGTCCAGCGGTGATCACGAACGGACTCGATCCCGCCGTGCTCGAGTACATCCGCGCGCACGGGCTGTACGGGACGAGCTCGTGATCCCGCTCCGTGGCGCCGACGCGCTCGTCGCGGGCAGCGTCACCGTGCTCGCGACGCTTCTGCTCGTGCGGATCGCCGCTTCGAAGGGGCTCGTCGACGACGCGCAGGATGCTCCCGATCGCAAGCATCACGCTCGAGCGGTGCCGCTGGTGGGAGGGCTCGCGATCGCGGCGGCGATCGGAGTGCTGGTCGCATGGCGCGGCGTCGAAGTGCTCGGTGGAGAGGTGTTGCCGGGAATCGTGTTCGACCCGGCACACGTGCTGGGTGCGCTCGCTCTCGCGCTCACCACGGGGGTGTGCGACGACGGAGCGCCGCGCGGGCTGCCCGTGATCTGGAAGCTCTTCGGACAGACGCTGGCGTCGATCGTCCTCGCCCTCGGACTGCAGCACTCGGGCGCGCCGGCGTCGGGGCTCGCGCTGGCGTTGTGCGTTCTCGCCGGGGTTGCGGCGCAGAACGCGGCCAACACGTTCGACAACGCCGACGGAGCCCTGTGCGCCGTGGCGGGGGCCGGGCTGGCGTACGCGTCGCCGCTCTCCGGGGCGGTGCTCGCGTTCCTGCCGTTCAACTTGGGCGGGAGCGGGATCCTGCGCCGCGTGCCGCGCGCGTGGCTGGGGGACGGGGGATCGCACCTGCTCGGTCTCCTCCTCTTGACCACCCCGGTCGCATGGGCGGCGCTCGCGTTGCCCGCGCTCGACCTCGCCCGCGTGGCCTGCGTGCGCGCGGCCCAGGGCGAGCCGATCTGGCGCGGCGACCGCCGGCACCTCGCCCACGTGCTCGAGGCCCGCGGCCTGACCCCTGCTGCGGTCGACCTCGTGCTCGTGGTTCTCTCCGCGCCGGCGATCGTGGCGGCGTATTTCTACCTGCGACCGTGAAGCAATCTCCCGCGTTCGCTTGCTGCTGACGCAGACCGGGCCGATAATCGCGCGCCTCTTTTTCCGGCCGCAGGCCACGTCGTGCCCTACCCCTTCACCGCCATCATCTCCGACCTGCACGCCAACGTGCCGGCGCTTGAGACGGCCCTGGCCGACGCGCGCGCACGCGGCGCCGAGCGCTTCGTGTGCTTGGGCGACATGGTCGGCTACGGGGCGGATCCGTGCTTCGCGCTCGACTGGGTGATGAAGCTGTGCGTCAAGGAAGCGCACGATCCCGAGCGCGACCCGTCCGCCCCGCCGCTCGCGCCGGGGATCTGCTTGCGCGGGAACCACGAAGAGGCGCTGCTCGAGAGCGCTGCCGACTTCAACCCCAAGGCGAAGGCTGCGATCGAGTGGACGCGCGAAGAGATCCTGCGCCGCGGTATGTCCGACGATCGCGACTACTTCGACTTCATCGATCACCTGCCCGCCGTCGACGCGCACTCCGACGAGGTCGCGATGTTCGCGCACGGTAGCCCGCGCGATCCGGTGCGCGAGTACCTGCTGCCGCGCGACGTGCAGAACACGGAGAAGATGGAGCAGAACTTCGCGGCCATGGAGCGCGACGTGTGCTTCGTCGGACATAGCCACGTGCCGGCGGTCTACTACCAGGACGGGCGCATCTTCCGACCGCAGGGGACCGCCGGGCCTTACGACCTGGGCCTCTCGGCCCCGGGATCGTCGATTTCGGGTTCTCCCTCGAAGATGCGCGTGATCGTCAACGTAGGGTCGGTCGGTCAGCCGCGCGACGGCGATCCGCGCCTCTCCTATGTGCTCTTCGACGGTAGCGCGATCACGTTCGTGCGGCTCGACTACGATCACGAAGCTGCGGCGGCGTCGATTCGCGCCGTGAAAGAGCTGCCCGAATACCTCGCCGAACGGCTCGCGTTGGGACGCTGACCGACTGCGATCTCTCTCGAGCCCACCCGCGCTTCCCGAGACCACCCGCGCGCCTTCCAGAAAACTCAGGACCAGACATCTCCGTTGGACAAAAGACTCATCACTGCCCTGATCCTGTGTCTGGCGATCCTCTTCGGGTGGACCTGGTTCTCCGAAAAAATGGGTTGGACGCCCAAGCCGACGCCGCCCGTCGCGCAGACCACGGAGCAGCCGAACCCGAAATCGAGCGGTACGGATCCGAACCCTACTGACACGCCGGGCATCTCCCCGACCCAGCCTGCGCCGGTCGCCGCCGATACCGCGCCGCCGATCAGCCCGGTCGTCGCCGACGACACGGAGCGCTTCGAGCGCTTCGAGGTCGGTGAGCCCGGACAGTCGGGTTACTACCAGGCGCGCTTCTCGAACAAGGGCGGCGTGCTCTCCGAGCTGCGCACCGGCAACTACTTCGACAAGGCCGGTCTCACGAGCGTCGAGAAGCTCGAGACGCAGGACGTCGGCGACGACAAGGGCGTGCGCGTGCACTGGGCGATGCTCGTATCGCCCTCGCCTTCCTCCGCGGATCCGCGCGGTTCGCTCGCGTTGCGCGCGGAGCTTTCGGCCAAGGACCTCGAGCGCGTGCCGCTCGACCGCGAACTGTGGACGGGCAAGCCGATCGTCGAGCCCGGGGCCGGCGGCATCGAACGCAAGGTCGGCATGGAGTACACGCTGTCGCCCGGGCGCGGCGTCACCTTCGTCAAGCGCCTGCGGTTCCTGCCGCACACGGATCAGATCCACTTTGAGCTCGTGGTGCGCAACGACGCGCTCGACGACGCCAAGGGACTGCGCAGCTTCCTGCTGACGCCGGCCACGGGCACGCCGGCCGAGACGATCGACCGCACCTACCGCGAACCGCAAGCGATTGCGCTCTCCAAGGTCGGCGACGGTGGGAGCGATCCGAAGATCCAGCCGGCGGATCCGGCGGCGACGCTGCAGCACGGTCCGCTCCCGACGGCGAGCCCGGTCGACTTCGCGGGCGTGTTCGGCAAGTACTTCGCGGTGCTCCTGCGTCCCGCAGACGACAACGCGCGCGGCGCGATGGTCGGAGCTTCGTGGCGCGGTGTGCACGACGACGCGTACGCGACGCTGCCCAGCAACGCAGTGCGCGCGTGGCGACAGCTCGAAACCGACGTGAACCTGCAGCTGCTCCTCCCCGCGAAGGGCGAGTCGCGCACGTGGACGTTCGACGTGTACGCGGGGCCGAAGCAGCGTCAACAGCTCGAAGCCGTCGACCCTGCGTTCGGCGTGATCCTCTCGCACGACCTGGGCTTCGTGAGCGGGATCTCGAAGGTGCTCCTGTGGATCCTCGGCGTGTTCCACTCGCTCACGCAGAGCTGGGGCGTCGCGATCATCCTGTTGACGATCACCGTGCGCGCGATCCTCTTCCCGGTCAACCGCCGCTCGCAGACGTCGATGGCGCGCTACCAGGCCAAGGTCAAGAAGCTCCAGCCGCGCATCGACGAGCTCAAGAAGAAGTACGCGAACGATTCGACGAAGCTGAACCAGGAGCGCGCGAAGCTGATGCAGGAAGAGGGCGCGTTGATGCCGCCCGTCGGCGGATGTCTGCCGCCGCTGTTGCAGATCCCGGTGTTCATCGGCCTGTACCGCGCGCTCGGCGTGTCGTTCGACTTGCGCCACGCGTCGTTCGCGCACTGGATCAACGACCTGTCGCTCCCCGACCACACGCTCGAGATCAACTGGAACCTGCCCCTGTTCGGGCACGTGCCCTACTTGAACATCCTGCCGCCGCTCATGGTGGTGATGTGGATCTGGCAGCAGCGCTCGATGCCCAAGCCGACCGATCCGCAGGCGGCGCAGATGTACAAGATGATGATGTTCATGCCCGTCGTGATGGGTGTGTTCCTCTACAACTACGCCGCGGGTCTGTCGCTCTACATGATCACGCAGTCGACGCTCGGCATCATCGAGCAGAAGATCATCCGCAAGCACTGGCCCGTCGACGACACGGTGGTGGAGACCAAGAAAAAGCGCAGCGGCTTCATGCAGCGGATGATGGATCTGCAGCAGCAAAAGCTGAAGGAAGCCGAAGCGATCCGCGCGAAGAAGCGCAAGGCGGCAGCTCGGCGGTAGAGGGTGGGTGCCTTCTCCCGAGCTGTCTCCGGCAGGGTCGGACGGTATCGCGGTGGATGTCACCGCGCCTGGAGCACGGCTCACGCGCACGCGTGAGTCGCGCAGTAGACAGAGTCCGCGATCGACATGGATCCCCGTTCACAACATGACGTCGCGACCATCGTCGCAATCGCATCACCGCCCGGCCCCGGCGCGCGCGGCGTGATCCGCATCTCCGGATCGCGTGCGAGAGACCTCGTGCTCTCGACGTGGCGTGGATCGCAGCAACCCGCACTGGAGCGCCGCTCGATCCACATCGGACGCTTCGACGACAGCCGCGGCACGCAACCGCTCCTGCTCTTGTGGATGCCGAAGCCCCACTCCTTCACGCGCGAAGACGTGGCCGAGTTCCACCTGCCCGGATCGCCGCCGTTGTTGAACGCCGCTCTCGCGCGCCTGCTCGAGCTCGGTGCAACCCCCGCCGAACCCGGCGAGTTCACTCGTCGCGCGTTCCACTCGGGCCGCATCGACCTCACGCGCGCCGAAGGTGTCCTCGCGCTGGTGCAGTCCACGAACGACGCGCAAGCTCGGGCCGCGCGCGCACTGCTCTTCGGCGGGCTCGAAGCGCGCATCGCCGCGGCGCGCGATCATCTCGTCGACCTGCGCACGCTGTGCGAGGCCAGCCTCGACTTCGATCCCGACGACGCGGGTCACGTGCCGGAACCCGAGCTCCGCGAGCGCATGACCCACGCAGAGCAAGCCCTCGAAGAAGCGCTCGGTTTCGAAGTGCAGCGCGCCGCACCCGCCGGGCTCGCGCGCGTCGTGCTCGCGGGCGCGCCCAACGCGGGCAAGAGTGCGCTCTTCAACGCGCTGGCGGGGGAGGACGGTGCGCTCGTGTCCGATCACGCGGGCACGACGCGCGATGCACTCGAGGCACGCATCGAAGTCGACGGTCGTGCCTTTCGCCTGCTCGACACGGCCGGACTCGACGACGCGGCGGCGAGCGAACCGGACGTCGATGCACAGGCGCTGGCCCGCAGTGCGCGCGGCGAAGCGGACCTCGTCGTGTGGGTGGTCGACGCACGGCAGGCACGGCGTGAACAAGCGTCCTCCGAGCGCTCGAAGCTCGGCGATCGGCCCACCTGTCTGGTTTGGAACAAGACCGACCTCGAGCCCGGGGCGCCGCCGGCCTGGACGCGGGATCTGGCGGTCGAAGGCCCCGTCGCCGTTTCCGCGCTCACCGGTGCAGGCATCGAGCGCCTGAAGTCGTCGATCGCATCGATACTGGATCAGACCGGTGCCGGTGGACTGGAACGCGAGACGGCCCTGCGCCACCGCTCGGCGATCGACCTCTCGCTCGTCGAGCTGAGGTCCTCGCGCGCCAGCCTGGCCGAGGGCCTGCCCCTGGAGCTCGTCGCCGAGCACGTCCGCCGGGCCTGCGACGCCCTCGACGCCGTGTCCGGGGCGACCACCGCCGAGGACGTGCTCGACCGTATCTTCGCGCGCTTCTGCCTCGGCAAGTGAGGCCTCCCACGCCGCTCCGGGAGTTATCCACAACGCTCGCGCGAGCGACCCGCGGCGGACATTGACACACAACATCTAGCGTGGTGTCCTGAGCCGGATCCCACCCGCCGGGCTGTTCCTCGCGCAGGAGCTCCCTCCCGGAGGATCCGCCTTCATGAGATGCCTCCGCTGCAAACAGGACAACGACCGGGTGGTCGATTCCCGGACGTCCGCGGACGGCACGGTGATCCGGCGCCGCCGGGAATGCCTGCACTGCTTCCTGCGCTACACGACCTACGAGCGCATCGAGGACACGCCTCTGCGCGTGATCAAGAAGAGCGGCGAGCGCGTGCGCTTCGACCGCGAGCGCGTGATGGCCGGCATGATCCGCGCCTGCGAGAAGCTCCCGATCTCGATCGAGGAGCTCGAGGCCGCGACCGCGCGCGTCGAGGCGCGCTGTCAGGAGGAGTACGATCGCGAGGTGGACAGCTCGGTGATCGGTTCGATGGTCATGGAGGAGCTGCGCAAGCTCAACCAAGTCGCCTACGTGCGCTTCGCCTCCGTGTACCGCGAGTTCAAGGACGTGTCGCAGTTCCTCGACGAACTCAAGCCGATCATGGAATCGCGCAACAAGGAGCTGTGAGCCGCTCGCCATGAAGATCCGGCTCGTGAGGAAGCGCGACGGCAGAGAAGTGCCGTTCCAAAAGGACAAGATCGCCGCTGCGGTCGGGCGTGCGCAAGCTGCCGTCGGCGACGGGGACGCGCAGGCTGCGTTGGATGTCGCCGACATCGTCGAGCTCGCGCTCGCGCGGCGCTATTTGGGCGAGCGCACGCTCGTGCCGGTTGCCGGTGAAGTGCTGCCCGGCATCGAGGAAATCCAAGACCTCGTCGAGCAGGCGTTGATCGAGCTCGGTCATGCGGCTGTCGCGAAGGCCTACATCCTCTACCGCGACAAGCGTGCGCGCGTGCGTTCGGCGCTCGACGCACGCAGCGAAGCGGTCGGCCACGACGGCGACACGCAAGGTGCCGGTGCTCCTCGCAGCGGAGTTCAACGCGTGCGCGTGCAGGTCGCGGGCGGCCTCGAGTCTTGGCGCAAGAGTCGCATCGTCGCCGCGCTGATGGACGAAGCCGACTTGCAGCGCGCGACCGCCGAATCGATCGCAGCCGCCGTCGAAGAGCGTGTGTTCAGCCTGGGCGTGAAGCGACTCTCGACCGCGTTGATCCGCGAGCTCGTCGACAACGAGCTCGTCGAGATGGGTTTGTCGCAGGCGTTGCGCAAGCAGCGCCCCGTCGGGATCCCGCGGCACGATCTGCGCGCGCTCGTGAACGAGGGACCCGCGCCGGAACGCGAACGCAGTGAAGCGCTCGGCGAGCGCGACGTGTCCGCGCGCATCGCGGGCGAAGTGCTGCGCCGTTTCGCGCTCGAAGACGTGTTGTCCGAAGCCGGCGCGCAGATGCACCTCGAAGGCGACATCCACGTCGAGGACCTCGAGCAGCCGCACCATCCGCTCACGACGTCCGTCCCGTGCGATCTGCTGCTGCGCGGGGAGCCGATCGCGCGTTCCGCGTTCGAGATGCTCGACGACCTGGGCGAGATGGCGCGCACTTGCGCTTACGGTCTCGTCGTCGAGGACGCGGGGATGCTCGTCACGGCGCTCGGACGCGCGCAACGAGGCGGAGGGTTGCCGTCGTTCCTGGCCGCGCTGTCGGGCGTAGCGCGAGCGAGCGGTAGACGCATCGACCTGTCGTTCTCCAGCGGATCCGCCGCGCCGTGGCTGGCGCGGCTCGTCGAGGAGGTCGGCGCGCTCGAGGACGAAGGCCGCGTGCGATCGGTTCCGCGCTTGTTCGTCGACGTGAGCGACATCGTGCGCCTCGCTTCGCCCGACGAACCGGACCTCGCGCGAGCAATCGACGCGTTGCTCACGAGCGGACGCCTCGTGCCGACATGGGGCACTGCGCGCGCGCGGTTCGCGGGGCCCGGTCTCGTGCGCGGGTTGCGCGAACGCGGAGCTTTGCACTGCGGAGGTGCCGTCGCGCTCAACCTGCCGCGTGCGGCGCGGCGATCCGGTCCGTGGCGCGAGGATGCGCTGCTCGAGAACCTCGTTCACTTGCTCGAAGGGGCTCTCGATGCACTTGTCGACGTGCGCCGCTTGCAACGCGACTCCGGCAGTGGCGCCGGCGCTCGCGCGTTCGAGATCCGCGGCCGCGTCAGCTATGCGGTCGTGCCGGTCGGCTTGCGCGAAGCGCTGCGCTGGCTCGGCGACGGCGAGGTCCGCGTCGAGCAGGGCGCGCGCGTCGTCGCGTTCCTGGACGAGGCCGCCTCGCGGTTCGCACAGGCGCGCGGGTTGTCGGTGTCGCTCGTGCCCTGGTTCGGAGAGCGCGCCGCCGCGCGTTTCGCCGCGCTCGACGCGGGCTTGTTCCAAGTCGCGCAGCCGCTCTTGTTCGACGACTCGGTGCGCACGCTGCACAGCGAGCGCGCTCAACGCGGCGATCCGTACTCCGCGGGCTTCGATCTGCGGCCCGTCGATCTGGGGCCGGCGTCGAGCACGCCGGTCGAAGCGCCGCTCGAAGCCGGTCTGATCGGCGCGCTCGAGTGCGGCGCGATCCACCCCGCGTCGATCCTGCGCGCGTCCGGCGGACGCACGGCGTTGGAGCGTCTGGTCCAGATGCAACACGCGCTGTCGCAGCGGTCGGCCCAGGGAGTGCGCGCGCTCCATGCGCTGCCCGCCGTCGATCACGCCAGCGAGACCGATGCTGTGCACGCGGCCGAGCGCGTTTTCGAGCTTGCGCCGAGCGCGCGATCGAAGCAGAGCCTCTACCCCGACACGGAGCCGACCGGCACCGTGTCGAGCCTGCGCCGCGTGCGCAGCGACGAGACGATCCGATGATGCACGGGTCGAATAGGAAGCAATGGAGCACGCGGTCCGCGAGGCCGCTCACGCTCGAGCACGTACTCACACCGCAATCCCTGGAAGCGGAGTCCTCGAAGACATGCGCCTGAAACGACTCCACCTCTTCGGCTTCAAGTCCTTCGCCGACCGCACGACGTTCGAGTTCGGCGACAACACGCTGACCGGCGTCGTTGGACCCAACGGTTGCGGCAAGAGCAACGTCGTCGACTCCGTGCGCTGGGTGTTGGGCGAACAACGCCCGACGTCGATGCGCGGATCGGAGATGACCGACGTCATCTTCAAGGGCTCGTCGAGCCGGCCGGGGTTGTCGGTCGCCGAGGTGACGCTGATCCTCGACAACGCGTCGGGCATCCTCGAAGGCCGTGGTGCGGAGGTCTCGATCACGCGGCGCGTGTTCAAGAGCGGCGAGGGCGAGTACCTGCTCGACGGCGACAAGGTGCGTCTCAAGGACGTGCGCGAAATGCTGTTCGACACGGGCCTCGGCTCGCGCGGGTACTCCGTGCTCGAGCAGGGGCGCATCGACGCGGTGCTGTCGGCGAACCCGTTGGAGCGCC
The DNA here is from genome assembly GCA_038330085.1 of Planctomycetota bacterium. GTDB lineage: Bacteria > Planctomycetota > UBA1135 > UBA1135 > JAEUIA01. The sequence goes on along the minus strand of JBBQNP010000129.1, from coordinate 3,849 downwards.
GACGCATCTTCGAAGAAGCGGCCGGGATCTCGCGCTATCGCCAGCGCAAGATCGAAACCGAGCTGCGCCTGAAGCGCGTCGCTGACGACATGACGCGCCTCGACGACGTGCTCGGCGAGCTGGGTACGCGCGTTCGGTCGCTCAAGATCCAGGCTGGAAAAGCCGAGCGTTTCGCCGCTGCGCGCGAAGAATGGGCGACGCAGCGCAAGCGCTACTTCGAGCACAGGTTGTGGACGTGGAACCTCGAGCTGTACCAGCTCGGCAGCCGAGCGGGCGAGCTCGAGGAAAAGGCCGGGCTCCTGCGCAAGGCGCGCGAAGAGGCCGAGTCCGACGTCGAGGTGCGCGAGCGCGAGCGCGGCAGCTTGACCGCGGAATTGGAACGACTCGCTTCGGAGTCGGCGCGTCTCGCCGGCGACGGTCGCGCAGCCGACGAACGGCGCGCGCAGCTCTCGTCGCGCATCGCGTCGTGGAAGGAGTCGGCCCGCGACGAAGAAGCGCGACGCACGCTGCTGGACGCGGCACTCACCGAGCGCGCCGCCGAGCTCGAACGCTTGCGCACGGAGCTCGCGGAGCTGCAGGCACGCGCCGAAAGCACGCGCACGCATTCGACGGCGTCGACGCAGGCTCTGCGCGAAGTCGAAACGCGCTGGCGCGAAGTCCGCGCGGACCTCGAGAAGCAGAACACCGCCGTGCTCGCACTGCTCTCGAGCCGCACGCAGGCCGAAAACCGCATCGCCGGCCTCGACGCCGCGCGCGCACCGGCGCGGGAGCGCGGATCGCGTCTCGTCGAACGCTTGACGGGCCAGCAAGTGGACGTCGACACGCTGAAGGCCGAGGAGTCGCGCCTGCAGAAGGCCGCGGCCGAGACGTTCGAAACGCAGAGCCGCCACGAGGTTCGCCGCCGCGAGATGGCGCAGACGATGGCCGAGCTCGCGCGCGAGTCGGCCGAGGCCGAAGCCGAGAAGAAGGACCTCGAGCTCGAACGCGCGCGCACCGCGAGCCGCATCGACGTGCTGCTCGATCGCGAGCGTGATCTGGAGGACGTGTCCGCCGGCGCGAAGCGCGTGCTCGCGGGCGTGTCGGAGCGCTCCGAACCGGTCGCGCCCGACGCGCTGCTCGGCTTCGTCGCCGATCAACTGCGCACCGACACGCGTCACGCGCGCGCGCTCGACGCGGTGCTCGGTCACCGCGCCAACGCGCTCGTCGCCGCGGATATCGACACGGCGCGGCGCGTCGTCGGCTGGCTGAAGAAGAGTGAAGCCGGCCAGGTCGGCCTCGTGCTCCCCGGCGGAGTCGGCACCTCGCGCACGCGCGGCGTGCAGCCGACCGGTGCCGGCGTGATCGGTCCTTTGCGCGACAAAGTGCGCTGTGCGAAGGGCTCGGAGGCGCTGCTCGACATCTTGTGCGGCGACGTGCTCATCGTGCGCGACCTGGACACGGCGCTCGAGCTCTCAGCGCAGTCGGGCGATTGGCGCTTCGTGACGATGGAAGGCGAGTTCGTCGACGCCGCGGGCCTCGCCGGCGGGCACCGTGCGCTGACGCAAGGCGCCGTCGGACGCCGCGCGAGCGCGGAAGAACTGCGCTCTGAGGTCGAAGGGCTCTCGCAAGCGATCGAGGGGCTCGAAGAACGTCGCGCGGCGCTCGCGCAGCAGCGCATGGCGTTGCAGAAGGACTGGGAACGCTCGACGCAGGAGCTCGAGACCGCGCGCGTCGCACGGACGACCGCCGACAGCCAGCTCGCGACTGCGCGCGCGCGGCTGCGCGACCAGGAGGCGGGCCTGCGCGCGCTCGAGCAGGAGAGCGGCGCGTCGGTGGCGGAGATTGCGCGCCTCGAGCACGACCTCGCCGCGGCACAGACCGCGCGCGAAAAAGCCGCAGCCGATCACGACCGCGAGCGCGCGCGCCTGACCGTGCTCGAGTCGGAGCGCGCCGAGCTCGAGGCTCGGCGCGAGGAGCTGGTGCGCGCCGACAGCCTCGCGCAAGTCGACGCGACGCGCGCGCGCACCGAGCTCGACGGGCTCGAGCGACGCGTGGCCGACCTCGACCGCGTGCGTGCCGAGAACGAGATCGAGCGCGCGCGCGCCGCACGCTTGTCGCAGGAGCACGCCGAGAACGCGCGCGAAGGCGGTGCTTCGCTCGAGGAACTGGCCGAGTCCGGCACGCGGCTGCTCGAAGCGCGCGCAGAACTCGACGTGAAGCTCGCGGAAGTGCGCCGCATGGCCGAGTCCGGCCGCGGTTTGATCGAGGTCTCGCGCAAGCGCGTCGAAGGCGTCACGCGCGAGCTCGAGTCGACGACCGAGGCACTCTCGACGTTGCGCCTCGAGGAGCAACGCCGCGTGCTCGCGCGCGACGAGGTCGTGCGCCGCGCGCAAGAGGAGCTGCAGCTCGACGAGCAAGGTCTGATGGACGGCTTCGTGCCCGAGGAGGAGCTGCGCGACAGCGCCGCGCTCGAAGCACTCGAAAACGAGGTCAAGGAGCTCAAGTCGCGCCTCGACAAGATCGGCCCCGTGAACATGGAGGCCGTGACCGAGCTGCAGGAATCCGGCTCACGCCTCGAGTTCCTGACTGCGCAGCGCGACGACCTGCAGCAGGCGAGACAAGCGCTCGAAGAGACGATCAAGACGATCGACGTCGAGAGCAAGCGCCTCTTCATGGAGACGTTCGAAGCCGTGCGCGCGAACTTCCAGCGCATCTTCCGCCAGCTCTTCGGCGGCGGAAAAGCGGACGTGACGCTCGAGGAGGGGATCGACCCGCTCGACGCGGGTGTCGACATCTACGCGCGTCCTCCCGGCCGCGAGCTGCTGTCGATCGGCCTCTTGTCGGGCGGACAGCGCACGCTCACCGCGCTCGCGCTGCTCTTCGCCGTGTTCGAAGCGCGACCGAGCCCGTTCTGCATCCTCGACGAAGTCGACGCCGCGCTCGACGACGCGAACATCGAGCGCTTCCTGGGCATGCTCGACGAGTTCCGCCGCTCGACGCAGTTCATCATCGTGACGCACAACAAGGGCACGATGGCCGCGTGCGAAACCCTGTACGGCGTGACGATGGAGACGAAGGGCGTCTCGAAGCAGGTCTCGGTCGAGATCTCCGAAGCCGAGCATTGGACGCAGAGTCCGACGCCGGCTCCGTCAGGCACGCTCTCCGCCGCGCGTCCGCCGACACAGGAAGAGCTGCCCGTCGTCGAGATCCGCCCGCACGCGCGCCGCGCCGCTTCCCAGCCCGCAGAGTCGACGATGGAGTCCGCGGGCGAGGTTGCGCGCGAAATCGAATTGCCAGTCGAGGCCTGAACCACGCTGAGACCGGTCGTTCGCGCGACCGCGACGCGGCCGGGTAGATCCGGACGTGATCGCGGCACGAATCGGGCGCCTCTGCTGAAAGAACCGTTCGGCCGCGTGCTCACCCTCTCTGGCGCGCTCCCGTTCCGCCGCTCCGCGGCGAATTCCTCGACCGCAGGAGGCGCCAACTCGGCAGGCGCTGCCGCGTTACCATGCCTGTCTCAAGACCAAGGGAGCGATGACGCGATACCGATGGCAGAGGGCTCGTGCGGCAGCGCGAGCCTCCCGACCTGACAGCGAGGCACACGAGCGGATGACAGCGCGGACGAACGGTCGATGGAGCGCGAGGCGCACTCTCGTCGCGTGCGTGGCGGGCGCGGCCGTCGCGCTCGCTGGCGTGCACTCGGACCACGTCCGCGCGCAGGAGGCCGCCCCATCGCCCGAACGCGAAGTGCCGCAGCCCCAGGCGACGCCGGTCACGACCCCTCCGGACGCGGCGGCCCACGCAGCGCAGGAGCCGGCCAAGACCCCGCCCGTCTGGGATGCGCGCTACCACTCGCTCGACGACGTCACG
>JBBQNP010000128.1:0-13118 GCA_038330085.1 Planctomycetota bacterium | reverse complement strand
GGCCAACAGTCACACGTGCTCTTGCGCGAGACGTCGCCGGCCTGGATCGAGCGCAACGAACAGCCGCCGATGTGGCTCGCCGACGGAACGTACCTGTGGCTGAGCGAGCGCACGGGCTTCAAGCAGGTCTACCACTACAGGGACAGCCAATTGATCGGCCCGGTGACGGGCGGCGAGTGGGAGGCGCGTGAGATCCTCGGCGTCGACGAGGCGAAGAAGCTCGTGTACTTCACCGGGACCGAGCGCAGCGCGATCGGGCTCGATGCGTACGTGATCGGGCTCGAGGGCAAGGGCATGAAGCGCCTGACGGACCGTGCCGGCACGCACAGCGTCACGTTTAGTCCGGAGTGGACGTTCTTCACCGACGCGTGGAGCGACCTGTGGACGCCGACGCAGGTCAGGCTGCATCGCGCCGACGGGTCGCTCGTGCGCGTTTTGGACGAGAACAAGCTCGACACGATGGATCGCTATGCGCGCTCGAAGCCGGAGCTCTTGACGGTGAAAACACGCGACGGCTTCGAGATGAACGCGATGCTCGTCAAGCCGGTCGATTTCGATCCGACGCGCAAGTATCCCGTGATGATGTTCGTGTACGCGGGCCCGCACTCGCAGACGGTGCGCAACTCGTGGGGCGGGACGACGGGGATGTTCTACCAGTTGCTCGCCGAGCGCGGGGTGGTCGTGTGGAGCTGCGACAACCGCACGGCTTCGGGCAAGGGCGCTCAGTCGGCATGGCCGTGCTACGAACGATTTGGCGAGACGGAGCTCGCGGACATCGAGGATTCGATCGCGTGGCTCGAAAAACAGGGCTTCGTCGACGCCGATCGGATCGGCATCAGCGGCTGGAGTTACGGCGGGTTCATGACGAACTACGCGCTGACCCACAGCCAGACGTTTGCGCTGGGCGTAGCGGGTGGTTCGGTGACGGACTGGCGCAGCTACGATTCGATCTACACGGAGCGCTACATGCGCCTGCCGAAGAACAACGAGAAGGGCTACGACGCGACGTCGGTGGTGAAGGCCGCCGAGAAGTTGCACGGGCGGCTGGTGCTCGTGCACGGTCAGATCGACGACAACGTGCACCCGCAGAACACGACGCGGCTCGCATATGCGCTCGCGAAGACGGACGCCGACTTTTCGTGCTTCTTTTATCCGCGGTCACACCACGGCCTGAGCGATCCCCTGCTGACGAAGCACTGGCGCAAGCTGATGCTGCGCGAGATCGAGACGACGCTGCTCGCGCCGCCGCGAAGCTGAAATGGACTCGCGCTGACGCGCGATCCGACCCTCTATCCCGCTTTCCGACGGCGGCGCGTCTGTTTCGCGGCCTTCGGGACTCGTTCCCGCGGAACGGCCTGCACTTGTGGAGCATCCGTGGGCAATCGATAGCCGACGCTCATTTCGTAGCCGAGGGCGTGGAAGGCATCGCTGAGCGAGCGAACCGTGCAACTGTGTTCGCCTTGCAACAGACGCGAGACCATCGATCGAGTCCAACCTGCACGGCGCGCGAGCTCCGATCCGTTCACGCCGCGGGCCTCCATCGCGCGCGCGAGGTTTTCGACGGCTTCCACGAGCACCCGATCACGTTCCGTGTCGCGGCGCGCTTTGGGGGTGGCATACAACCGATCGAAGACTCCGTGCGCCACGGCTTGGTGTGCTGCTTGCTTCGTTCGCATCATGAACCTCCTCGTTCCAAGTGCTCAGCCATGATCCTGTCGGCACGGCGGAACTCCACTTCCAACCATCTGTCCTTCTTCTTGATGAACCCGTGCGTGAGGTACCACGCCTGAAGCTTTTGGAAGCAGGGCACGCGGCACTGCGACGACTTGAAGGCGAAGATCGCACCGCGCTCGTGCTTGAACGCTTGCGGGTTTGTGATGCGTCCTTCGTTGGCCATGACCTGGAACCAGCGCCGCAGCCGCCGCGCATCCTTCGAGGGTGCCTGGTGCGCGAGGAAGTCCGCGGCGTACGCCCAGCCCTGTGCATCACGCGCGAACTCCACGGAACCATGCGGGCCTCGGGCAACGACACCGGTTTCCTGCTTCTCGCTCATGTTACCAGAATTGCTAACACGGTGCAAACGCTGATTTCGGTCCGCGCACGGGTCGAACGGTTGCCCGGACCGTGTCTGGGCATGCGACGAACACTCGTCCACGTCGATGATTCACGCTGCCGGTTCACGGCACGGGAGATCGAACGGCACGACTCCCCTCGAAGGATGGATGCATCCATTCATCCCCGACGACGAACGGCGGGTGGAACGGTTACCGAGAATCCGGGAGACAAATTCCCGCTGCGCCGATCGGGGAACCGGAACGAGGCGGGAAAGGGGCGGCGCGAGGGAGGTGGGCGGGATCAGCCGCTCACTTCTTCTTCATCCGATCGAGGATGCTCGTCGTCGATTGACCGGGCACCATCGGCGCGAGATGCACTGTGCCGCCGTGGGATTCGACCCACTCGCGGCCGACGACACCCTTATCAGACCAGTCTTCGCCCTTCACGAGCGCGTGGGGCGTCACCTTCTCGATGATCTTCAGCGGCGTGTCTTCGGTGAAGCTCGTCACGGCATCGACCATCTCGAGCGCGGCCAGCATTTCCATCCGATCTGCAAGGCAGTTGAACGGCCGCGTTTCCCCCTTCAAGCGCTTCACCGATGAATCATCGTTCACGCCGACGATCAGCATGTCGCCCTTGCTCTTCGCGAAGCGTAGATAGCTCGTATGTCCAGGGTGCAACACGTCGAAGCAGCCGTTCGTGAACACGATGCGCTTGCCGTCCTTGCGCCACTGCGCGAGCAGGACTTCGAGCTCGTCGCCGACCACCACCTTGCCCGCATGCGGCGCCGACTCGGCGATGTGCGCGGCGAGCTCCGAACGTGACACGGCGTGCGTGCCCAACCGTCCGACCGTGATCGCGGCGGCTTGATTGGCGAGTTCGACCGCGGCACCGAGCGGAACGCCGTCGGCCAGATGGAACGCGAGCTGCGCGACCACCGTGTCGCCGGCACCCGTGACGTCGAACACCGCGCGCGCCTGCGCCGGAACGTGACCGAACACGCCGCGCTTGTCCTTGTAGTAGATGCCGTCCGCGCCGAGCGTCACCACCGCGGCATCGAGATCGGCGAGCTTCATCAGGTCGTCCGCCGCGCGCGACATGTCGTCGACCTTCGCGAGCTTGCGACCGAGCGCCTGCTCGGCCTCCTTGCGGTTCGGCGTGACGAGCGTCGCACCGCGATAGCGCGCATAGTCCTCGCCCTTCGGATCGACGAGCACCGGGATCTTCGCGGCACGCGCGGCGGCGATCACGTTGCGCAACACCGCGTCGGTCAAGACACCCTTGCCGTAGTCCGACAGCACGACCGCTTTCGCGCGGCGCACGCGATCGGGCAACAGCGCGAGCATCGCCTCGCTCGCAGCACCACCGACCGGGCTCGCGTCTTCCCAGTCCACGCGCAACATCTGGTGCGCGCCGCTCATCATGCGCGTCTTGAGCACAGTCGGCCGCGATCCGTCGATCGTGCATCCGCCCGTGTCGATCCCCATGCGCGTCATCATCTCGCGCAGGGCGTTGCCGTTCGTGTCGTCGCCGAGCACGCCGACCACGTCGACTTCCGCCTGCATCGCGATCAGGTTGGCCGCGACGTTGCCGGCACCGCCGAGACGCTCTTCGCGACGCTTCGCGGTGAGGATCGGGATCGGCGCCTCGGGCGAAATACGCGCGACGTCGCCCGACACGTACGCATCGAGGATCAAGTCGCCGACGATGAGCACGCGCGGATGTCCGCTGCGTTGCAGGATCGATTCGAGCTCGCGTCCGTCCATGGGGTTGGATCGTATCGTCCGTGATGCCTGAAAACCTGCGCGTCACTCGCCGGCGTCACTCGCCGGCGTCACTCGCCGGCGTCATTCGCCGGTGTCATTCGCCAGCGTCACCCGCCAGTGTCATTCGGTCGTGTCGGTCGTCGCAGGGGCGGTCTCCCGCGCGCGCGTGACTTCGTCGGCGCCGCGGTAACGGTCGTGCAGCCAGAAGTACTGCTCGGGCCGAGCCAGGATCAACCGCTCGTAACAAGCGTTGATCATCGTCGCGATCTCCTCGGGCGACTTGCCGGCGATGTCCCCGGGCTCGATCAGATCGTGCGCATGACAGCGCCAACGCCAGGGGCCCTCGATCCAGCACGCGCCGACGACGACCGGCGCGCGCAAGCGCCGAATGAGCACGCCCGCGCTGCGGTCGCATCGCGCCATCCGTCCGAACAGCGGCGCGAACACCGGCCGCGTGCGCGCGCGCTGGTCGAGCAGCATCGCCAGCGTGCCGCCCGCGCGCAGCAAGGTAGCCGCGTGCTGCATGGCCCCGCGCCTCGGCAGGAGACGCACGCCGCGCGCTTCTCGCACGCGCTGGATGTGCACCGACATCGGACGGTTGCGCGGCGGCTTCGAAATCGCGTAGAGCGGATCGCATCCGATCCAGGGTAGGACCGTCGACGCCGCTTCCCAATCGCCGATGTGTCCTGTGACGAGGATGCGTCCACGCTTGCTGGCGAAGAGCTCTTGCACCTGCGGCGAGAAGTCGAGCGTGAAGCGCTCGCGGAGGTGCTCGAGGTCGACGTGATGGTCGAGCGTCTCGCTGATGATCACGACGCGCAGGAAGTGTCGCCAGGCTTCGAGCACGCGCGCTTCGAGCTGAGATTCGTCCATCTCCCCCAGCGCCGTGCGCAGGAACTCGCGCGCCGCATCCGAGTGCGACCGATCGACTCGACGTGCGAGGCGCGCCAGCGTGCCGATCAGAGCCTCGCGCAGGAAGTTCGGCAGCACGTCGATGCCGGACATCGCCGCGCGCGAGGCCCAGTACTCCAGTTGCGCGACGGCGCCGCCGCGCGTGCCGTGTACGTCCTGCCGCGGCACGGGCCAGTCTTGCCGCAAGCCCTTCGGCAGGAGGCTCGGCTCGGGTTTCGAGGTCGTCGTTTCGACGCTCATGTGGTTTCGTCCGAGCGCTTCAGCTTCGAGCCCTTCGGCCGCGCCAACGTTTCGAGCAGAGCGTCGAGCACGCCCGACCCGCTGACGATCTCGACCTCCGACTCGAGCGCACGGAAGCGCACGCCAAGCGGCGCGAGCTTGACGGCGTCCTTCGCGCTCGTGACGAGCTCGCGCTTCGAGAACGGCAGGCCCAGCAGATCGTCCGGCACGTAGCGATGGTGGTCCGGGAACACGCGGTGATCACACACGCGCACGCCGGTGGAACGCACGCTGGCTTCGAACGCAGCCGGGTTGCCGAGCGCGCTGATCAGGTCGACGTCCTGGCCGTAGAGATCGTCGATCGGTTCCTCCGTGCCGAGTTCGTCGCGCCAGCAGCAAGTGCGCAAGCGCGCGCGACACACGGGACGTCCGGGAGCGATCGATTGGAGCTTGAGTTCCAGCGCATCGATGGCGTCCGCATCGACCGATTCGCAACGCGTGATCACGATCGCGTCCGCGCGCCGCAACGAGCTCGGCGGTTCGCGCAACAACCCGCGCGGCAACATCGCACGCACCGCTTCACCGTCTCCGACCGGCGCCAAGCCCCACGGCCGGGTCGCATCGATCAACACGAGGTCGACGTCGCGCGCGAGGCGCCGATGCTGGAACCCGTCGTCGAGCACGATCACGTCGACGGCATGCTCGGCGATCAGGCGCTGCCCGCCGCGCACGCGATCCGCGTCCTGAACGTGCGGCACGCCCGGACACAGTCGCTCGAGCAACAACGCTTCTTCGTTGACGGCGCCGTCCGCCGCGCCGTATCCGCGCGAAAGCAAACCCGGTGAGAACCCGCGCTCCTGCAACCGCGCCACGAGCCACGCGCACACCGGCGTCTTGCCCGTGCCGCCCGTCGTGATGTTGCCTACGCCGACAACGGGCACCGACAAGCGGGTGTTCGGCAACCAGTGATGGTCGTACAACGCCCGCCGAGCGATCGCCGCCGCGCCGAACAACGCCGCCGGCACGCGCAAGAGCTCGATGAACCCTCCGCGCTGCGCGAGTCTCTCTTCGGGCCGCAAGGCCGACCTGCCCTCGGGCCGCAAGGCCGACCTGCCCTCGGGCCGGAAGGCCGGCCTGTCCTCGGGCCGCACGGATCGCTCCTTCTCCCTCAGAGGGTCGGAGACTGGTTGTCCTCGTCGGGGATGAGCTCGATGAGGCCGCGCTCCATCTCGAGGAAGGCGACCTTGATCGGGTTCACTTCACGCGTCTCGACGAGCGGCGTCGCACCGCGGATCAGCTCGCGCACGCGCTTTTGCAGCAGTGCTGTCTTGTGGAACGAGCCGGAGACGGACTTTTGCAGGCGTTGGGGCAGGGACGTTTCCATGGTGCATCGCGTTTCCGCGACAGAGATTCTCCGCTCGCTCGGGCCAGGCTTCCACGGGGCGACAGGGGTCCGAACGAATCGGACGACCAGGAAGCGAACGGGCAGTGTAGCCCGGGGGTAGCGAAATCTTCAAGCAGCAGGCGGACAGCCCGCGCCTCCGGCGAGCTCGAAGGGCGCGAGCGGCCCCCGCTTCGATCGCCGTCGCGCGCTGGAATGTGCCTGCAGAGAGTTGGGTGCCCTGCCGGGGCCCGTACCATTCCCCCATGCCGCAGAACAACCTCCGCCGTGACCGACTCGGCGAAATCGCCCGGCGCGCCATGATCCAGCGCGGGCTGGAGCCCGAGTTCCCCCCCGCCGCACTGGCCGAGTTGCGCGCGATCACAGCGCCTTCCGACGAGCACGGCCCGACGATCCTCGACCTGCGCGAGCTCTTGTGGTGCTCGATCGACAACGACGATTCGCGCGACCTCGATCAGCTTTCGGTCGCGGAGCAGCTCGACGGCGGGCGCGTGAAGATCCGCATCGCGATCGCCGACGTCGACGCGCTCGTGCGCGCGGGCTCCGCGATCGACAAGCACGCGCAGACGAACACGACGTCGGTGTACACGGCGGCGGGGATCTTTCCGATGCTGCCAGAGCCGCTGTCGACCAACCTGACGTCGCTCGGTCAGGACGTGGACCGGCTCGCCGTCGTGATCGACTTCACCGTGGACGCCGCCGGCAACGTGGTTGATTCAGGCGTGAATCGTGCTCGCGTGCGCAACCGCGCGAAGCTCGCCTACGACGCGACGGCGGCGTGGCTCGACGGGAAGGGTCCGCTGCAGGCTCCGGCACAGCGCGTGCCCGGGCTCGACGAGCAGTTGCGCCTGCAGGACAAGGTCGCGCAGTTGATGAAGGAGCTGCGGCACAAGGAGGGTGCGCTGACGCTCGAGACGCTCGAAGCACGGCCGGTGTTCGAGGGCGAGGACCTGGTCGACATGCGCGCCGAGTCGAAGAACCGCGCGAAGGATTTGATCGAAGACTTCATGATCGCGGCCAACGGCGTGGTCGCGCGACTCCTCGAAAAGAAGCGCGTTCCGTTCATGCGCCGCGTGCTGCGGACGCCCGAGCGCTGGGACAAGATCGTCGCGCTGGCGCACGAAGTCGGTGCGCACTTGCCGGGCTCGCCGGATGCGAAGGCGCTGGAGGAAGTGCTCTGTCGCGTGCGGCGTGAGCGTCCGGAGCGGTTCGCGGACTTCTCGTTGTCGGTTGTCAAGCTGCTCGGTCGCGGCGAGTACGCGATGCAGGGTCCGGGTGAGGACATCAGCGGGCACTTCGGTCTGGCCGTGCGCGAGTACACGCACTCGACGGCACCGAACCGCAGGTATCCGGATCTCGTGACGCAGCGTGCGCTCAAGGCCGCGCTCGCCGATGCTCGTCCGCCGTATGACCGCGGGCAGATGATGGAGCTCGCTCAGAAGTGCACGCGGCAGGAGGATGCCGCGAACAAGGTCGAGCGTCAGGTGTCGAAGTCCGCTGCCGCGTTGTTGCTGGTCGATCGCGTCCACGAACGGTTCGACGGCATCGTGACGGGCGCCGGCGACAAGGGCACGTGGGCGCGCATCTCGCATCCGGTGGTCGAGGGCAAGATCGTGCGCGGCTTCGAGGACCTCGACGTCGGCGACAAGGTGAAGCTCGAGCTGATCCACGCCGACGTGGATCGCGGCTTCATCGACTTCGCCAGGGTTTGAGCGTCGCGCGCTGCGCCGCGCGTGGTGGTGCCTGGTACCCGCCGGGGGTACTCCTGCGGAGGGTGCCAGGCACCGCCCCGCCAGTCCCGCCAATTGCGAAGCACAGTCGGCGCAGACCAGTGCGCAGTCGAACGTCGAGGATCCGGACGCAAGACACTGTCGGTGAAGCAGTCGGTGCCAGGCACCCGCCGCGGGAATCCCCACGGCGTGTTCCAGGCACCGCCCGCTCAACCGAGCGCGTTGTCGGCGTCGAGCACGAGGTCCGCGGTCTCGCGCGGCGGCACGATCTGATCGAAGCCGCGTTGTGCCGGCAACGAGCTGCGGCGCATGCGCATCAACGTTTCGGGATCGGCGCTGCGTGCATCGCGGCCTGCAATACGCCGCAAGCACACCGTGTCGGACGCTTCGAGGAACACGATGCGATCGAGTCGCGCGCGCAGATCGGGATGCAACAAGAACGCGCCCTGCAAGATGAGCACGTCGTCCTCTTCGATCAGGAGCTTCTTGCCACCGACTTCCACCGCAGCGCGTTCGCCGCGAGCATGCGGATCGAGCACTTGCGCCTGCAAACGCTCCACGTCGAACGCATGACCAAGGTGATCGAGCGGTCGCGCGCCCGGAGCGAATGCAGTCGACGTCAGGTCCTGCGCGCGCGCCTCGGGCTTCTTGAAGTCCTCGAGCGCGAGGATGGCCGACTCACGTCCGCGCGCCGACAGCATGCGCTGCACGTCCCGCGCGAAGAGCGTCTTGCCCGAGCCGGTGTGACCCGTGATGCCGATCGAACGCGGAGCGCCACGTTGCGTCCCCTTGTCTCCGTTCGGACCAGGACCCTGCACGAACCCGAGCTGATCGAGTGCGCTCGCGATCCACTGCGTGCGCCGCTCGAGCCTGGGAACGAGCGCGCCCATGTCCTCGATCGTCGCCTCGCACTCCACGATCTCGCCCTCGACCGCGAACCCGCGCGAGAAGTGCACGTGCGGCACGCCGTTCTGCCACGCCGCATCTCGATCGCCCTTGCGATCCCCCACCATCACGGCCGCGCGCGTGCCGAACACGTCGAGCAGGTCGGCGACCATCGCGGCCTTCGATCCGAGCCTGAGTGAATCGAGACAACGCCCCTCCTCGATCCAGCGCGCGAGCCCGAGCTCGTGCATCATCGAGTCGAGGTAGGCCTGTCCGCAGTTGCTCGCGACGCCCATGCGCACGCCGCGCACAGCCAAGTCCGTCAACATCGCCTCGACGCCGGGGATCAACGCGGCTTGTCCGGCCGACAACGCCTTCGTCTCCTCCTCGACGCAGCGCGCCATCACGTGCGCGCGCGCCTCTGCGGGCAAGTCGGCGAAGAGCATGTCGAAGCCCTTCTCGAGCGGCAGGCCGACGAGGCTCATCCACTCCGCTGCGGACGGCATCGCGCGCTGGAGGCCAAGCTCCTCGAACGCCCGCCGTGCTCCCGCGCGCGCCGCGTCGACCCAGAACCGGTCGGTCGCGACGAGCGTCCCGTCCAGGTCGAAGAGGACCGCGTCGAAGAGGAACGGGTGCGCCGACATCGCGGGCAGCGTAGCGCGCTCCGCCCTTTCATCCACGCGCGTCCAGCCGGGACTTCTGCGAACGCGTTGCGAAAGAGCAAGGAGCGGGTTGGAAGCGGCGCGCGCCGCCATACTCTGGTGGCATGCCGCTCTCCGGGATCAGCACACTTGTCGCCGCCACAGCCCTCGGCCTCGCCGTCCAAACCGCTTCGCCGCAGGGTTCCGCGCCGGCGGATCCGCCTTCGCGCGCGCTCTTGTTGGAGCTCACCGCGCAACCGCGCGTCGCGGGCACGATCGGTTCGATCGTGGGCGCCGACATCTGCGCGCGACATCTGCGCGAGGCGGGTTGGAAGGTCGAGATCGACGAGCGCGAGGTGATGTTGTCCCTGCCGCGCAGCATCGGCGTCGAGATCTTCGACGGCGAGAACGCGACGCCGCTGCACGCACGTAGCCAGAGCTACAACCCCGACGCGATTCCGCCTGGCGATCTGCCCTTGTGCAACGCGTGGTCGGCGAGCGCCGATGTGCGCGCGGAAGTCGTCGACGTCGGACGCGGACTGCGCGCGGACTTCGAGCGCTTGAAAGCCGCGGGCGTCGAGGTGAAGGGCAAGATCGCGCTCGCGCGTTACGGCGGTGCGTACCGCGGGATCAAGGTCGACCTCGCCACGCAATATGGATGCGTCGGCGTGCTGCTCTTCGCCGAGCGCGCGAAGACCGGCGAAGCGTGGCCCGCGGGTCCGAACAAGCCTGGATACGAAGCCGAGCGCGGATCGATCTCGCCGATCGCGCGCACGCCCGGCGATCCGTCGACGCCAGGTTGGCCGTCACCGCATCCGGGTGAGAAGGCGAAGCGCTTGTCGAAGGCCGAGCTCGACGAAGCGTTGCCGAAGATCCCGTGCACGCCCATCGGCTGGGCCGAAGCGGAGATGATCCAGGCGCACTTGCAGTTGCGCGACATGATGGGCGTCGAAGGCCACGACGTGAAGACGCCGATCGGTCCGGGGCCGGCGCTCGTGCACTTGGTCACGGATCAGCCGCGCGAGGTGCGCACGATCCGCAACGTGGTCGCGACGTTGCCGGGTGCGTCGGAGGACTGCGTGATCGCCGGTGCGCACCGCGATGCCTGGGTGCGCGGCGCGAACGACGATGGCTCGGGTGTCGTGTGCATGATCCGCGCGGCGCAGCGGCTCGGCGACAAGGTCAAGTCCGGTTGGAAGCCCGCGAACACGGTCATCATCGCTCTGTGGGACGCGGAAGAGTTCGGCATGATCGGCAGCACCGAGTGGGCCGAAGCGCACGCCGACATGATCACGCAGCATTGCTTCGCGTACGTGAACTCGGACACGGGCTGTTCGGGCACGCACTTTCGCGGAGCGTCGGGGACGCCGGGGTTGTTGCGCGTGCTGAAGACCGCACTCGAGCGCGTGCCTACGCCGGAGCCGCGCAAGGACGGCGAGGCGAAGAACTTGTGGGAGGACTGGGGCACGGGGTTGAAGCCCGGTGAGCCCGCCGAGATCGAGCCCGCCGGATCGGGCTCGGACTTCGTCGCGTTCCTGCACCACCTCTCGCGACCGGTCGTCGACATCAGCCTGAGCGGCAATCACGGCGGTCAGTACCACACGAACTTCGACGACGTCGCGATGGTCGATCGCTACCTCGATCCCGGTTTCGTCGGTCACGAAATGTGCGGTCAGTTGATCGCGGAGCTGTTGAGCGAAATGTCGGAAGAAGGGCGCGACAGCTTTGACGCCGTCGAAGCCTCCAAGGCGCTAGCGAGGCTCGCCGACCAGGCAAGCAAGTTGAAAGATCCGGGAGCATCCAACCCATGGCTCGGACCGGAGGCAGCCAAGTCGATTCGCGCTGGGTTTTCCGCACTCGCTTCGATGTGCGAGTCGGACAAGAAGTCGACCAACATCTATGCGCTGCTTGCCAGTCCCGGCATTTCCGGACGCGAGTGGTTCCACAACGTGATCTGGACGCCCGGGCTGGAAGATGGCTACGGCTCGGAGTACTTCCCGCTCCTCCACGTGAGTAGCGACGGCACCGCGCAGGTCATCGGCAGCGAACTCACGTCGGACAGTCCGATCGAACGCATGCGATCCTGCCTTGGCCTGGGAACGCAGGTGATTCGGAAGCGCTGAGCGGACATGACGCGTCTTTGGCAGTTCTTCGGGCGCTTCTTGCGCCACAAGAAGCAGCTCATCCCGGGCTTCTTGTGCATTCCCCTAGGCTCTCTAGGGGACGTGCTGATCACGGTGCAGATCGGCAACGCGCTCGATCGATTGCGCGCCGGATCCGACACGCACTTCCTCGCGGGCGTCGTCGCCATCATCATGAGCCTCGCGCTCTTGCGCGGAGTGTTCCGCTACCTGCAGCGCTGGTGGGTCGTCGCGGTTTCACGCTACGTCGAGAACGAGCTCAAGCAGGAGCTCTTCGACAAGCTCGTCTCGCTCCCCTTCAAGTTCCACGCGAAAAGCCGCAGCGGTGACGTCGTCAGCCGCGTGACGAGCGACGTCGAGAACGTGCGGATGTTCCTCGGCCCGGGCATGATGTACACGCTCGGCGCGGTCGTGATGATCCCTGTGTCGATGGGGTTGTTGTTCTCGATCAACGCGCCGCTCGCGGCGACGATGATCCTGCCGCTGGTGCTGATGGGCTTCGGCATGAAGGCCTTCACGCCCCGCATCCACACGTACAGCCAGGCCGTGCAGGAGTCGCTCGCCGACATCGGACACCGCGCGCAGGAGAACTTCTCCGGCATCCGCATCGTCAAGGGCTACGGCCGCGAAGCGCAGCAGAGCGAGAAGTTCGACCGCGCTTCCGACGTCAACCGCGAGAACCAGATCGCGCTCGGCCGTTCGCGCGGGCTGACGGCGGCGCTGACGCACGCGGCCAACGACTCCACGTTCGTCGTCATCCTCGTCATCGGCGGTCTGGCGATGATCGATCGCACGCTCGCGGCGGGCGACATGTTCAAGTTCATCGACCTGACGTTCAAAGTGTTCTGGCCGATCA
The DNA here is from genome assembly GCA_038330085.1 of Planctomycetota bacterium. Taxonomy (GTDB): domain Bacteria; phylum Planctomycetota; class UBA1135; order UBA1135; genus JAEUIA01. The sequence continues at coordinate 511 of JBBQNP010000128.1, read as the reverse complement.
TCGCGGTCGGTTGGATCGCAGGCATGTACCCGCGCGCGTTGGCGAGCGCGGTGCGCATCGACGAGTTGCTCGACGAGAAGGCCGACGTGCTCGAGCCGGCGCAACCGGTGCAGTTGCCTCACGTGCGCGGCAAGCTGTCGTTGCGCGACGTGGGGTTCACGTACGAGGGCACGTCGAGTCCGGCGTTGAGCGCGCTCACGTTCGACGTTCCCGCGGGCACGGTGACGGGCATCGTCGGTCCGACCGGATCGGGCAAGACGACGTTGCTACTGCTGCTGGGGCGCTTGTTCGACACGACGCGCGGCGAGATTCGGCTCGACGACGTGCCGGTGCGCGACCTGCCGATCGCGACGGTACGCGGTGCGCTCGGGTACGTGCCACAGGACAGCTTCCTCTTCAGCGAGCCGTTCCGAGACAACGTGTCGTTCGGCGTCGATGGCGAGCTTTCGGACGCGAACCTGAAGAACGTCGTCGACCTCGCGTGCATGACGGAAGAGGTCGAGCGCTTTCC
>JBBQNP010000127.1:0-13219 GCA_038330085.1 Planctomycetota bacterium | reverse complement strand
CGTCGAAGTGTGAAAAAACGGGACTGGCACCGTATTTCTGTCAGTCGAACCAACGTACTCCGACTCAGCGGCGCGCGAGGCGAATCAACGCAGCCGGCGGATACGCGGCGACGAGCGCCATCGATCCGGGTTGCGGCTCTCCTTGCAAGTGGATGACGCCGCCCTTCTGGAGCTCGAACACGCAACCGGCCGCGCCTTCGTCGAACACGCGCCAGCCGCACGTGAGCCAGGCCGCGAGCTGCGACAACCAGGGCTCGTGCCCGACGAGGGCAATTCGCTCTTGCGTCGCGCCCGACAATCGCGCGAGCAGTTCCGGTCCAGGCGGCAGAGCCAGCTCCAGAAGGACTTCTGATTCACAGCCCGCGTCCTGGTCGCACAGATCCGTCAGGATCTCGGCGGTTTCCTGCGCGCGCAGCAGCGGGCTGAACAACACGCGGTCGAACCCGATGTCGAGGCGATGCAGCCCGCGCACCGATTTGTGGAGCCTGCGTCGCCCGCGCGCCGTGAGGGCGCGGGTCGCATCGACGCCGTCGGGCGACGCATCCTCGGCGATGCCGTGGCGCACGATGTAGAGCTCCATGTCAGCCGTCCCGCGCTCCGCTCGCGCGCCCCAAGTCTCGGATGCCGGTGCGGTGCTTCTGCCACGCGGCCAGCGAATCCCACCGCGCGATCTCGTGCTCTTCGCGCAAGCCTTCGAGCATGGCCTCGCTCAGCCGCACGCTCGGGTTGGAGTCGAGATGTCGCAGCTCGACGACACGGTCGTTGAACGTACCCAACGAGTCCTGGACCTTCTTCACGCTGCGCGCGTCCTCTTGCAGCCATTCGAGCGCGTACCTCAGCCGACGCAGGCGCCGACGCAAGCGATGGAACACGTGCGGGTCCTCTTCGTCGTGCGCCATGCGCTCGCCGGCGCGCAGCACGCGATGCACGAGATGTCTCGCGCCGGAGCGAGCCGTACCCGCCTCGGGGGATGGAACGAACCCGAGCGCCTGGAGCAGCGCGCGCGAGCGATTGGATTGGAGCGCGGCGCGCACGTGAGCCAGCTCCACAGTTCGCTGCTCGTGCAGCACCGCCGTCCACTCGGGGGGCCGCTCGCGCTCGAGCATGACGTCGACGTCGCGCAGCCTCGCCGCCGAACGTCTCAACCAACGCAGGTCATCGTGCAGCGCGCTGCGTCCGCCGATTTCGAGCCAGACCGACAACCTGCCCGCGGCCACGCGCATGTCGTGCACGCTCTCGCTGTCGCCGTCGCCTGCATCGCGCACGCGATCGACGAGCTCGGCGAGTTGCGACAGCCACGGCTCCGGTCGAACGAGATCGTGCGCATCCATGTTGCAATGTCACGATATCGGCAAACGCGGCGGAGGAGTGGAAAAGGGCCGCGCAGACCAGCCCATGAAGGACAGATCAAGAAGTGGGTAGCGGAACGACGATCCCTGGCGGTTGCGACACGCGTTTGGGAACATTGGCGTGGACTCGTTTGGGCAACCGCAATCATGAATCCTGCCGACACTGGAGCTGCGCTGCCCACGCCGCGCGCTCCCGACACGAACCCCGCCGACACCAACTCCGGCAGCACGGGCCCGGCGAACACGGACCCTGCGAACGCAGGCCCGCCGGCGCGCGTTCCCGAACTTCTGGACCCGGCGCTCTACATCAACCGCGAGCTGTCGCTCCTGGAGTTCAACTGGCGCGTGCTCGCGCAAGCGAAGGACGTCGCGACGCCGCTGCTCGAGCGCTTGCGCTTCCTGACGATCAGCACGACGAACCTCGACGAGTTCTTCGAGATCCGCGTTTCCGGTCTCAAGCAGCAGATCGCGTACGAGGTCATGCAAGCCGGCCCGGACGGCCTGTCGCCGAAGGAGACGCTGCTGCGCATCAGCGCCGAGACGCGACAGCTCGTCGAAGAGCAGTACCGCACGCTCAACGACGTGCTGCTGCCCGAGCTCGAGAAGTACGACATCCGCATCCTCAAACGCGCGGTCTGGAGCGCGCGTCAGCAGCGCTGGATCAAGCGCTACTTCGACAACGAAGTGCTGCCCGTGCTGACGCCGGTCGGCCTCGATCCAGCTCACCCGTTTCCGCGCGTGCTCAACAAGAGCCTCAACTTCGTCGTGCAGCTCGAAGGCGCCGACGCTTTCGGTCGCGAGAGCGGCGTCGCCGTCGTGCAGGTTCCGCGCTCGCTCCCGCGCCTGATCCGTCTGCCCGACGGCGGTGCCGGACGGCACGACTTCGCGATGCTCTCTTCGATCGTGCACTCGCAGGTCGAGCAGCTCTTCCCGGGCATGACCGTCATCTCGTGCCACCAGTTCCGCGTCACGCGCAACAGCGACCTGTGGGTGGACGAGGAAGAAGTCGACGACCTTCTCTATGCGATCAAGGGCGAGCTCTCGTCGCGCAACTACGGCGACGCAGTCCGCCTCGAGGTGGCGTCCGACATCAGCGACGAGATCGCGCAGTTCCTGCTCGAGAAGTTCCAGCTCGGCGCGGAGGACCTGTACCGCGTGAACGGGCCGGTCAACCTGCACCGACTCGTAGCCATCTGGGAGGAGATCGAGCGGCCCGACCTCAAGTATCCCGCGCTGATTCCCGTCGTTCCGCGCCGCCTGCAGCAGTCGGTGGATGTCTTCGACACGATAGCCAAGGGCGAGGTGGTGCTGCACCATCCATTCGAGTCGTTCGCACCGGTCGTCGAGCTCGTGCGCGCGGCGTCGACGGATCCGAACGTGCTCGCGATCAAGCAGACGCTCTACCGCACCGGTCAGGATTCCCCGGTCGTCGACGCGCTCGTGCAAGCTGCGCGCAACGGCAAAGAAGTCACGGCCGTCATCGAGCTGCGTGCGCGCTTCGACGAGGCCGCGAACATCAACCTCGCGACGCAACTGCAGGAAGCGGGCGCGAAGGTCGTGTACGGCATCGTGGGTCACAAGGCGCACGCCAAGATGCTGCTCATCGTGCGCCGCGAGGAAGGCCGTCTGCGTCGCTACGTGCACCTGGGGACGGGGAATTACCACGTGAAAACGGCGCGCGCGTACACCGACTGGTCGTTCATGACGGCCGATCTCGTGATCGGCGACGATGTGCACAACCTGTTCATGCAGCTCACAGGCCTGGGCCGAGTCGCACGCCTGCGCAAGCTCGTTCAAGCGCCGTTCGACATGCAGCGCCGGCTGATCGAACTCATCGATTTCGAAGCCGACGAAGCGCGCGCCGGACGCAAGGGTCGCATCGTCGTGAAGATGAACTCGGTGTCCGAGCCGAAGGTCATCCAGGCGCTCTACCGCGCGTCGCAAGCGGGCGTGTCGATCGACATGATCGTCCGCGGGATCTGCTGCCTGCGCCCTGGCGTGCCCGGCGTGTCCGAGAACATCCGCGTGCGCTCGGTCATCGGGCGGTTCCTCGAGCACAGCAGAGTGTTCTCCTTCCACCACGCCGGCGAAGACCTGACGTACTGCGCGAGCGCCGACTGGATGCAGCGCAACTTCTTCTCGCGCGTCGAGACGTGGTTCCCGATCGAGGACCCCGTGCTCGCCGCGCGTGTGCGTCACGACGGGCTCGCGATCTACCTGACCGACGAAGCGCAGGCCTGGGACCTGAAGAGCGACGGCAAGTACCAGCGCGCGAAGTCGTCAGGCGAAGGCAAGCCGCGCAGCGCCCAGGAAGAGCTTCTCGCGCACCCGCTGGAGTGAGACAGAGCCGGCTCGATTCCGCCGGCGAGCCCGGGCTCCTTCGGGATGGATGCGACGCAGGCGTCGCGCGTGCGACGCCTGCGTCGATCGATCTCGCTCGTCAGCGAACGCTCAGTTCCAGACGACGCTCAGACCGTTCGTCGAGTTGAACGTGGAGCTCGTGCAGAACGAGGCTGCGTCGCGGTAGAACGCTTGGTAATTGTAGGTCCCCGCGCTCACGCCGCCGATGACGCTCACGAGCGGATCTCCGCCAACGCTCGCGCCGAAGGACACGCTGCCGTTGGTGGCGATACGCGTGCGCAGACGCACGATCGACCCACCCAGGCACTGAAGGCCGTCACCGAACGTGCCGCTGGCCGTGCTCGTACCCTGAGCAAAGAGGCAAGAGGAGCTGCTCGGCATGCCGGAAGCCGTCAACGTCAAGGTGTCTCCGCCGATCATGGCAGTACCTGATGCGGAGAGCAGAGCTCCGTTCGCACCGGTCGAGTTCGCGCACCCGTTGCCCGCTGCTCCGACGTTGCCACAGGGGCAGGCGGCTTGCGTGCTCGGGCAATAGCTCGTGATCGTCACCGCCATGCAATCCGCGCGCAACAGCCACACGCCCGGCAATCCGATCGCGTCGGTGTCGGTCGGCGGGAGTCCTGCGGCATTCAAGTTGTTCAAGTCGACAGCGGCTCCACCATTCCCGACGATCCATGCGCGGCCCGCCGAGGGCGTCGTCTGGTCGAGCGGAGCAGGGAACACACCCGGCGGGTGCGTGATCGACACGCCGATGAAGTAGACGCCGTTCACCGTGACCGGCGAAGGGAAGGTGGTCACGTTGAGGATGTTGGTGCCGCCGTTCTGCGTGGTGGAGGCTGCGGTCGCCACGAGCACGAGATCGTTCGGGTTGCCGTCGTCGTTCGGATCGTCCCAGATCGCGACGGTCGTCGGGATTCCGGATACAGGCGAACCAGGAAATGCTGTCGTTCCGTACGCGGTGCGGATAGCCGAAACCTGGGTCACTTGACCCGGCGCGCCTTGACGGTGCATCCACACGACGCCGCCTCCGTTGGTCAAGCCAACGGAGTTCTCGGAGACGCCGTCGTCGAAGACGGCACACGGGGCAACAGCGAGGCCCTGTGCGACTGTAGTCCGAGCGAAACCAGTGATGCCCAGAATCAAAGCTGTGACGCCCATGGCGCCGGTGCGAGAAATGGATTTCATCGTTGTGAACTCTCTGTGGTCGGGAAGGACTGGGAAAGTCCGCCCACATTTGCGCGTTCGCGCGAGCAGAAAAAACACGCAGGCGGAGCCGAGATGAGAATAGGGACTCCTGAACTGTGCGGGGGAAAACCTCAGCTTTTTTGCATTCGAGCCCGCTCCATCACCCAAGGCGCAAGGCTGCGGCGACCGGCCGGAGAAATAGTCACGTTCCGGCATGTCCCGCGTCAGTGAATGGCGTTGGAACGGCTGGCAGGCTCGATCCGGATGGACTACGCCCTCGCCATTTCGTGTCGGAACATCCGAAGGGAACTCCGAACCGTCGAGGTGATTTCAATTCAAAGCCGAAGGTGGTCCGTCTTCGAAAACGGACTCAACGGCACCCGCATCAATCGTGCTGAATCGCAATCTCGAAACCCGCCGGTTCGACGCGTGCGGCTTCCTGCTCGAGGTCGGCGCGGATGAGCGGGTTCTCTTCGAGCCAACCCTTGGGAAAATCGAGCATGTAACCGCCCTTGCGTGCCTCGATGCCGATGCGCGGTACGCGCGATTGTCCGCGGCTGCGCTCGAGCAAAACTGCAAGTCGCAACAACAGCGCGAGGCGCTCGACCATGCGGCGCTGGGTGGGCACGAGCGCTTCGATCCCCCCCGGAGGGAACTTGCGACGTTGCGCTTCGATCAGCGCGGCGAGCATCACCTGGTCTTCGCGCGAAAAACCCGGCATGTCGCTGTGCTCGACGATGTACGCCCCGTGCTTGTGGTAGCCGGGGTAGCCGATCGAGAGGCCGATCTCGTGCAAGCGCGACGACCACACGAGGAAGTGCTCGCCGAGCGCCGGATCGATCTCGAGTCCTTCGTGCGCCTGCTGAAACAGCGCGAGCGCAGTGCGCTGCACGCGGCCGGCTTGTTCCAGGTCGACTTGATAGCGCTCCATGAAGCGACGGATCGTTTTGTCACGCACGTCCTCGTGACGGATGCGGCCGAGCAGGTCGTAGATGACGCCCTCGCGCATCGCACCCTGCGACACGTCCATGCGCTCGATCTCGAGGCCGTCGAAGAGCGCATCGAGGATCGCGACGCCGCCCGCGATGACGTTCGCGCGTTCGGCGTCCAGGCCCGGAATCGTCAGGAAATCGGCCGGCAAACCGACTTCGATGAGCGCCTTGCGCAGCTTGCGCAGACCCTTCTCCGTTATGCCGCCGTCGGTCCATTGGTTCGCGCGCAGGATCTGTTCGATGGCGAGCACGGTGCCCGACGAGCCGATGCATTCCTCCCAGCCGAGCGAGCGGTAGCGGCGCTCGAGCGTCTGCACCTCGAGGCGCGCAGCGATGCGTGCGCGCTCCATGTTCTCGCGTGTGACTTCGCCGCGGAAGAAACGCAGCGACCAGTTCACGCAGCCCATGTGGAGGCTGTCGGTCTTCAACGGCTCGAAGCGCTCACCGAGGATGCACTCGGTGCTGCCGCCGCCGATGTCGATCACGAGGCGCCGGCTGGAGTCGTCGGACAGATCGTGCGCGACGCCGAGGTAGATGAGGCGTGCTTCTTCGAGGCCGGAGACGATCTCGATGGGATGACCGAGCTTCTCCTGCGCCTGAGTGACGAACGAGCGCGCGTTGCGGGCAATACGCAGCGTGCTGGTTCCGATCGCGCGCACGTTCTCCGAAGGCATGCCGCGCACGCGCCCGCCGAAGCGCTCGATGCAGGCGAGGGCGCGCGCTTGCGCATCGTCGGTCAGTCGCTTCTTGTCGTCGAGCCCCGCCGCGAGGGCGACACGCTCGCGCAGGCGGTCGACAATGTGCAGTTGATCTTGCACGTGGCGCGCGACGACCATGTGGAAGCTGTTCGACCCGAGGTCGATCGCCGCGAAAGTGTCGTTCGTGCTCGCTGTGCTCACAAACCTCCTATACAGGGGCACTGCAAAGGCTGCAATCAGCACGCGCTGTCGGCTGACCCGAAAGCGCGCGGACGGCACGGCCGGTTCCAGGCCCTACCCGCTCACTCGGGGAACGTCCACGCGTCGCGCAGCGCGTCGAGCACGAGCGGACGCACGTCATTTGGTGCGAGACGGCTGACCTCGAGCACGTCGCTGTGCTCGGCGAACATCGGATGTTCCGCGCGCCCGAACCACAGCTCGGGTGAGGGGCTCTGCACGCTCTGACTGCGCCAGGCGAACTCCTCGGCGGGATCGGAGCCCTCGAGCTCGTTCAAACGCAGGCAGAGTTCCTCCAGCGACGGCCGCGTCAACGGCTTTTGCGACACGAGGTCGAACCACGAGCGCGTCCCGATCACGAAACGGTACGTCGCCCCGCCGGATCGCTCACCGACGACCAAGACCCGATCGGCGTTCGTCGAGCCGAACAACGCGTGCCGCCCCGGACCGAAGTCGGCTTCGCGCGAGGTCACGACGCACAGCTCGAGGTGGGTGATCTCGTCGCGCGATGCCGATGCGAGGCTCTCCCGATCCGCGCGCAAGCGTTCCAGGCCGCCGCGCCACAGATCCTCGTAACGCTCGAGGTCACCCGTCAGGATCTCGTCGAACCGTTCGACGATTTCGCGCAGCACCCATCCGCGACGCGCATGGTCATCGAGACCGGCAAACTTCTCGCGCCAAGGCGATCGTTCCTCGTCGGCGAGACCTTCGACGATCAGGTCCGTCTGGAACGCGCGCTCGTCCGGCAACGCGAAGAAGTCCCCGGCGGCTGCGGTGGCCAGCAAACGCGCTTCGAGCGGCAGCGCGCGCTCGGGATGGCGCAGCGCGAACAACGCGCACACGCCGTCGGTGTCGTAGTGGTTGTTGGCGATCGCCTCGCAACCACGCGCGAGCTCGTCCTGTCGCGCGCGCGGCAACTTCGCGAACGCGAGCGCGATCCCCGTCGAGAGATCGTGCTTCAAGTCGACCGGCGTCGTGTTGCCCGGCCAGTGCGAGAGGTTCAAGCCCGGCTGATCCCAGGCTCCGTCGACGCTCACGACGCGCTGTGCTGTGCGCGCTTCCATCAACACGAGGGGGAGTTCCATCCGTGCGAAGGTCAGTGCGGCGCGTCTCCAGCGCCGCCCTTCTCGCCGCCGCCGTCTTTTTTCACCGGATCCTTCTTGGACTTCTCCAACTCGCGCGTGAGCAGGTCGAGGTTGTCCTGCGAATCCTTCAAGGCCGTCTCGCGATCGGCGCGCACGCTCTCCGAAAGGTCCTTGCGCTTCAACTCGGCCTCCGCCTTCTGGTGCGCCTTCTCGTAGAGAGACTTCGCGCGTTCCAGATCGCGGTGCAAGTTGTAGTGCAGCACGACCGCGAGATCGTTGAGGTAGTTCGGGTCGTCGGGCGAGAGATCGACCGCGCGCTCGTATGCCACGAGCGCCTTCTCCGACAGGTCCTGCCTGCGCGTCTTGTCTTCGGGCTTCGTGCTCTTCTTCAGCGCGTCGCTCGCGTCGCGACGGAAGAGACCGAGGTTGTTCCAGTAGCGCGCGTTCGAGGCATCGATCGCGACCTCGAGCTCCGCCATGAACACGGCGTCGCCGAGCTTCTGCTTGCCATACGACCAGCCTGCCAGGAACTCGACGATGGGCATGTTCACTTCGCTGCCCTGCTCGATCGAACCGATGAGGCTGCCGGGATCTCCCGTGAAGTTCTGCCTGAACGCCGCGATCGCCTCCTCGTACTTCTGCTGGTTGTAGCGCGCGAGACCGATGTAGAACCACGAGGTGAAGAACTCAGGGTTCTTGGTCACGGCCGACTGAAAGGCGGCTTCGGCCTCCGGGTACTTCTTCTCGGCCAACCGCGCGTATCCGAGCCACCACATCAACGTCGCGTCGCTCTTGTCCTCTGCGCCGGCGCGCTCGACGAACGCTTTCTCGCCGGCTTCCAGCGCTGCGAGGAAGTCGGGCCCCGCGAGGAAGTTGAACACCTCCTTGTAGTCGACTGCGTTCGGATCGGCTGCGATCGCGGCGGCGTATTCGCGCGAGACGTCCGCGCTCATCTTCTTCCAGCCGAAGCAGTGCGCCAACTCGACATGCGACGCTGCGATCTTCGCCGGTGATTCCGGAGTCTTGCGGGTCTGGTACAGCTCGATCGCCTTGACGTTGGCAGCGCGCGCCGCTTCCCAGGCCGCCTCGGCTTGCGCCTTCTGCGCTGAGTCCTCGTTCACCGATCGGAACTGCGCGAACGCGACGAGGCCGAGCATCGCGTACGCATCCGGATCCTGCGGCGCGACCGAAACCGCTTTGTCCGCCGCCGCGCGCGCGACGTCGAGGTCGTGCGCGTACCAGGCCGACTCCGCCAAGGGCATGAACGCGTCCGAGTAGCGCACGGGATCAGCCGTCGTCGCGCGCTTCAAGTAGTTGACCGCGTCGTCGAAGGCCATGCTGATGACGCTGCCGGACGCGCGCTCCTGCATGTAGCCCTTGGCCTTCGCGGCGAACGCGATGCCGTAGAGGTAATCCATCTCGGATCCCTTCTGTCCGGCGCGGTCGAGCTTGTCGATCTCGTTGAGAGCGTCGTTCACGCGTGCTTGCGCGACCCAACTGCGCAGCGTCCACATGCGCGTCTTGATCGTCGAGCCGTCGAGCTTCTCCGCCGCCTCGAAAGCCTGTTGCGCCTCGGACGCCTTGCCCTCCGCGAGGAGCGCGCGCCCCTTCGCGACGAGCCCGTCGACCGTCTCCGGCGCGCCGGCCTGGGTCGTGAGGCCAGTCTGGGCAGCGAGGCACGACTGGACAGTGAGGCACGCCTGGACAGCGAGGCACGCCTGGATCGTCGCGGGTGCGGCCGACACGCTCGCCGCCGGCGCGAGCCAGAACGCGAGCACGAAGCCCGACGCCATCCGTCCCGCGTTTTTCACCCTCGTTCCAATCCGATTCATGCGTCGATTCCTGTTATCCGTCCGATTGATGGCGCGCTGTCGCCGGTATCCGACCCAGCGCTAGTCCAATCCCCGCCCCGGTCACAGCCTCCGATCGCGCATCCACCGGTCGGGGGGGATGTCAGCGCACGACGAAGAACGCTCCGAGTGAGAAGACGGCCAGACATGCTAGCAACGCGCCCACGGCGGCGGCGCCCACTCTTCGGGTGAGGAGGGGAGACAGCCCCAGCGCCATCAGCGTCGCGAACGCCGGCAAGAGTCCAATCGCGTACGTCGCCTTCGCAGTCGAGTACATGGGTAAGCGCGCGTACACGCAGAGGATCGAGCCGACGACGCAAGCGATCGCGAGCAGGAGGATGCGCCGCATGTCGCGCGTGCGCTCGTCCATGCGCACGAGCGCTCCCGCGATTGCGGCGAGCGTCAACGGAACGTCGATCCATGCCAACGTGAGAGCGAGCGATCCGTTCCAAGGCGGCGGTCGCGTGCTTCCGCTGAGCGTGCCGTCGAGCCAGGCCGACGAGTACAGCGCATCCCAGACACCGCGCGTCGCGGAGTACACGACGAGTGCGATGCGCTGCAAGCGCTTCGACTCAGGCTGAGAATCCGTCCGGCGTGCGGGATGCGACACCAACGGCCTCTCGCGCTTCACGCGGCTCGCCTACTTCGCCGGCGCGATCGGCGCGGCCCAGCGCGTTTCGTCGCGCACGCGCGGGTCCGTGCCTTTCTCGATCGCTTCGTTGCAGAGGTCGATCAGGCCGCCCTTGCCGCGCACTTCCTCGGGCGGATCAGGGCTCGTCGCCAGGCACTTCTCGCCCCATTGCTTCGCGCGCACGGGATCGCCTAGAAGCGTCAAGTACAAGACACCCAGGTCCTGGTACACGTCGGCTAGAGCGGACCGCACGACCTCGAGCTCGTTTCTGACCGCCTTCGTGCGCGCCGCTTCGAGCGTCGGATCGTCGAGTGCGAGCTTCGGATCGTCGAGTTGAGCGCTCAGAGCATCGCGCTTGGCCTCGCCTGCGTGCGCGGCGCCCTCGAGCCAGCCGCGCGCGACGTCGGGATCGCGCTGCACGTAGTCGACGAGCACGGCGCCGGCTTCCTGTCCGACGGTCACGTCGAGCGGTGCGAGCTTCACCGCGTCGGCGAAAGCGAGGCGGCTTTTCTCCATCAGCTCGCGCGCGCGCACGAGGCGCTGGTTCGCCTCGTCGATCTTCTTCTGGCTGGCGAGCGTGCGTGCTTCGGTCTCGATCGCGAGCGCAGCGTCACGGTTCTCGCGCGCGGCAGCTAGCGCGAAGTGCGCGTCGTTCACGTCGTACGCGCGCAGGTAGTCGTGGATGCGCGCCGCGCGTTCGAGCGACTCGATCCAGCTTCCGCTCGCGTTGGTCGGCTGGCTCGCGGCGACGTACGTCGCGGCGATCGCGTCCAGTCCGATCACTGCGGAGCGCAACCGCGGCGGGTCGGAACGAGCGAGCGCGCCCTTCTGCGCGTCCTCGACGGAGAGGAACGCCGTGCGCGCGCCCTCGAGATCGTTCACGTCGAGCAGCGCGAAGCCGGCCCCCGTGCGACACAGCGCTTCGCGCGCGCGACATGCGTCGGCCAGTGCTGCATCGTCCGTGCGGGCCTGTGCGAAGAGCTTTTCGGCGCGCGCGAACGCGGCTGCGTCACCTGGCTTGCGCACAAGCGCATCGAGCGCCGACTGATAGCGCGCTTCGGCCTCGATCTGCTCGGCGACGGCGACGTGCGGATGGCTCGTGGAGCGCTTCGCGAACTCGGCGATCACCGCGTCCTGTCCGCCGATCGCTTCGAGCGCGGACGCGAGGCTCGCGTGCAGTGCGCCGTCGTGCGGGAAGAAGCTCAAGCCGCGGTTCGACACGCGATGTGCCGCGACCGCGTCACCCGAACCGAGCTCGACGCGCGCAAGCTCCTGCCATGACCACGCATCGTCCGCCGCGCGGCCGATGGACGCGTGCAACGCCGCCACCGGCTCGCGCGCCGACGCAGCGCCGTGCACGCCGTTCGTGTCGGCGGGCCCGCGCGCCCAACTGTCCAGGCTGGCTTGCGCCCACACGCGCTCGGCGTGGATCGGCGGCTCGCCCTTCGATCCGTAAACCAGCATGTCCGCGCCGTCGAGCGCATCGAGCCCCGCTCGCGCATACGTGAGCGCCTTGTCGCCTTGGCCGAGCGCACGCGCCGCGCGGCTCGCACCCAACAACGCGCGCGGTCCGCCGTGCTGGCGCACCGCTTCCTCGAAGTCGTCGAGCGCGCCCTGAACGATCTCCTTGTCGTTGCTCTCCGCCGCGACCATGAGCGCCGTCTCGCCGCGCAGCGTGCGCAGCTCCGCGCTGTCGGGTGCGATCGAGACCGCGCGGTCGAGCACGGACAACGCGCCGCGCTCGTCGCCGGCCGCGAGCAGCGCGCGCGCGTGTTCGATCTCGTCGTGGGCGAGGAGCTCGCCGAGGAGACCGCGCGCCGTCGCGAAGTCGCCGCGCTCGATCGCAGCGATCGCCGCCGCGGGGACTTCGGCTTGTCGGGTCGCGCCCGAACCGATGTGCGGCGCCGCCGAGGCGACGATCGCCTTCGTCAGCGACTCGCGCGTGATCGAGCCCTGCACTTCAGGGAAGAGCGAGCGCAACCTGGCTTCCGCCGCACGCTGTACGCGCGCATCTTCGGCCTTGCGGGCGGCGGCCTCGTCGATGGGTTGCTGGGCGGAGCAGGAGAAGAGGAGACAGCCCGCCAGCACGAAACCCGTTACGACGCCCGCGCCTATCGAAAGCCGGGGTCCACGAGATCGGAGGCGGTATTTCGGCTCGGTCGAGGGCTGCATGGACGCGTCACCGTGGCCCGAATCCAGCTCGAGCGCTTGCCACCCGGCCGCGGCGGGCCATTCTAGGCGCCACCGACCTGCGATCCAGGCGGATGAGCGAGCCTGGGATCCGGCCTTCGTTTCCTACGGACCGTCCATTCGGCGGGAAGAGGGGCGCCCTGCCGCTCGTCCCTGCGCGCACCGCCACGGGTTTCGGGCCGGATCACGATCGGAAGCGCTGCGTCGGATAGGGTTCAGGGTAGGCCTTGCCGGGGGGTCGGGGCCTCGCGAAACCTACCGGCGCATCCAGGCTCGGCGCACGCACGCTCACGATACGGGGCTCACTTTGCAGCGCCGCTCTCCGCACGCATCTCACTCCGCAAGCTCTTCGCCTACTCTTGTCATCCATGACCCGAACCGCGATCCGATCCACCTCGCTCACGCTCCTCGCCGCGGCCGCGACCGCAGCGTTCTTTCTGCCCGGCTGCGACAACCCCGCCTGCGTGTTCGGCGGGACGTGCGTGGGCAGCTCGATCACGGGAGCGCTCGGCACGGAGGCGGCTTCCGTGCCGAAGGAAGGTGAGCAGATCCTCGGAGCAGCGCCGACGATCACGAACGTGTTCCCGACCGGCATGAGCGTCGACTTGGACTCGCCGATCGTGATCGTGTTCAGCGAGTCG
>JBBQNP010000126.1:0-13272 GCA_038330085.1 Planctomycetota bacterium | reverse complement strand
GATCTTCCCGCCCATGATCTCGCACAACCGCCGCGCGATCGCGAGCCCGAGACCCGTGCCACCGAACATCCGCGCCGTCGAACCGTCGGCCTGCGTGAAGGGCTGGAAGAGCTGCGCGCGCGCCTCCACCGGGATGCCGATCCCCGTGTCGACGACCGAGAAGCGCATCATCGAGCTCCCGACCGAACGTTCTTCGATCCCGATGCGCAGGGTGACGCTGCCCCTGCGCGTGAACTTGATCGCGTTCCCGATCAGGTTGACGAGGATCTGTCGCAGCCGGTACGGATCGCCGACCACCTGCGCCGGCACGTCCCCGTCGATCGAAGACTGCAGCGCGAGCTGTTTCGCTTTCGCCTGCGGTCCGAGCAGATCGAGGATCTCGCGCGAGAGCACGCGCAAGTCGACCGGCACGCGTTCGAGTCTGAGCTTGTCGGCCTCGAGCTTGGAGAAGTCGAGCACGTCGTTCACGATCACGAGCAGTGCTTCGGCCGAGTTGCGCACCGTCTCCGCGTACTCGTGCTGCTCCTTGTCGAGCGGCGTGTCGAGCAGAAGCTGCGTCATCCCGATCACGCCGTTCATCGGTGTCCGGATCTCGTGGCTGATCGTCGCCAGGAACTGGCTCTTGGCGTGGTTCGCGACCTGCGCGCGCTCGAGCGCGCCGGCCAGGTCCTCCATCGCCTGGTCCTTGACACGTCCGACGCGACGGAGCTCGTCGTTGTTCTCTTGGATCTCGTGGTACGACGCGCGCAGGTTGACGCGCATGCCGTCGAGCGTCGTCGCCAGGCGGCCGAGCTCGTCGCGGCTCTTCAACCGGATCGGCATGTCGAGCTGGCCGCGCCCGAGCGCGCCCGCGAGCTCGTCGAGACGCGTCAACGGACGCACGACCAAGTATCGCAGGAGTCCGAACAGCACGAGCGAGATCGAGGCGAAGGCCAGAGCCGCCTGCAACGCCAGCGATGTCGCGCGCTTGGCTTTGAGCTGCGCCAGGCTGCGCGTCGAGAGGTCGAGCGACAGCCGTCCCAGTATTCGGCCTGGCACCTTTCCAACCGGGTCGGCCTCGATCGAGGCCGTGTAGGTGCGGATCAGGTTCGCGGAGTGCAGTTCCTCCCCGTCGAACTGACCAAAGCCCTCACCCACCTTCTTGTATTTGCCGCCTTCGAGGAGCTCGACGCGCGCGGAGAGAACGTCCGGGTCCTCGCGCGCGAGGTTGTGGAGCATCGTCTCGACCTCGGGGTAGTCGGACGTCGAGACCAGAAGCTGTTCGAGGCAGGAGATGGCCCCCAGTCGCGCCAGCTCGTAGCCGCGCAGATCGAGCTGGTCCGAGAGCAGATGCTCTTCGCTCTGAATCGTGTTGATGCTCGAGAGCAGGAAGCCGAGCGAAAGCAGGATCACCGTCGCGCCGATCAGCTTCACGCCGATGCGATGCAATGGGCTCGGCTTCTGCACCGGTGCCTGCTGCGAGGCTTCGTCCAACAGCCTCAGGCGGTTGGTGCCGGGCTCGCGGCGATCCGGTCGGCGCGCGCGCTCGTCCGGGCCCGCGTCGGAGCGTGACTCGCTCGTCCCCGGCTCGGCGGGTTTCATCGTCCCGTCTGCCGATTCGGGGCGTCATCCTCGAACTCGGCAGCCTTTTTCATGCCCTTGCGCACGAAGTCGTAGTCGGAGTCCGAGGACTCCACGAACCCCGACACCTTCAGCGCCTTGAGCACGTCCGTGTCCGTTTTTTCGGTCAGGGCGAAGAGGCTCTGCTGGATCGCGGTGCCCACCGCGTCATCCAGGCCCTTGCGGGCGACGACCGGCTTGGTGACGTTGTCGAACGGCGTGAGCACGCGCAGCTTGTCGCCGGCGTTGGCCTTCTGAAAGGTGGAGAACTTGACCGAGCCCGCGTCGAAGTCGCCGTGCTCGACCGCCGCCGCCACCATGTCGTGGCGATCGAGGTACTCCCACTTGCCGAGGTCCTTGGCGTGGATGCCGTGCTCGACCAGGAGCGCCTGGACGAGGTAGCGACCGATCGTCGAGTTCTTGTCGCCGAACGCGAAGGTCTTGCCGCGCAACTCCTCGATGCTCTTGATCGGGCTGTTCTTGGCCACGACGATCACGCCCTGGAAGACCTTCTTGTGGTTCTCGTGCTCCATCGCCAGCAGTCGGATTCCCGGCTCCTGGGCCTTGGCGGTGATGTAGGAAGCGGGGCCGAAGTGCACGAAGTCGACGTCACCGGCGACGAGCGCCTGGATGCCCGCTTCGTAGCTCTGGAAGATCTTGAGCTGGATGTCGACGGGCCGCGAAAGGCGCGTTCCCACGTCGTCCTGGAGCGCCTCGAGCAGGGGCGTGAACTGCTTGTACATCTCCGTCGGCTTGTCGGTCTGGTAGACGCCGAACGTCAGGTGCAGCACCTTCGGCACGGGCCCTTGCGGCAGCGCGGGAAGGGTGCCCTTGGCCAGCGCCGGAGCGGGCACACTGTCCAGTGCCGGAGCGGGCACCCTGGCCAGCGCCGGAGCGGGCACACTGTCCAGCGCCGGAGCGGGGACCTTGGCCAGCGCCGGCGTGAAGAGCAATCCGACGAGTGAAAGCGCAGGGAGCCTACGGGAGAGATTCATGGGGGCGACCCGCCTTGGACGTGGGTGGGGTGTTGACGGCGACGACAGAATCGAACCCTCCCTCCTTCGACCCCCCGGTCGCGAACGCTTGAGCCCGGCGACGCTGCCCTCTCGGGCAGAGGAAGAATCTTCTTGAAGATTTGGTGAAGAATTCATCCCCGGGAACCGCCGCTATTGCGGACGCGTGTTGCACCCCCCCTTGCCCAGGCAGGAGCGTCCCTGCCGAGGTCCCCAGGGGTGCCGGAGTTCTCCCCTCCGTCGGTTCTCGCATCCCTGCTGCGCGCAGAGGGGTTGCCCATGGCCAATTCGAAGTCCTCCCCGAACGGACCGGAAAGCGTCCGCAGTTCCCGTCCAGTCGCCCGGTTCGTCTCCGTCGCCTCGATCGCGATCATGGCGGCGTTCGTCGTCGACAACAGCGCCTGGGCGATCCCCTCGCCCGACGTGATGGTCAACCTGTTCGCCAGCGCGGCGCAGGTCCTGGGCCTGGTCAGCATCCTGCTGGGCCGCTGGTTTTTCGTGAGCCGCGGTCGGCGCGCCGGAACGCAGGGCAACAGCCGCACTTGGCGCATCGCCTTCATGACGGCCGCGGGCCTGTTCGTGGCGGCGTCGGTGGGCTGGTACCTGTACTTCGCCTCGGTGCGCGACCAGAACCTCGCGCGCCTGCAGGTGAACCTGACGCGCAACTCGCGCGAAGAGGGCAAGAAGATCGTCGACGTGTCGCTGAAGGAGCTCTCGTTCAGCGATCAACTGCAGCGCGAGGACGGTGTCACGACCGAAGCGTTCGAGGCCGAGATGGAATCGGTCACGCCGCCGCAGGCCTTCGATGTTCGCGAGAGCGAAGAGTACGAGGTCGGTCGGATCGCCGGCGTGCCGCACGTGCGCTTCCCCGACCTGTTCGCAGCGCCCGAGAAGACGCTCGACGCGAATCGGTCGGTGACACTCCTGTGCTTCAACGGCAACCGCTCCTCCGAGCTGGCCGCGCACTTCGAGTCGCTCGGGTATCACTGCCGATTCATGATCGGCGGCTACGAGAAGTGGATCGCCGAGGACCGGCCGCTCGAGTTGCAGGACGGATACAAGCGCACGGACCTGCGCGAAGTCCCCGTCTATCCCAACCGCGACGTGTTGCTCGACACGCCGGACGTGATGACGCTGATAGAGAAGCGCAACCCGGTCTTCGTGGACGTGCGCTACCCGGGTGACTACGAGCTCGCGCACCTGCCGGGAGCCGTCGACATCGCGATGCGCAAGCTCACGACGGAAGAGCTCGACGCGGCGATCGCTGCGTTGCCGAAGGACCGGCCGATCATCGTGCCGTGCTACGACAAGCGCAGCTCGTTCTTCGGGCTCGTGATGGGGCTGCGGCTGCACCGCGCCGGGCTCGAGTACTTGGGGCGCTATACGACGCCGGACGGCTTCGCGGTGGGCGGCAAGGACAAGCCGCACGTCCTGGCTTGGAAGGCCGCGCACGCGCCGAAGAGCCTCGTGACGATCGCGTCGGAACCGTTGAAGGGCACGCTGGCCTGGATCCGCGAGCACATCGGTTCGCTCGCACTCTCGATCCTGCTGCTCGTGCTCGCCATCCGCGTCCTCATCGCACCATTGACCTTGAAGAGCGAGCGCGACCGTCGCGTGCAGCGCCGTCTTCAGCCGCGCATGGCGGCGGAGAAGGCGGCGTACGTGGACGATCCGCAGGGTTACGCAGGTGCCGTGTCGCGCCTGCTCCGCGAGAACAAGGTGAAGCCGGGACTCAACCTGCTGGCTGCCGTGGCGCAACTCTTCTTGTTCACGCTCTTCTTCTCGGTCGTTCAGCAGGCTTCGGCCGGCAGCACCGAGAGCTTCCTGTGGATCGGCGCGCTCGGAACACCGGACGCGACGCACATCCTGCCGCTTGGCGTCGCGGCCCTGCTCGCGGCGCAGATCCTGATCTCGGCCAAGGCGCGCACGCGCGTCGTCATCGCGACGACGGTCGTGGCCTGCGTGGCGCTGCTCGCGCTCACGTGGCGCTTGTCGAGCGGTGTCAACCTGTACCTGGTCGCCAACCTGACACTGCTCGTCACGCAGACTTTCGTGTGCGGCATCGTCGAGTCACGCAGCGCCACGCGTGAAGCACGCCGTCGCGCGCGCATCGTGCGTCGCCATGAGAACGCTTCGGTCGTCCCGCTGCGCGTGTCCCACATCGTCTCGGGGTGCGGCAACAAGGCCGCGCGCCTCGGTCATCTGATGGGCGCGGGCCTGCCGGTTCCGGACGGTTTCGTCGTGCGCGCCAACGCGGTCGAGTACTGCACGGGCACGGGTCGCTACGCACCGCGCCACGCCAAGGCGATCCTGGATGCGTTCCGCGCACTCGGTGCGGAACGTGTCGCAGTGCGCAGCTCGGGCCTCAACGAAGACGGCACCGACAAGAGCTACGCGGGCGTCTTCGAGTCGATCCTCGACGTCAAGCGCGACAGCCTCTTCGAAGCGCTCGAGAAGGTCGCCGCGTCGCTCGCAGGCGATCGCGTCGACGCGTACTCGAGCACGCGCGAGACAGGTGCGATCGTCGTGCAAGCCATGGTGCCCGCGAGCTGGGCCGGCGTGCTCTTCACCGAGCACCCGGGCGAGTCCGGCGCAGCCGCCCTCGAGATGATCCCCGGCCTCGGCGACGACCTCGTGTCGGGACGCGCGCAGCCGCAATCGTTCCGCCTCGGTCGCTTGTCGGGTCGCGTGCTCGGCGAATGCGCGACCCCGATCGACGTCGCGCCGCTCTTCGCGCTGGGAGAAAGCGTGGAGAAGCTCTTCGGCAAGCCGCAGGACATCGAGTGGGCTTTCGCCAACGGAACGTTCCACCTCCTTCAGGCACGCGACATCACGCGCCTTTCGCATTCGAACGGCGACACGCCGGACGAGCGTTCGATTCGCGAAGGTGAGCGCTCGCGCCTGGTCTCGCTCGCACGCGGTGCACAGCGCGACGAAGTCGTCCTCGAGCAGACCGAGCTGTCGGAGTTCCTGCCGCAGCCGACGCGCTTCTCGCTCGAATTCATGGACTCCTTGTGGGCCTTCGACGGCAGCACGCACCGAGCCTGCCGCGCGCTCGGCATGCCCTACGACGTGCGCCCCGACTCCCGTCCCCTCGTCGTCGGCGTGTTCGGCACGCTGTACGTCGACAAGCGCGAACAAGCGTCGCGCTCGCAGCGCGCGCCGTCGAGCGTGGCTTCGTTCCGCTTGGCGCGTGCGGCCGACGAGATCGAGCGCGCCTGGCGCGAAGACTTCCTGCCGGTCGAGTTGCGCGCGGCACGCCTGCGCGAGGCTATCGACCTCTCACGCTTGTCGCTCGACGAACTCGTCGCGCTGTTCGCCGAGCGCCGTGCGGACTTCGTCGAACGCGGGTACGTGCGCGCGGAGGAAATCAACGTCGCGGCGGACTTCTACTTGAAGAGCGCCCTGCGCGCGCTCGAGAAGAAGGGCCTCGACGCGGCCACGTTCCTCGCTCACTTGCCGGTGACGGTCGTGCACACGGCGCTCGAAGCGCTGCAGAACGGCGACTCGGAGGGCTTCGTCGCGCAGTTCGGTCACCGGGCGCCGCTCGACTACGAGCTCTCGCAGCCGCGCTACGGCGAGGACCCCGCGCTCGTGCGCTCGCTGTCGAGCTCCGCGGGGTCGGGGCATGCAGCTCCGATGCAGGCGCCGACCTTGCCCAGGGGACGCGTGCTCGGGCTCGCGGTGCAGCGCGCGCGTCACTGGCAGGCGCTGAAGGAAGAAGCCAAGCACCACGCGCTGCGCGACCTCGCATTCCTACGGCGGTTGCTGGTCGAAATCGGCGTGCGCACAGGCTTGGACGAGCGCCTGTTCGAGCTGACGCCGGCGGAAGTCGAACGGCTTGCGGATCCGGCCTTCAGTGTGGTGCGAGCTGCGGCGATCGTGGCGGAGAGGATCGAAGCACGCGAGGCCCTGCTGTCGGTGCAACTGCCGGCGACGCTCACGATCGAGGATCTGGAAGACCTCGACCTCGAGAAAGGCGGCCTCATCCCGCGCGGAATGCGCACGGGTGCCGTGCAGGGCATTCGTGTGTCGGGCCGCGGCGGCGTGACGGGACGTGCGCGCGTGCTGCGTCATCCGGAGGAGATCGCGGAGTTCCGGGATGGCGAAATCCTGGTCGCGAGGTTCACGGACCCGACGTGGATGACGGTGTTCCCGAAGGCCGCCGGGATCGTGACCGAGGTCGGCGGGTGGTTGTCGCACGCGGCGATCCAGGCGCGAGAGTATGGATTGACGGGGATCGTGGGAGCGATGGGAGCGCTCGATGCGATCTCGACGGGTGAGCTGGTGCGGTTGAACGTGGATGGCACGGTCGAGCGGATCGATGAGCGTCGCAAGGAGTATCGTCAGCGCGCGCAAGTGCAAGTGCGCGTCGTGCGCGAGACCGGAATGGCCGGTGGGCGTCTACGTGATGTTTCGAGCGGTGGTGCCTTGCTGATCGTGGAAGATGCGAAGCTCGAGATCGGGGAGGAATTGTCGCTCGAGATGGAGGATGGGGAGCGGGTAGGCGCGAAGGTGGTGCGCAACGGAATCCCGCACATCTATGGAATCGAACTCGAGCGCTCGCACCCGGAGTGAGGGTGGAGTGACGGGCTGAGGCTGGAGCGCACGGGGAAGCTGGGACGACACGGCCAGATGTTCCGCGCCTACGGCGCGGTTCCGGCCGACGCGACACTCGACCGGAGTACCGGTCAAGGGTCGCGCCGGTCGGCTCAAGGGGGGACAACTGCAAGCTGGACGGCAGGGCGCAAGCTCTGGATAGGAATGTCCGCGCAATCAAGAGGATCGAGCTTGGAGTTTCGGCGCGACCTGGCGGATCGGGATTGGAGTGGCGGCGCACCTCTGCGAATCGAGATTCGAAGGTTGGCGCAGCGATGCGGATGCGCATGGAAGCGTCCACGCGATGCAGCGGATTGAGATGGGCACATCCGCGCAATCAAGTTGCGCACGAGTCGCACTCGGTGCTCGGCCCCCGGTAGCCACCCCCCTCGTCCCCAGGAGTCAGCTACAGCGCCAGTTCCCCAACGCCCTCGGCGGAATCCCAGCACCTGAAACCCGCGATTGTCGTGGGCACATGGTCATTCGGGTGCGCCGCTACCACCATCCGATCGATCCAGTGGCCCCGACGCGCAGCAACGCCCCCGCTTCCACTTCCCACCGTGCCCTTTTTTAGCCGACCGGCGCGAGCCGACCGGTATGGCCGGGCGACTCGCGCCGGCCGGAACCGCGCCGTAGGCGCGGAACATCTCGCCGCGCGCTCGGTGTTGCCTCGATCGCCAGCTCCCAGCCCGTCGTGCTGAACATGATGCACCCTACCGGCGTGAGCGAAAGTCCCCCGTCGCACCTCCTTGGGAGCCGATCGCGACAACTCGGATCGCTCCCCACTCGAGTCGGCCGCCAGCGCGCTCCGGCAGGAGTTCCCCTCTCTCCTCTCTTCCCTTCCCTTCTCCCCCCGCTCTACGTCGCGAGCCGTCGACGCAGCAACCCCGCCCGCAATCGATCCCGCTCGCTCGCCTCGAGCAACGCTCCCGTCGTTTCCCCCGGAGCCAGCGCCTGCACGTGCCCCTTCTGCACCTGCACCCCGAGTTCGTTCAGCACCTCGAGCTGCGCGATGTCGTACAGATCGAGGTGCATTCCGAGGCGCAGGTTCGACAAGTGCGCGAGCGCCGCTTCGGTCTGCATCGCGCGCGCCGTGCGCAACAACCCCAGCGACCGACTCACGCGATCCTTCAACGCCGCGCGCTGCTCGCGATCGAGCGCGTCGCGCACCTTGCGCTCGAACTCGACGATGCACGGCACGAGCGCGGCGAGATCGTCGACGAGCTGCGACTCGGATCGCCCGAGCGTGATCTGGTTGCTGATCTGGTAGAAGTCCCCCGCCGCGCGGCTGCCTTCGCCGTACATGCCACGCACGGCCAGACCGGTCTTCTGCGCCGCGGCGAAGACCTTCTCGAGCTCGGATCGCACGAGCGAAAGACCGGGCAGGTGCATCATGACGGACGCGCGCAAGCCGGTGCCGACGTTCGTCGGGCAGCCGGTCAGGTACCCGAGCTTCGACGTGTACGCGAACTGGACGCGCGACTCGAGCCAGCGATCGATCTCCTGTGCGCGACGCCAAGCCTCGCCGAGCTGGAATCCCCCCGAGATCGCCTGCAGGCGCACGTGGTCCTCTTCGTTGACCATCACGGACAGGGTTTCGCTCGCTCCGAAAGCGACCGCGCGACCGGGTTGCGCGCCTTGGCCGTCTTCACTGGGCGCGAGATCGCGGCTGATCAGGTGTCGCTCGCGCAGCATGAGCCGCAAGAGCGGCGTCGCTTCCGTCATCGGCACCCAGAACGTCTCGCCGTCGAGCTTTGCGTCCGAGAGCGCGTCCTCGAGCTTTGCGCTGATCTCCTCGGCGCCCTTCGGATCGAGGCGCGGGATGAACGGGAATTGCGCCAGGTTGCGCGCGAGGCGCACGCGGCAGGAGAGCACGACATCCGACTCGGGCGCGCCGGCGGCGAGCCAGGAGCCGACGCGCGAGGCGAAGCGTTGTACGTCGATGCGAGAGGTGGACACGGCGGAGGTGAGCGCGGTCGGCGCGCACGGGTTATAGCCGAGCCGCGCGGAGGTCTCTACTGCTGCGCTTCGCCGGGAGTCGGACGGCGCGGACCGAGCGCGCGGCGGATGCTCTTCCAGCGGTTCTTCAAGTCCGTGCGCAAGTGCCCGATGAGCTCGTCGTTCCGGCGCAGGGCGTCCGCCGCGGCGGCGATCTCGGCGCGTTTGCCCGCCAGGTCCTGTTGAGCGCGATCGAGCTCAGCCTGCAGGCGTGCTTGCTCGCGGCGGGCGGTCTCGATTTCGGTGCGCAGGTCGCGCGCCAGGAGCTTGTGCCCGTCGAGGTCGGCGCGCACGTCGGTGAGGGCTGCGCGGTGCTCCGACAGACGTGCTTCGAGCTCGACTTCGACCGTGCGGTGCTCGCCGAGGAGCGACTCGTAGCGCGCGATCGTCGCCGTGTATTCGGCGCGCAGGTCGCGTGCTTCGGATTGCAGCTTCGCGAACGCGGACTGGTGCGCGGCGACGTCGGCTTCGAGGGCCGAGATCGCGCCCAGCATCTCGCCGCGTTGTTGTTCCAGGTTCGCGATCGCGCTGCGCTGTGCCTCCAGGCCGGCAGCCTGCTCGGAGAGGATCGCACGCGCTTCGTCGAGCGCGCGCCGGTGGCCCGCGAGATCGGCTTCCAGGTCGGCGACGACGGCGCGCGACTGATCGAGTTGGTTCTGCAGTGCAGTCTGAACAGCGGCGTGCTCGGTGAGTCGCACCTCGAGGTCTGCCAGCGACGTCTGGTGCGCTGCCAAGTCCGCTTCGAGCTCGGCGCGCACGCGCGCGCCCTGCTCGCGTTCGGTCTCCAGCTCGACCGCGAGCGCCGCGACGGACTCGCGATGTCCGGCGAGGTCGGTCTCGAGCGTCTCGATGACCGCCGCCTTCTCCTTCGCGCGCGCGCGTTCCTCTTCGAGGGTGGATCGGTGGCCGGCAAGATCGCGCTCGAGCGTCGCCAGGATCTCGGCCAGCCGCGCGCGCTCCTCCCGCCAGTCTTCGCGCACGCGGTCGAAGAGCACGAGATCGTCGGTGACTTCCTTGAAGCGTTGCAGAGTGCCACGCGGTGCGACCGGGGCTTCCAGGTTCTGCGTGCCGCGCGGCAGCTTCGCTCCATCGAACGCGGCGACGACCGCGTGACGGTAGACGGGCAGCGCATGATCGGACGCGTACAAGCTCGCGTTGTAGAAGCGGAAGAGCCGCGCCGCGAGCGGACGCAGGTGCGGTTCGTCGTCCAGGTACATCGACAAGCTCATCAACGCGAGCCAGCGCTCGAGGTTTCCGTGTCCGATGTGCGCGACCTGCGCGCCGTTCTTCGCGAGGATCGCAGCGGTGTGATCGAGCGAAGGCAATCCGTTGTGACGATGCTCCTCGAGGTAGCGGTGCTCGATCTCGAGCTTGTCGACGAGGAACCGCTGCAGGATCATCTCGGCCTCGTCGACTTCGGGCGACTGGTACGGGCCGGCGATGAACACCCACTTGCGTGCGACGCGCGCGCACTCGGACACGAACGCGTCGCGCGCGCGCGGCGGCACGTGCTCGAGCGTGTCGAACGCGGCGACGACGTCGAAGCTCTTGGTCTGGAACGGCAATGCGCTGCCGTCACCGAGCACGAGGCCGGGCACGTCGGAGGGCTCGAGGTCGACGAGAGCGACGTCGTCGTGCGGCAGGAACGCACGCAACAAACCCGTGCGGCCGCCGACGTCGAGCACCTTGAGACGCTGGTCTTTCGGGCGCACTTCAGCCAGCAGATCAGACACGAGCCGGTAGCGCTGGTACTGGTCGAAGGGCAGCGCCTCGATGTCGACGCGCGGCGGCTTCGACTGCGTCGTGCCCTTCGCGCTCACGACTTCGACTCCCACGTCTCCGTGCGGCCCGCTCGCCCGCGCGTCACCGTCCAGGTCGAGGGCAGGAACAACATGCCGTGTTGCAGGCGCGACGCGTCGATGACCTCGAACGTGACCGCGTGCTCGCGGTGGTCGATCGCGGTCGGCGCGGCCTTGCTGTGGTCGTAGAGAAACGACGTCACGTAGTACTGGCCGGCAAGCAGCGGCATCGTGTCGAAGCGCATCTCGACGTCGCCTTCGTCGCCTTTTTCGACGGCGTCGATCTTGATCGGATGCTCGCGCCAGTGGTGGTTCGCACCGTTCACGTACGTGCCGTCGGAGCGGTAGATGCCGATGCCGAACACCGGTTGGTTCACGCGTTCGTGCGCGTGCCAGGCGACGCGCACGCGGAACGGCTCGCCGACCTTGAACACGCTCGTCGGTGTGCCGGCGCCGTCGAGCATGTCGACGTCGAGCGTCTCGATCTCGCCGGTTCCCCAGCGCGGGTAGGCGCTCGAACCGCGGTTCAACGCCGACAGGCGCTCGTTGCCGCGTGCCTTCGCACGCTTCAGGTACTCGTCTGCGACCTCTTCGGCTGTGCCTTGCTCCACGACCTCGCCCTTGTCGAGCAGCACGACGTGGCGACACATGGTCTTCACAGCACCCATGTCGTGCGAGACGAAGATGGTCGTCTTGCCTTGCTCGCGGAACTCGTTCAGGCGGTTGATGCACTTGCCCTTGAAGTGTTCGTCCCCCACCGACAAGGCTTCGTCGATCATCAAGATGTCGGGGTCGACGGAGGAGGCGACTGCGAAGCCGAGGCGCACGTACATGCCGGAGCTGTACGTCTTCACAGGTCGATCGATGAAGTCGCCGAGCTCGCTGAACTCGACGATCTTGGGGTAGCGCTCGGCGATCTCCTCGTCGCTCATGCCGAGGATCGAGCAGTTGAGGTGGATGTTGTCGCGGCCGGAGAATTCGGGGTGGAAGCCTGCACCGAGCTCCAAGAGAGACGAGACGCGCCCGTGGACTTCGACCTCGCCCGTGGTCGGACGCGTGATGCCCGCGAGCAGTTTGAGCAACGTCGACTTGCCCGCACCGTTCTCGCCGATGATGCCGACGGTGCTGCCGTGCGGGATGTCGAGATACACGTTGCGCAGCGCGACGAAGTCCTTGTGCAGCTTCTTGCCCGGGATGACGAGCTCGAGCAGCCGGTGGATCGGCTTGTCGTACATCCGGTACGCCTTCGACACGCCGCGGCAGACGATCGCCGAAGCGCCGCTACCCGAGGAGGCGCGAGTCGTCTTCGTGTCGGGGGTCGTTATGGAGGTCGTGCTCACGTGCTCGAGCTCACAAGAGATCCGGGAAGCGCGGTTTTTGGCGCATGAAGAACGTGGCACCGAGGCTGAAGAGCAGGAGCGACACGGCACCGATCGAGATCATCACAAGAGGCTTCGGCATCTGACCGTAGACGAGAACGCTGCGATAACTCTCGATCAACCAGTACATCGGGTTGACCATCAACACCCAGGTCATGCCCGCCTTCACCACCAGTTCAGGGGGATAGAAGATCGGGGTCATGAACATCCAGACTGTGATTGCAACTCCCATCAAGTGGTAGACATCGCGCAAGAACAGGTTCAATGCTGACAGAAAGAATCCGTACGCCATCGTGAACACGCCCTGCAGCACCATCAGAACTGGCAGGAATACGAGTGTCCATGTGAACCCCAGGCGATGTGCAATCACCGGGGAGACCACTCCTGCCGGAACGGGAAGGGCAGTCGGAGGGTGAATCCAAGCGAACCAAGTCACGGCCAACAGCGTGATCCCGAGGCCGATGAGCATGTTGATCAGCGCCGAAACCGTCAGGTAGATCGGGAGAACTTCGGCCGGAAACACGATCTTCTGGATCAGGTTCTGGTTCTCGACGAGCGTGTTGGTCGAGCGCGAAATCGTCTCCGCGAATGCTTGCCAGACGACGATCCCACACAGGATCAAGAGCGCTACTTCTTCCTTCGACTGCTCCGGCCTCCAGCGCGAGTCGAGTACGAAGCCGAAGACGAACATGTACACCGCCAGATTCAGCAGCGGAAAGATCACCGACCAGAAGAAGCCCATCGTTGAGCCCACGTAGCGCCCGCGCAGATCGCGCTTGACGAGATCCACGAGCAGTCGCCGGTTCTTCTTCAGCGAACGAAAAAGTTCGATCACGCGCGGACACGCTCCATCGCGAACGCGGCAGTCCCCTCCCCATCCCGACT
>JBBQNP010000125.1:0-13295 GCA_038330085.1 Planctomycetota bacterium | reverse complement strand
GAGCGGAACGGGCCCCAGGTTCGCGCGGATCCGGAGGCAGGGACCGTCAGTTGCGCCCGACGCGCGCGCGGATCCGGAACTGGGTGTCGGTCAGGTCGGACGGGCTTGCCGAGGGCGGGGTGTCCTGCAGCCGGAACCCCTGGGCCACCAGCTCTTCCAGGAACGGTCGCGGCCCGAAGAGCTCGATCGAGAGTTCGTCACCGCTCTCCAGGTCGAGCCACACCAGGTGCGCGGTCGAGAAGACGGCGTCGCCGGTCGGGACGACCGCGCCGGAGCAGGCGGAGGCGGTCGGTTCTTGGGGTTGCATGGGCGATCTCTCTCTCTCTGTGTCTCTCGCGCTCGCGAACTCTGCTCTGTCGTTTCTTGCCGCTCGGCCGTCTTTGCCGCTCGGCCGGGTTTGCCGCTCGGCCGGGTTTGCCCCTCGGCCTGTTCCGCCGCGGCTTCGAGCGCTTCCGGGCCTGCCCGCCTGGATACGTGTGCCGCTCGCGGCCCGTTTCCTTCGGCGCATTTCTTTCGGACCATTGTCGACGGAGCTACGCGCGTATTCGGCGAAGCTCCAGTCAATGTCGGTCAAAGCCGTGTAGCGCGCGCGCTCTCTGCAGATCGTTCGTGCAGCTCACCCGCCATAGCGCGGCATCGTCGGTTCGACCTCGGTGGCCCAGCGATCGATTCCGCCGGTGAGGTTGTAGAGCTCCGCGAACTCCAGGCGCGCGAGGGCTGAAGCGACGTGCGCCGATCGGATCCCGTGGTGACAGATGCACACGAGGGGCTTGTCGGGGTCGAGCTCGACGTGGCGCCTGGAGATCTCCGACATCGGGATCGCGATCGAACCTTGGATGCGACAGATCTCGAGCTCGTGCGGCTCGCGCACGTCCAGCAGCACCAGCTCGTCACCGTGTCCGAGCCGGTGCGCGAGCTCCTTGGGTGTGATCGGTTGGACGTCGGTCACGGGCGCCACGACCTCGCTTAGGGCAAGAAGTGCAGCGCCGGCAGGTCGTACTGCGGCGGCACCTTCACGCCGACCACCGAAAGCGCAGTGGGTGCTATGTGCAGCAGGTTGAGGCCGTCTTTCGGGATCTCGACCTTGCGGTTGCACAGGAAGACACCGGGCACGAGGTCCGCCGCGACCGAGACGTGATCGCCCGACCAGTTCTGGAGGTTGTCCTCGAAAACAGGTGCTGGGGTCAGCGTCTGGCTGTCGCCGCCCGTGACGCCGAGGCCGCCGAGCGAGGTCGCCCACGACACGCGCCAGCCCGCGGCGAAACCCACCATCAGGTCGGATTCGTTCGACAAGTACGCGCCCGAGTGGATGCGGCTCGTCTCGTAAACGGCATGCATCGCCCCCTGGTGCAGAACGGGATCCTGCATCGCCATCAGCTTCTCGCGCAGCTCGGTGAGCAGAGCCGGCACTTCGTCCGGCTTCACGGTGCCTCCACGTTCGCGACCCTGGAGGTTGACGAAGATCATGCCGAGGCCGAGCGCGTACGCGCGCGTGTGCGGCCAATCGATGAAGCGCATGAACTGGTCATCGTCCGCCTTCGCGCCCGGACGCAGCGTGAGGAAGCCTTCTTGCGCGAGCCAGTTGTTCAAGTGCACCTGACGACGGAACGACTGGAAGCCGTGGTCGGCGCACACCATCAGCGTGTCACCCGGCTTGACGTATTCGTCCATGACCTTGCCGACGACGCGGTCCATCTCGCGGTACGTCGCGGGGATCGCATCGGACAGCGTGATCGTCTTGCCGAAGTACGTCGTCGTCTGCGCCGCGACCTGCGCGTCGTACGCGGGATGACCGGTGTCGTAGAACTGGTACATCATGTGTTGCACGCGGTCGGGCGTGCTCTCGACGTCGACCAGCACGCGCCAGTCATCGCGCTCGAGCGCTGCAAACAGGAGCTTCTCGCGCAACGCGTGCGTCGTCTCGATGTCCTCGAGGAACGTCTTCGGATCGATCTCGCGGTCCTTGAAGGGCATCGTCATGCAGGCCCAGCCGACCGTCTCGTATGGAGAGAGGATCGACTTCCCGAGCTCGGCGCCGAACGACGAGGGCCGCGCGACCGGTTGCCAGTACATCGGGTCGGCGGGATCGATCTGCAGGAAGTCGACGTACAGCTCGAAGGGATCGTGCTGCTTGACGAGCTTGCAGCGCGTGATCGCCTTGACCTTGACGAGCGGGTTCAGCTCGAACGTGAGGTGGTACCAGCTCGACCAGCCGCCCTCCTTGATCTCCTGCGCCTGACCGCCGATCGAGACGCTCGTGCGACCGTCCTTGCTGTCGACTTCGAGCGGCAGGTTGCAGCGTCCGCCTTCGCTGTCGAGGTGCGGCAACACTTCCTTCTCGAGCACGTCCATGCGCGCGCGCAACTTGTCGACCTTCGCGTCGCTCGTGCCGGGCTGGTCGATCTCCTTGCGCAGCGACGCGAGCTCCGCGCGCGCGCGGTCCATCAGCCAGAAGTTGCGCGGCCCGTAGACGAACGACTGGATGCGGCCGTCGCGCTCGTCCACGCGGAACACCCGGCCGCCGGTCGGCGTCCCGCGGCCGTCGGGCACGCGCGCGAACTCGGCGTCGCTCGTCGTGTAGCGGAACCAGTCGCCGTTGTTCGCGCGCACGTCGGGCACGCCCAGGCCGGCGAGCAACTTCAGGTTTTGGACGTCGGGCTTGTCCCACTCCATCGCCGCGTCGAGCACGACGCATGGAACGCCGGCCTTCGCCGCGACCTCCCAGAAGCCGTCGGTCTTCGTCGGGTTGCCGACGACGTCGGCGATCTCACGCGGCACGTAGCCGGTCGCGACCCAGGCCCCGACGGCGCCCATCGCTCCAAGCAACGCGGCCAGCACCAACGCAATCCAGCGGCGAATGCGCAGGAGCAGCGCGAAGACGACGAGGAAACCCGCGAGCGCGATGCCGCCCGCGATCGTGGCGTTGGTCGGGGCCGAGTGCTTCGCGAGGATGCCGGCCAGGCCGTGCACGTGGAACGTGCTCGTCGCGCGAGCGTCGTGGGTCACGTGCCCGAGCGCCGGGATAGGTGTGCCGTGCGGGTTGAAGTCACGCTTGATGAACCCGGGTACGCCGGTCTTGCCCGGGTTCTGTCCGCTGTTGAGCGAAGCCCACGACACGGGCGACTCGGCGGGCATCGTCGTACCGAGCGGGGCAGCGGTCCCTTGCGCGCGCAACCGCGCGCAGTTCTGCATCTCGCCCTTGTCCATCATCTGCAGGACGGTGCTCCAGTCCGCACCGTCGAAACCGAGGACGATGAGCCGACCCTGGTCGGAGGTGGCCGCGGAGCCGGGCGCGCGCGCCGCAGCGGGAAGCGACAGGCCGGCGAGGAGAAGGAAGGCGAGGCGGGCGGCTACCAGGCCGGAGACGAGAGGGCTACGCTGCGTGCTCATGCTGGGTCGATTGGGTTCGCGGGAGCGTAGCACACGCGCGCGTCGTGGCGCCGCGCCGAGTCATCTCGGTCTGCTTCTCGTGCTCAGCGTCGTGCTGGTCGGCGGCATCGTGTTCCTGGTCGGACGCAAGAGCACCGACAAGGCTGCGTCCGCCCATCCCGATCGATCCGGTACGGAGGGTTCGGGGGGAACGACGCCCGCCGTCCACGATGGGCCGCTCAACGAGGTCACGCTGCCGCCGCGGGTGGCGCACGACCCCAACCCGCAGCCGACGCCGCGTGCGTTCGGGCCCGAGGACTACGCGGGTCACGGGATCTTGCGCGGCGAGTTGATCACGGAGCCCGGTGTCGCAATCCCCGCAGCGTGGACGCTGGTGATCGAGCCGCATCCGTGGATGAGCGGGAGCGAGCACGCGGTGAAGAAGCGCATCGACTTCGAGCACGGCGAGCGCACGTTCGACGTCGGCGATCTGCCGCTCGGCGCGTACCGCGTGCGCGCCGAGGCACCGAAGCTCAACTCCACCGACTCGGCCGTGCTGCTGGTGAAGACCTCTCCGAATCAGTTCTTGACGTTGCTGTTGCAGCCCGCCGGCATGATCGACGGGCGCGTGTTCGCGTCGGATGGGGCGCCCGCGGAAGGGCTCGAGATCGCGCTCGAATCGAAGGCGACGCAGGTGCGCGCTCGCGCGACGGTGGGTCCCGACGCGAGCTTCGCGTTCCACGACGTGCTCGACGGCGACTACCTGCTCTTCATCGGTGCGCCCGAAGCGCCGCTGTTTCCGCCCGTCGACATCGCGTTTCGCGCGCCGACGCTGCGCATCCCCGATCACACGCTGCCGCCGACGGGGACGATCGACATCACGGTCCTCGACGAGCGCGGCAAGCCGGTGCCGGACGTCGAGATCACGGGCTCGGGAGCGCCGAAGGGCTCGCTGCGGGTCGCGACGGATCCGGAAGGCAAGGCGGTCGCGCGCTGGTTGTTGCCGGCTGCGTATCGCCTCGAAGCCGCGGCATCGGACGGACGGCGCGCGAAGTCGACGGTCGCGGTGACGGCGGGCGAACCGGTGCTCGTGACGTTGCGCTTCGTGCCGCGGTGAGTCGCGATGAAGCTCGCCTGGTACATCGCGCTGGCGCTGATGCTGATCGGCTTCGCGATCCTGTTCCGCCCGCCGCGCATCGACGAGACGATGGCGCCGGCGACGCCGGCGGGGCCGACGCTCGAGCCGGGGCAGCACGCGGGCATCGACATCACAGTCGAGCCGGGGCAACTCGAGATCGTCTTGCCTGAACGCATCCAGACGCGGGGAACGTTCACGAGCGGCCTGAGCCAAGGCGTGCTCGAGGTGACTTTCCGGCCTCGAATCGCCGGGGGGATCCAACCTGGAGGCGCGGTCTGGTCGGCCAACCGCGTCTTGGTCGGCGAGTTTCCTCCGGGCACGTACACCGTGGTCGCTTCCCAAGTCCCCTCACCGGATTCGAAGGACCTGTTCCGCTTCGAAGCCATGGCGCGCATCGACGCACGCGGACTGTGCGTCGTCGACTTCAGCGACAAGTAGTCGAAGGCTGCCTCGTCACGACGCCGCACGAACGATGGCCGTCGTCGTCAGGGTGTCGCGAGCGCAAGCGGCTGGCGCACGCGCGCGGCGCGCTCGCGGTGGCGGTAGCTCGACCAGAACTGAGCGCGCTCGGTGTAGCGGTAGATGGGCTCGCCTGGAATCGGCATGTCGCAGTAGGGCTTGTACGCGTCGGCAACGCGGTCGTGCAGGTAGTGGAGCGCAAGGAAGTTGGCGTCATACTTCCTTCGGCCCGGTGGGGTGCTCGTGTCCTGCGTGCGCATCCCCCACTTCAGGCCTTGCGCGAGCGTGAAGATCATCCCGTCGGCGACGTCGGGTGCGCGCCGCGTCTGCACGCCCTTCACGATGCGGTCGAGACGGCTCGTGTCCGTGCGCCACGTCCAGGCCATCCAACCGGCGAACTGTTCTTCTGAAGAGCCGGGAGTACGCAACGAGCTGCCCGCGTGGGCGGGGTTGCACACGGCGAGCGTGCCGACGACGAAGAGCGCGCAGAGCGTGCACGTCACAGCGCGCGCGATCGCTCGTCCGCGCGGCAGCGTGTCGACGCTACCGTCGAGCGCGCACGCGGCGGCGAGGCACAAGAACGGGTAGAGCGGTGCGGAGTAGCGACCGTCGTGCGCGCTGCGCGTCGCGATCTCGCCCATGCCGACGTCGGTCGAGGCGTACGCGACTAGGTAGACGAGGATGTACAGCGCGAACAGGCAGGGCGCGCCGAGATCGCGCGGGCGCTCGCGCAGGGAGAGGATGGCGCGAACGGCTTGGTGAACGTGCGCGCGTGCTTGCCAGACGGCGGCAGCTGCGAGCGCGAGCAACGCGACGGCTGCGAACCAGTTCGCGGGAGATTGGAGCGGGGTCGGCAGGCCGCGGAAGAAGAACGAGCTCGGCAACTGGTCGGTGAAGAACAGCTCGAGCCTGTGCCACCCGCCGGTGATGAGGTTGATGGGTGAGAAGCGCGTCGTGAGCGGCTCGTCGTAGATCGAGAGGCCGCGGAAGCCGTTGGCGAGGTTGTAGGAAATCCACGGCGCGAAGCCGACGACGAAGCCCAGGAGAGCGAAGCGGAACCAGCGACGCACGCAGAAGAGCTTGTCGTGGAGCCACTCGTAGATGCAGAGGGTGATCAGCGCAACGCCGAAGAAGTAGCCGAAGTAGAGCGCGAAACCCGAGACGACTCCGAGCGCGAGCGCGGTGCGACGCTCGCGGATCGGGAGGGTGTCGGAGCGAGGAATCGAGGTGAGGAGAGCGTTGGTGGTGTTGGTGCTGCTCGTGCCGATGCGGTGCAGCTCGAGGAAGAGCAGCAAGGCGAGGAGGGTCAGCGCGTTGTTTTCGGCGTGCGTGCCGAACGCGGTGATCGAGAGGAGGCTGTAGCCGGGTGGTGCGAGGGCGAAGAGGGCGCCTCCGATCCAGGCGGCGCGGCGAGAGACGAATCGGTCGAGGATGAGGACGAGAAGGAGGACGGCGAGTGCGTTGAAGAGGATCGGCACAGCGCGCACGGCGGCGAGCGAGTCACCGAAGAGTGCGAGGAATGGAACGGCGAGGATGCCGACCACGACGGAGCCGCCGACGTTGGGAGCGAACTGGTAGTCCTGCACCGGGAGAAGCGGACCTTGGAGGAGCTCTTGGGCGATGTTGCCGCGGTGCTGTTCTTCGGGGAGGACCCAGGCGGGTGAGGTGTCGGGGGCTTGAAGGAGGAGGAGGGCGAGTTTGAGGATCGTGGAGAGGAGCGCGCAGAGAAGCGCGAGCTTCCAGATGGCGAGGGGTGTGGAAGGAGCGGGGTGAGAGAGTGCGACGGGGTGCATGGGCGGGTGACGACTGCAACCGTTGCGCGGGTTCGTGGTCGCGGTCATTCGTCGGGGTGGAAAATATGTCTGCGCAATCAAGTGGAGCGTGGAGCGTGGGTGATGGGTGATGGTTGGCGGGTGATGGGTGATGGCGGGTTCGCTCGGAGGCGCGCGAGGGAAGGTGATGGCCCAAGGGCGGCTTCACGAGGAAAAGGAGATGTTCCGCGCCTCCGGCGCGGTTCCGGCCGACGAGACAACGCCCGGAGTACCAGGCGTTCTCTCGCCGGTCGGCTATGGAGAGGTCACGTAGAAGGCAACGGGCGCACGGTCGTCGTCGCTTCCGTCGCGCGCGATGCGCACGATTTAGACGCCCTGGTCCGGGCAGAGGGAGCTGTCGGCGTGGTGCTTGGAACCCGCCGCACTGTCGCGCGCTTTGGCGCGACTGAGGGTGCAGGTTCCCGCGACGGGTGCCTGGGAGCGCGTCACATACTCTCACGAGGAAGAGTGCGAGCCTGAGCGCGCTTCTGTGTGATGCGAGCGGTGTGTGGCGCCCGCTGCACAACCTGCTCAGCGCCGCGAAATGAGCGTTGGTTCGTCCAAGAACCGAATGTGCGCGTGGCTCAGTTGGCGGGTTGCGGGGTCGAGCGCGCTTCGATCCACGCCCCGAAGGTGCGCGAGAGGGTGTCGAAGCTGTTGGTGCCGAGCTCGGCGATCGTCTCGCGTCCGTTCACGATGCGGATGCGCGCTTCGAGATCGACCGGGCCGGATGGGTGCGGGATGCTCTTTTCGTGGTCGAGTGAAGTACGTGCTTCGGCGAGCGCTTGCTCGACCGTGCGGTTCGCGTCGTGCGCGATCGCGTCGGCGGTGAGCGGCTTGCCGGTCAGGGATTGAATGAACTCGAAGAACGTGCGGCTGTTGCCCGGTTGCCAATAGTTCGCGCGCAGGTCGGGACCGATGCGCGGGTTGTCGACGAGGTGTCCGTCGCGAGCGAGGAAGAAGGCGCGGGTTTGGTGCACCGCCATGTCCGCCAGCACGTAGCCGTGGTAGTACGCGCTGCTCTCCCCCGAGAGCAGATGGGGTACGGAGAGAACGGGTCGCGGTGATCCCTCGTCGAGAAAGAGGAGGCGCGCTTCGATCTCGCGCACCTCGTCGATCACGCGTTGAGCCGTGAGTTGGTCGTCGGGGATCTGGTAGATCGCGCGCTCGGCGTAGCAAACGGCGCACATCGCGCGCAGGTTCCAGGCGGCCATCGGTTGCGAGACTCGGATGCCTCGGAGCAGGAGGTCGACGGGCATCGGGGTGCCGGCTGTGGTGCGCGCGTAGCGCGCCTGCCAATCGGGGTCCGAGAGGAGGCTGTCGAGGAACATGCTCTGGGTTTCGGCCATCGCGACGGAGCTCGGCGCGAACTCCTGCGCGAAGCAGGGAGAGGGCATGTCGATGTTGGCGAAGTGCGCGGCGTGACCGCCCTCGTGGAAGAGGGTCTCCGTTGCGCGACGGCCGGATCCGACCATGCCGGGGATCGCGTTGGCGGTGAACTGGATGCGCGCGGGTTTGAAGCGCCCGTCCTCGCGCCAAGCGGGAACCGGACCGTGCATGAAGCCGTTCTCGTACTTGCCCTTGCGATCCACGAGGTCGAGCACGAGCTCGGCGTTGCGGTAGCGGATGCCGAGTGCGGCGAACGAGCGGCCCCAGCGTGCGATCGCTTCGGAGAACGGGAAGTACGGGTCCTGCTCCTTGGTGACGTCGCCGGCGACGGTGTAGCGCAGGTTCCACGGGCGCACGGCGGCGTCGCCCCTGTGTGTGCGTAGGTCTTCGATCGAGCGGCGTCCGGCGTCGCGTGTGCGCGCTTCGAGATCGTCGAGACGATCGAATACGTCGCGCTTGGTGATGCCCTCGACGCGACGCACCTTCCAGTCGTAGTAGTCTTCGGCGCCGAGCATGCGGCCGAGTCGGTTGCGCATGCGCACGACCTCGAGGAAGCCGCGCTCGAGCACGTGGGGCTCGATCGCGCGCAGGCCTTCCCACGCGGAGCGTCGCACGGGCTCGCTCGGGGAAGTGCCGAGGAGCGTGCCGAGCTTGATCGAGCTGGCCGGAACGCGCGTGCCCGACTCGTCGAGACAGGTCAGCTGCAGCTTGCCGCGCTCGTTCGCGAGCGCACCTTCCGCCTCGACGATCGAGTCGGCGAGAGAGCGCGCATCCGAGGAGTCGATCACGTGCGCGGCAAAGGTCGACTGCCAACCACGCAAGGCCATCAGGTCGTTCTTACCCGAATCAGGTTTAACCGCCGAATCGAGCTTGTGCGGCGCACCGGGTTTGTCTGCCGAATCAAGTTTGTGCGCGCGATCGAGGTTCTCTGCCGAATCAAGTTTGCCCGATCTCTCGAGCACGGCACGAACGCTCGCGAGACGCTCGGGATCGCGCAGGAAGGAGTTGAGCTCGATCTCGCGTGCGTCGAGATCGGCGCGCGCACGATCAGGATCGTCGGCGTTGCCCATGTACGCGGTCCAGAACGCGTCTTCCTTCTGCGTGTGGAGGCGCTCGTAGGCATGGTCCAGGTCGCGCACGAAACCGTGCAGGCTCGTTTCGGTCTTCGTCATGGCGTCAAACGGTGGTGAGCGCGTTCTCGAAGTCGTCGATCAGATCCTGGGCGTCCTCGATGCCGACCGACACGCGCACGAGCCCGGGAGGGATGCCACACTCCGCGCGTTGCTCGACGCTCATGCGCGCGTGCGACGTGTTGAACGGCAGCGACACGAGCGTCTCGACTCCGCCGAGGCTCGAGGCTTCGATTGCGAGAGACAAGGCCCGCACGAACTTCAGGGCCGCTGCATCTCCGCCCTTGACCGCGAACGCGAGCATGCCGCCCGGGCCCGAGAGCACTCTCTGCCCCAAGGCGTGCGACGGATGTGAGACGAGACCGGGGTAGAGGACGGCTTCCACGCGCGGGTGCAGCTCGAGCCAGCGTGCTATCCGCGTCGCATTCTCGACGTGCGCCTTCATGCGCAACGGCAGCGTCTTCAAACCGCGATCGAGCAGGAACGCCGCGTTCGGATCCATGCAACCGCCGGCGAGCTGCATCCAGCGGAACACGCGCGCCATGCGCTGCTGCGATCCGGCGACGCACCCGCCGATCAGGTCCGAGTGACCGCCCAGGTACTTCGTGGCCGAGTGCACGACGACGTCCGCGCCGAGCGCGAGCGGCTGCTGCAACATCGGCGTCGCGAACGTCGCGTCGACGACGAACGTCGCGCCGTGCTTGTGCGCGACGGCCGCGATCGCCGGCAGGTCAGCGACGCTCATCGACGGATTCGAAATGCTCTCGGCGTACACGACGGCGGGTTTCGCGGCTGCGATCTCGCGCGCGCACTCCTTCGGGTCGGCGAGATCGACGAAGTGCGCTTCGACGCCGAGCGGCGCGAGCAGGTTCGCGAAAAGGTCCCACGTGCTGCCGTAGATCTCCTTGTGCGCGACGAGACGCGAGCCGCTCTCGACGCAGCTCATCACCGCCGCGTGGATCGCGGCCATGCCCGAGGCGAACACGAGCGCGCGCTCGGCGCCCTCGAGCGTGGCGATGCGGGACTGCACGACGTCGAGCGTCGGGTTCGAGATGCGCGTGTAGATCAGCGCTTCGTGCGTGCGCCCCGACAACATGCGCGCGTAGGCTTCGTCATCGAGACGAAACGTCGTGCTGTGCACGACGGGCATGACGACGGCGGGGTTCTCGGCGCTCGCGCGGTGTCCGCCGTGCACGCACACCGTCGCGGGCATGCGACGCGGACCCGCGCCACCTTTCTCTTCACCCTTCGATGCATCGTGACCGCGCGCCATGGATGTGATGGTAGCGGCGAGCGATCCTGATCCAAGCCGCGATGATCCGGGCTCGCGGTTGCGCTGCTTTGGCCTGGAAGGGACACTCCGCGCCCGCATCACGGACCGCGCGCACGCCTGCGGCGAACCAGCCCCATCGGAAGTCGGACACGCCTCCCCATGCCCACAGCCTCCCTGCCCGTCGACTTGGCCACGCTCGACTTCACGCGCCCGTACGCTCCGAAAGCGCAGATCTACACCCTGCTGAAGCAAGCGGGACGGTTCGCCCTCCTCGACGGCGTCGTGCGCTTCGACCAGACCGAGCCCATGTCGATCGGGTTCAAGGACATCGTGGCCGACGACTGGTGGGCCGCTGATCACATTCCGGGTCGCCCGATTTTTCCGGGAGTGCTGATGATCGAGACCGCGGCGCAGCTCGGCTCGTGGGATCACCTGATGCGCCATCCCGAGCAGCGCGGGTTCATCGGGTTCGGCGGATTGAACGACACGCGCTTCCGTGGACAGGTCGAGCCGGGACACAGGCTCGTGTTCGTCGCGCGCGAGAAACGCGTGCGCAGCAAGATGTTCTTCTACAGCGTTCAGGGATTCGTCGAGAACGACCTCGTGTTCGAGACCGAGGTCATCGGCGTCGTGATGTAGTCGCGGCGGCGCGCGCAGAACGCTTGCGCGTCCGCTGCGCTGCACTTGTGCACGCGTAAGCCGCATCGAGCGAGTCGGCGACGGGACCTTCACGGCCTGCGAACACCCCGGGATTGCGCAACAGCGCTAGCTTGGCATGGATCGCGTCGTCTCCGACTCCTGGCGGAGACACGCACGGCAAAGCAAGTGAGGTCCCCCATGCGTGGTTTCGAAGTGTTCGGTTGCGTGGTCGTTTCGTTCGTCGCACTCATGGGTGCAGCGCTCGCGCAGAGCACGGTCCGCGCGAGCCTCGGCGCCGGCGGCGTGGAGGGCAACGGCTTCAGCAGCATCGCGGCCGTGTCCGGGGACGGGCGCTACGTCGCGTTCACGAGCAACGCGAGCAACCTCGTCGTGGGCGATCTCGCGGGGAACGCGGATGTCTTCGTGCGCGATCTCGTGTCGGGCACTACCGAGCGCGTCAGCATCGGCCAGACCGGGATCGAGGGCGATGCGCCGAGCGGCGACGGGATCGCGATCTCGGCCGACGGTCGCTACGTCGTCTTCTCGAGCGACGCCACCAACTTCATCCTGAACGACACGAACGGTCTGACCGACATCTTCGTGCGCGACCGCATGCTGAACACGACCACGCGCGTGAGCGTCGATTCGCTCGGCAACGAAGCCACCGGCACGAGCTTTCAGCCTTCGATCTCGGCCGACGGGCGCTACGTCGCGTTCGTCAGCGACGCCCCCGACCTCGTTGTCGGCGATCTCAACGGAGTGCAAGACGTCTTCGTGCACGACATGCAGACGGGTGCCACGACGCGCGTGAGCCTGGGCGACCAGGGTCAGGAGGGCAACGACCACGCCGTCCTGGGCGCGATCGCGCCGGGCGGCAACCACGTCGCGTTCGCGAGCCTCGCGACCAACGTGGTGAGCGGCGACACCAACGGGTTCGTGGACGTGTTCGTGCGCGACATCGTCAACGCGACGACGTGGCGCGTCAGCGTAGGCCCCGGCGGCATCGAGTCCGACACGGACAGCGGGGACTTCGTCTCGATCTCGTCCGATGGCCGCTTCGTCGCGTTCGACAGCGACGCGACGAACCTGGTGGCGAATGACACGAACGGCTGGCGCGACATCTTCGTGAACGACCACATGACCGGCGTGACGGGGCGCGTGAGCCTCTCGAGCGGCGGCATCGAAGCCGACAACGACTGCACGGCGCCTTCGATCTCCGCGGACGGCCGCTACGTCGCATTCCAGAGCAGGTCGACCGTGTTCGCAAGCCCGGACATGAACAACGCGCTCGACGTCTTCGTGCACGACCGCGCGTTCGGCTTCACGACGCGTGAGAGCGTCGACTCGTCCGGCACGCCCGGCGACGCGCGCAGCTTTGGCCCGAGGTTGTCGGGCGACGGGCGCTTCGTCGCGTTCGGCAGCAACTCCACCAATCTCGTCGCGGGCGACACGAACAGCACACCGGATGTGTTCCTGCGCGATCGCGGGTTCCTCAACGGCTCGGTCTACTGCTTCGGCGACGGCAGCGGCACCGCTTGTCCGTGCGGGAACACGAGCCCGGCGGGGTCGCTGAGCGGCTGTCTGAACTCGCTTGGCATGAGCGGTCGGCTGCAGGGTGCCGGGACACCGAGCATCAGCTTCGACACGCTGATCCTGCAGGCGAGCGGGATGGCGAGTGCTTCAGCGCTCTACTTCCAGGGCACGGCGATGACCGTTGGAGGAGCGGGTCAGGTGTTCGGCGACGGTCTGCGTTGCGCGAGCGGGACGATCGTCCGACTTGGGCTGAAGCAGAACGTCGGCGGTGCCTCACAGTTCCCGGAAGCCGGCAACCCGAGCGTGAGCATCAAGGGCTTGTGTCACACGGGCGACACGCGCTTCTACCAAGTGTGGTACCGCAACGCCGGCGCGTTCTGCACGCCGTCGACGTTCAACCTCACGAACGGGTTGCAGGTGACGTGGTCGAGCTGACGTGAGGCTCGCAGAAATACGGTGCCAGTCCCGATTTTTCACACTTCGACGTCGTCCTGACCTGACCGTGCGGTCAAGTCAGGACGGCGTCGAAGGGTGAAAAATCGGGCCTGGGCCCC
>JBBQNP010000124.1:0-13311 GCA_038330085.1 Planctomycetota bacterium | reverse complement strand
GCGCGCGTCAAGGCACGCGAAGAACGCCGCGCCCGCAAGCTCACCGTCGGACTCGCAGGCAGCGTGCTCGTCACCGTGCTCGTCGCCGGCGGCGGCTGGGCCTGGATGTCGCAGGAGAAGACACAGCGCGAGCGCGGCACCGAATCGCAGGTCAACGCGGCGCTCAACGAAGCGAAACTCAGGCAAGGAGAGGGCAAGTGGGCCGAAGCTCTCGCCTCGGTCGAGCGCGCCAAGGGGCTGGCCGATTCCGGCGCCGCGAGCGGGGAGCTGCGCGCGATCGTCGCGCGGGAGTTCGCGGCGACCGAAGAGGACGCGAGGCGCGCTCGCGCGAAGGACGATCTCGCCCGTGACAATGCCGCGCTGCTCGCCGAGTTGGCCGACATCCGCCGTCCCGAGGGCGACACCTATTACGCCACCGACTGGGCCAAGCTCGACGCCGACCACCGCGCGATCTTCGTGCGCCACGGCTTCCACCTCGACGAGCAGAGCGTGACCGACGCCGCGGATGCGCTGAACGTGCGCGGCATCCCGGTCGAGCTCGCGGCCGCGCTCGACGAGTGGGCGACGGTGCGTTCCGGCGCCGACGACAAGACCGGTGCGCGGCAACTCTCGAACCTCGCGCGGCGCATCGACGCCGACGAAACGCGCGGGAAGCTGCGCGACGCGTTGCTGGCGTCCAACGTCGGGGCACTCCGGGCATTCGCCGCCGGCGAGGACCTCGCGTCGCTCCCGACGACGACGCTCGACCTCCTGGGCTCGGCGCTGAAGAAGAACGGCGCGGAGGACGAAGCGATCGCCGTCTACCGCCGGGCGCAGCTACTGCACCCCAGCGACTTCACGATCTCGATGAACCTCGCGCGGATCCTGAAGTCGGCGTCGCAGCCCAGGCTGGAGGAAGCGGCCCGCAGCTTCACGGCTGCCTTGGCATTGCGGCCGTCGAGCGTCGAGGCGGCACATCAACTGGGTATGACGCTCGACGACAACTCCTTGCACGATCGAGCGCGCGCGGCCGAGGTGTTCGCTGCGGCGGTCGCTCTCCGCCCCGACGACGAGCA
Organism: Planctomycetota bacterium; assembly: GCA_038330085.1. GTDB lineage: Bacteria > Planctomycetota > UBA1135 > UBA1135 > JAEUIA01. The sequence continues at coordinate 12,256 of JBBQNP010000124.1, read as the reverse complement.
CCTCAAAGGACACCTCGCCTCGAGCCTGGGCGACCTCGACGGCGCGCTCGCGGCCTGGCGCAAGGCGGCTGAGCTCGATCCAAAGAACGCCGCCGCCCAGCGCAGCGTCGGAATCACGCTCCGCAACAAGGGCGACTTCGACGGTGCGATCGAGGCCGACCGCAAGGCGATTGCGCTCGATCCGAACAATGCCTCGGCCCACAGCGCCTTGGGCTTTGCGCTCACGGACCGAGGTGATCTCGAGGGTGCCATCGCCAGCGGGCACACAGCCGTCGCGCTCGATCCGAAGCTGGTGTTGGGATACTTCAGCCTCGGCAACGCTCTCTACAAGAAGGGCGACAACGACGGCGCGCTCGCGGCCTATCGCAAGGCGCTCGAGCTCGAACCGAAGAACGCCCTGGCGTACTGCAGCGTGGGCAACGCGCTCGACGCCAAGGGTGATCACGACGGCGCGATCTCGTCTGCTCGCAAGGCCATCGAGCTCGATCCCAAGTACGCCGGCGCGTACGTCAACCTGGGTCGTGCGCTCCATGAGAAGGGCGACTTCGAGGATGCGATCGCGGTCTATCGCACGGCCATCGGGCTGGATCCGACACAAGCCGATCCGTACCTCAACCTCGCCCTCGTGCTCGGCGCGACGGGCGACCTCGCAGGTGAGATCGCGGCGGATCGCAAGGCCAGCGAACTCGATCCGAAGAACGCAACCGCCTGGTGCAACCTGGGTCGCGTGCTCGACGACACCGATGATCACGACGGCGCGATGACGGCCTTCCGCAAGGCCATCGAGCTGGATCCCAACGACGCCGCGGCACGATGCGGCCTGGGTGGTGTGCTCTTCGAGAAGGGCGACATCGACGCCGCCATCGAGGCCTTGCGCTCGGCCATCGAGGCCGACCCCAAGCTCGCCATCGCGTACGGCAACCTGAGCAACGCACTCTCGGTCAAGGGCGACCTGGACGGCAGCCTCGAAGCTGCGCGCGCGGCCGTCGCCATCGATCCGAAGTACTCGGGCGGGTATGGCAACTTGGGCGTCGCACTCTTCAGGAAAGGCGAGTTCGACGGCGCGATCGAGGCCACAAAAAAGGCCATCGACCTCGCTCCGAACCAAGCCGGGCTATACAGGCTCCTGGGCCTTGCATTCAGGGGCAAGGGTGACCCCGATCAGGCGATCGCGGCGTTGAGCAAGTCCATCGAGCTCGAGCCGCAGGACGCCAGCGGGCAGTACCACCTCGGTCGCGCGCTCCAGACCAAGGGCGACCTGGACGGCGCGATCGCGGCGTTCCGCAGGGCCATTGAGCTCGTACCGGGCGATGCCGCGAATTTCCATCAGCTCGGAGCTGTGCTCTGTCGCGCGGGGAAATGGAGCCAGGCGATCGAAGCGCTGGACCGCTCGATCGGTCTCACTCGCGCGAACGACGAGACCGGGCCGTACTCGACCGCAATCGACCACTGTTTCCTGGCGACCGCGCACGCCCATGTGGGCGACCTGGACAAGGCACGGGAGCACTATGAACTCGCCAGGACGTGGCACGCAGCGAATCCGAATCATGCGAATGCCGGCGAGACGGGGCGGCTCCTCGACGATGCGCGCGCCGCGATCGCGGGGACGACCAGGCGGTGAGAGGCTCGCGCACGGCAAAGGCCGAGAGGTCGACACGTGCACCTACTTCAGATACCCCAAGTGATCTCGACTCCGTTCGTGAGGTTGAACGTGGACGGAGTGCAGTACGCGGCCGCGTTGCGGAACCACACCTGGTAGGTGCGCACACCTGGAGCGGTGATCGCGCCCTTCGCCGACACGGTCGGTTCGCCCACGCCCGGATATCCGGAGACGCCGAGCGCGTTGACCTTCGCACCCAATCGCACGATCGATCCGCTCGCGCAGCGCAAGCCGTCGCCGAACACGGTGCCGGCTCCACCCGCAGACTGTGTCGTGCCCTGGAAGTAGAGCGCGGACGAGTTCGGCATCTGGCTTCCGTGCAGCGCGAGGGTGTCGGCCGAGAGCGCAGCGTGACCCGTCGCCGTCAGCCTGCCGCCCGAGCCGATGGAGCTTTGGCAACCGGCCTCTGAGCCCGTCGCACTGTCGTTGCCGCATGGGCACTGCGTGCCCGTTCCGTCACCGAAGCAAAACGTCGGGAACGGCAGGTTCGGTGCGCCGAAACGCGACACCGCGCCGCGATACCCGGCGACCCAGACGTCTCCATTCGGCGTCACGGCGATGCCGGTGTAGCCGTCGTAGGCATCGTGGAACGTCGTCGTGAGCTCGGTCCACGTGTTCCCCGCGTTGGTCGTGTGGAACACGCGTCCGTTGTCGGTCGATGCGGCCCAGCACTCGTTCACGCTGAGTGCCTGGATCGAAAACAGGTTGGTGGTTCCCGGCACAACACCCGGAACGTTCTGCTGAGTCCAAGTCAGTCCGCCATCGGTGCTGCGCGCGACCCAGCCGTCACGTCCTGCCGCCCAGCCGACGAGCGGGTTCACGAAATCGACCGCGCGCGCAAACGGACCCGGAGAGGGGAAGGCGTGAAAGTTCCACGACGCTCCGCCGTCGACCGTGGCGAACACACCGTCGAACGTGCCGACGATCCAGCCGTGCAGCGCGTCGACGAAGTCCATGTCGTACGCGCCGTCCGCCGACGATCCGCCGACGAACTGCTGTTGCCATGTCGCGCCGCCGTCCGTGGTGTGCGTGATCTCCAAGTACTCGCCCGCCATCCAACCTTCGGTCGGCGAAACGAAGGAGCAAGCCCAGTAGTCACCGGTGCCGCCGTTCGGATACCCGGTCGGTGCGGCGACGCCTTGCCAAGTGATCCCGCCGTCGAGCGTCTTCACGAGCGTGCCGTTGTCGCCGGCTGCGAACGCGAACGACGGGGCGACGAGCGACAGATCCATGAGAGGGCTGTGGTTCGACAGCGTCCAGCCCGGCCGAGTGGGCGTCCACGAGTTGCCGCCGTCCACCGTGCGCATGACCGTGCCTCCGCCGCCGACGACGAGACCGCGCTGGTCGTCGAACATCTTCACGTCCTCGAACTCCATGCCGAAGCCGCTCGAAGCGTAGGCCCAACTCTGGCCCGCATCGTGCGTGCGCAGGATCAAGTTGCCGGACTCGAGGATGAAACCCTCGGTGGGGGACGTGAAGCTCCCGCCGTTGATGGTTCCCCCTGTTCCGCCGCTCCATGCGGGTTGCCACGTCAGACCGGCATCCGTCGAACGGTACAGGTCGCCGTCGGGTGTGCCCGACATCACCGTCGTCGCGTCGATGCGCACCGGTTCCTGAAGGACGACTCCAGGAACCTGGATGGTCTGCCACGTGAGACCGGCATCCGTCGAGCGCGCGAAGTCCGGACCGCCGAACGACTGCGTCGACGCGATCACGGTCTGCGCATCCAGCCATTCGATGGCGAACGCGTCGTGGTTGTGCACGACGGTCCAAGATTGGCCGCCGTCCTGTGTCCTGCGTATTGCGCCGGCTGCCGACAAGAGGCCGACGTTGTCGTCGAAGAAGTTCATCGAGTCGATGCGGTCCAAGACTCCGAAGTTCTGCGCGCTCCACGAGACCCCGGCATCGTGCGTGACGTACAGCACCCACGGCGCTCCGACCCAGCCGTGCGTGGCTGAAACGAAGTCGACGTGGGCCCAATCCGAGTCCGGGATCGAAGCCATCTGCGTCCACGTGGCGCCGGCGTCCACGGTGCGGAAACAAGCGTTCGACCAGGACACCTTCTGGCCGACGATCCAACCGTTCGTGGGGCCAAAGAAGGTCACGCCGCCGTAGAGCCCCTCGTTGTAGAGCGGCCCGCTGAGCACGCGCTCGTGCCACGTGGTGCCACCGTCGGTCGTTTCCTGAAGAAGGTTGTTCGCACCGACGATGTAGCCGCGCGAACCCGAGAACGCGATTTCATCCGCGTTCAGCTGGGGCGGGTAAGGCAGGGGACTTTGCCGCGTCCACGTCGCTTGCGCCGAAGCGGAGGCGAGCATCAGCGCCATGATCGCGGGACGGAGTACGGGCTGGATCGTGTTCATGAGCGTCTCGATGGAATCGTAGGAGTGTGGGCGCCTCTTTGAAGCACCAGCGCGGTGCAGGCCTCACCGATCCATGCGCAAGCGCCCCGCGAACCCCTTCACGATTCCAGGAACCGTCTGGACGCTGATCCACGTGCGTCAAACGGAATGGGTGGACCGGGGACACCTGGGTGTGAAGAAATCCATCGACGGCGCGAGTCACAAGAAGAATCGCGGCGTCGATGGACTTCTTCACACGCGCTCAGGTGTCGACAGGCCCAGCCCTGTCAGGGCCCCCACGTGATCTCGAGACCGTTCGTGAGATTGAATGTAGACGGAGTGCAGAAAGCGGCCGAGTTGCGATACCACACTTGGTAGTCGCGCACGTTGCCCGCGCTGTTGGCACCCTTGACCGAAATCGGCGTGTCGGCACCCACGGGGTAGGAGGAAGACCCACCCGAGTTCAACTTCGAGCCGATGCGGACGATCGAGCCGCCGGCGCAGCGCAGGCCGTCACCGAACACGCTTCCAGCACCGCCCGCTGTGCGTGAAGTTCCCTGGAAGTACAGCGCCGAGCTGTTCGGCATGCCCGTGCTGTGGAGCACGAACGTGTCGGTCCCGATGCTCGCGGCACCCATGCTGCTGAGGTTTGCGCCGCTCGGGTTCACCGAGCTCGCGCAGCCGTTGCCGTTCAAGCCCGCGTTCGCGCAGGGACACGCCGTGCCCGATCCGTCGCCGAAGCAGTACAGCGCTGGTGTCGTGCCCGGCGTGAAGCTCAGATCGTCGTAGAGGAAGACCGAATCGTTCGAATCCAAGACGACGCGCGTGAACCCCGCGGTGACGGACACGGAAAGCGGAGTCCAGAACGATCCGGTGTTGATCGTGTTCGATCCCACGAGCGCGGCTCCGTCGAACGCCTGGATCTGGAACGTGGCTTGCCCGGTTCCGCTCGCGACCCACAGGTCGACGTGGGTCACGCGCTGGTCGAAGCTCACGGTCTCGGGATCGACCGGTGTGCCTCCGCCGATGAAGGGGCCCCCGGTGGTGTTGAACGCAAGGAACTTGATGCCGCTGTGGGCGTTGACGACGAAGGTGCCGCACTGGTCGAGCACGCCGCCCCCGTCAAGGGTCGTCGGACCGGAGAAGTGAATGCCGAGCGAGGCGAGCTCGTCGTGCAGCGCAGTCGTCATATCGAACGTGCACGGTGCGGTCGCCAACTGCTCGAAGTCGACGAGAACCGATTGCGCGGACGCCCGGCCGGCGGCGGCTCCGAGAAGCAGAGCGACACACACGAAGCGGGACGAGCGAGCGCGGATCGACGACGACACTGTGTGGGGGGAACACATGGGCACTGACCTCGAAGGGATGGGGCAACGCCGCCGCGGCGGAACGACCCGGCGCGTGGGCTGATCCAGGCTACTCGATCCGCACGAGCGTGGAGGGGCGCGTCGAGGACCAAGCGCTGTGTCCGTGCACGCAAACCGCTCCGCCCCGTTTTGGACCGGCCCGATCGCGGAGCCGACCTCGGAATGTGCAGCAAGGCTGGCCGTCGGTACGGCCAGCCTCGCTGTGTTGCTACGCGGGCCTGATTGCCCACGCGTCCATTCAGCTCACGGGATCCACGTGGTCTCCACGCCGTTCGTCAGGTTGAACGTCGAAGGTGTGCAGAACGCGGCCGCGTTGCGGTACCACACCTGGTAGTCGCGCACGCCGCCCGCGACGTTCGCGCCCTTGATGGAGATCGGCGTGTCGCCCGCTGCAGGATAGGACGAAGTGCCGGCCACGTTCGTCTTCGTCTTCAAGCGGATGACGCTGCCGCTCGCGCAGCGCAGGCCGTCTCCGAAGACGGCGCCGAGTCCTGCTGCGGTCCGCGTCGTGCCTTGGAAGTAGAGCGCCGAGCTGCTCGGCATCAGCGAACCGGTCAGTACGAAGGTGTCGGACGAGAGGCTCGCGAGGCCGCTGCCCGCGAGGTTCGCGCCGGCCGCGCTGACCGAGCTCGCGCAGCCGTTGCCCGCCGCGCCGGAGTTGCCGCACGGACACGCAGTGCCCGAGCCGTCGCCGGAGCAGTAGGCGATGGTCGGCGTTCCGCCGCCGCACGTGGTCAGGTTGAGATCCCAGCGCACGAGCGTGCCGAAATCGCCGCCCAGATCGTCGACGATCGTCAACGTCCAATTCCCGTTCGGGTTCTGACCCAGGTAGTTGTCGAACGATCCCTCGGGCGAGAGCGGCGTCGCGACGACGAGGTTCGCGAACACGTGGTCCGTGACCGTGTCGAGCGCATCCGGGTCGAACGTCGTTCCGTTGTACACGTTGTCGTTCCCGGCACCGTTGTCCGTGGTGACCGTCACGATCGTTCCCGCGGGCGAGGTGAGCGTGATGTCGAGGTCCGACGCGAACGTGTGGAGGATCTCGACGTAGAGCGTCACCTTCTCGATGTTCAGGCCCAGCCCGCTCACGGGCATCGTGTCGATCGTGGTCATGACATCGGGGATCGGGATGCCCGGCGAGCGCGTGACGTTCGTCGTCGTCGTGCCGGGGGTCGCGGGGATCGAGCTGACGCCCAGCGTCCAACTGTTCAGGGTGCCGTTGTCGAGCGCAGCGTCATCCGAAACCGACAGCGTCCATACGCCGTTGGGGTTTTCGCCACGGAAGGCAGCCAGGCGCCCTTCGGGAGAGAGCGGCGTGGCGAGCACGGCGTTCGTGAAGACGTGATCGGTGACCGCATCGTTGGCGTTGTCGTCCCACAGCGTGCCGTTGAACACGTCGTCGAATGTCCCGCCGTTGTCGGTGGAGATGACCACGGTCGTCCCGCCGGGCGAGGTCAGCGTCATATCGATGTCGGCCGAGCTCGTGTGCGTGATGAACGTCGTGAGGTCGACGTCCCACAACGAAGCGCCCATGCCGGAAACCGTCGCCGTGTAGAGCGTGGGGACGACGACCACGCCGCTGTTGAAGTCGGGGATCGCACCTGTCATGCCGGCGTGGTTCGTCGAAGCGGACGGGCTCACCGGCGCCGACGTGGTGACGTTGAGATCCCAGCGCACGAGCGTGCCCTGGTCTCCGCCAGCATCGTCGGTGACCGTCAAGGTCCACGTCCCGTTCGGGTTCTGGCCCAGGAAGTTGTCGAACGATCCTTCGGGTGAGAGCGGTGTCGCCGTCACGAGGTTCGTGTAGACGTGATCGGTGACCGAGTCCGCCACACCCGGATCGAACAGGGTTCCCACGAACACGTTGTCGTTGGCACCGCCGTTGTCGGTGGTGACGGTGACGACGGTCCCGGCGGGAGACGTCAGCGTGATGTCGAGATCGGCGCCGAACGTGTGGGGCAGCTCCAGGTACAGCGTGACCTTCTCGAGGTAGGTCGGGACGGCGGAGACCGTGACCATGTCCGAGACCGTGCTGATCCCCGGTCCGACCACCAAGCCGGGCGTGCGGGTGAAGTTCGCCGTGCTCGTCACCGGCGCCGACGTCAGCGTGTTGACGTCGAGCGACCACGAGTTCAGCGTGCCGCTGTTGGTGGTCGTGTCGTCGTAGATCGACAGCGTCCACGTGCCGTTCGGGTTCTCACCGCGGAAGGCCGTGAGCCGCCCTTCCGCCGAGAGCGGTGTCGCCGTGACCAGGTTGGTGAACACGTGGTCGGTGACCGCATCGTTGGCGTTGTCGTCGAACACCGTGCCCGCGAAGTTGTTGTCGAAGGTCCCGCCGTTGTCGGTGGAGATGACCACGACCGTTCCCGTGGGGGACGTCAGCGTGATGTCGAGGTCGCCCGTCGCCGTGTGCGTGATGTTCGTGTTCAGGTTCAGGTCCCACAGGTAGGGACCCGCGCCCGAGACGACGGTCGTGAACGTGACGCCTTGGTAGGCCGTGGGGGGCGTGATCGGTCCGCTCGTCCCGGAGAAGTTCGACGTGAGCGGCACGACGCCGTTGCACGCAGTCGGCACGAGGGGAGCCGGCGGGAGCGCGGGCGGGGTCGCACCCGATCCAGCAACCCGAACCGGAAGGTCGCCGCCGAGGCCCGCACTGATCGCATCGAGTTCGTGCGTGAGCTCAGCGATCTGACGCTCGCTGCCGAACCGAGAGCGCAGGTCCGCGATCCCTTGTTGCAGGTCGCGCATGCGCTCATGTGCCGCTTCCTTCGTGCCGGGCGGAGCGAGGTCGGGCTTGTTGCTTTGTAGCGCAAAGCTGGTCGCGCAAAGGGCAGTCAGCACGGTTCCGAGGGTGATGAGTTTCGCTGTGTTCATGAGATGGTTCTGAAGGTCCTGATCGAGATCGTTGGCCTGAACGAGGTAGTTGGGAAGATGCGTGGACGAATGGAGGGGGCGGCAGACGGGCTACCCGCCCTCCGAGCGGCAGGGGCTCACATCGAAGCAGCCGTCGAAACTATCCAAGGACCGCGGAATGCGTCAGATCCCGCGCGAGGAGTTTTCGGGAACCCATCCTCGAACTGACACGTTGTGCATGTGCGGAGCGCGGTCGATCCCGTCCTTCGAGCGGTGTCCCATGCGAGCGATCTCGCGCAGACGCGGACGGAACCGGTAGCGCCGGACGCATCCGCGCGTATCCTGTCGGCCCTCATGCCGAATATGAAAGCACTCGGGATCAAGAAGGAACACTCCGGCGCCTACGACGGAGCGTGGCGCAAGACGGGCGGCGCGCTGCTCGAAAGCACGAACCCCGCGACCGGAGCGGTGATCGGTTCGGTGCGTCAAGCGACGGCGGCCGACTACGACGCGTGCGTGAAGGCCGCTCAGTCGGCGTTCGAGCGCTGGCGCAACGTACCCGCTCCCGTGCGCGGCGACTACGTGCGGCGGATCGGCAACGCCTTCCGCGAGCACAAGGAGGAGCTGGGCCGCCTGGTGACGACCGAGACGGGCAAGATCCTGCAGGAAGGTCTCGGCGAGATTCAGGAGGCGATCGACATCGCCGACTTCGCGACGGGTTTGTCGCGGCAGCTCTACGGTTTGTCGATGCACAGCGAGCGGCCGCTGCACTCGATGCGCGAACAATGGCATCCGCTCGGACCGATCGGGATCATCAGCGCGTTCAACTTTCCGGCGGCGGTGTGGGCTTGGAACTCGATGCTCGCTCTCGTGTGCGGCGACGCGTGCATCTGGAAGCCGTCGCCGAAGGCGCCGCTGACCGCGATCGCGATGACGAATGCAGCGCGGTCGGTGCTGGAGCCCGACGGTTTCGGCGCGCTCGTGTCGCTCGTGATCGGCGGCAACGAAGAGGTCGGCACGCGCATGGTCGAGGACACGCGCTTGCCGCTCGTGTCGTTCACCGGCAGCTCGCAGGTCGGACGCTCGGTCGCAGCCAAGCTCGCCGCGCGCTACGGCAAGGCCATCCTCGAGTGCGGCGGCAACAATGCGATCGTGCTGATGGAGGATGCGGACCTCAACCTCGCGCTCCCGGCGATCCTGTTCGGCGCCGTCGGTACCGCTGGACAACGCTGCACGTCGACGCGGCGCGTGCTCGTGCACAAGAAGATCGCAGGCTTGGTCGAGCGGCGGTTGTTGAAGGCGTACCAGGGCATCAAGATCGGTGATCCGTTGGCGAAGGGCACGTTGTGCGGCCCGCTGATCGACGCCGCAGCCGTCGACTCGATGCGCGTGGCGCTCGAGCGCGTGCGCGCGGAGGGCGGCAAGGTGATCGCCGGAGGTACGCCTTTGAAGATGAAGGGCAAGCTCGCCGACGGTCACTTCGTCAAGCCCGCGATCGTCGTCGCGCAGAACCAGTACGCCAGCGTGCAGCACGAGACGTTCGCGCCGATTCTGTACGTGATCAAGTTCGACGGCCTCGAGGACGCGATCGCGAAGCACAACGCCGTGCCCCAAGGCTTGTCGTCCGCGATCTTCACGCAGGACGTGCGCAACGCGGAGAGGTTCTTGTCTGCGACGGGCAGCGACTGCGGCATCGCCAACGTCAACATCGGCACGAGCGGCGCCGAGATCGGCGGCGCGTTCGGCGGCGAGAAGGAAACCGGCGGAGGCCGCGAGTCGGGATCCGACGCATGGAAGTCTTACATGCGCCGGCAGACGAACACGATCAACTGGTCGCGCGAGCTGCCGCTTGCCCAGGGCATCGTGTTCGGCTGATCGCGGCCTGACAGCACCGCCGAGCTCGAGACGAACCGGTCTGGACCGTGCCGCGAGAGTCTTTGATCGGGCAGACAAATTGTCGGCTGACCCCGAGGCGGACCGGGAAGCGATGCATAGGGCGCAAAGAACGGTTCGGCCCTTGACCGGAAAGCCCCGCGCGGTGAGGGTTGATGCGCCGCGCTCTCTCCCTTCGTGATCCCATGACCCTCTCCAAGATCTTCGCCGTCGCTGCATGCGGCGCGCTCGTGTGTTCCTCCGCGTCCGCCCAGTGGAACCCGCCCGCGGGTCAGTGGGGCAAGGTCGACCCCGCCGACCTGCGCGTGATGACGTACAACATCGAGGACGCGATCTGCTCCTCGAACACCAAGGTCGAAGGCGTCAACGACTGGTGCGCGTGCGCGCGCCTCGTCGCCTCGTTCAAGCCGGACGTGCTCATCCTGCTGGAGTGCGCCGACAACACGGGCGAGGGCACCGGCACCGGCGTCGACAGCGTCGCGACGCTCACGACGGTGATCGGAAACTTCCTGCACGGCGGCGTCGACACCTTTCACGGGAGCAGCGCGGTCACGGCGTGGGTGCAGAAGTACGCGCCGGCCTACGACCTGCCGTACGTGTTCGTGTCGAGCGAGACCGACGGCTACAACCGCAACGTCATCCTCTCGCGCTATCCGTTCGCCGACCTGAACGGAGATGGAAAGAGCACGATCTCCGACATCCCGACCGTCACCGCGGACGCGTGGGCTCCCGGTGGCGACGGACAACTGCGCGGGTTCGCGTTCACGGAGATCGACCTGCCCAACGCCACGTACCAGGGCAACCTCGTCGTCGGCGGTGCGCACTTGAAGTCGGGCGGACAGACGAGCGATCACGACACGCGCATCCGGGCCGCACAGAACGTGTCGTACGTCGTGCGCTACTGGTTCAACGGCAACGGCGGCAACGTCCCCGATCCGAACAACAAGATCGCGGACGTTCCGGCAGCCACGAGCGTGCTCGACACGCACACTGCGGTCGTGCTGGGCGGCGACTGGAACGAGGACGAGCTCGCCAACGGAGCGGTTCGCGGTCCGGCCGATTGGTTGTCGCAGGCGGCGACCGTCGGCGGCACGAGCGACGGAACGGATCGCGACGGCACCGACATGACGACCGACGGCGCGCTCAACTTCTTCACGGGCAGCGACGCGAGCCACAGCTCGGGCGGCAAGCTCGACTACCTGGCCTTCCAGGACAGCATCGCAACCTTCCGCCTGTCGACGATCTTCATCAGCGGCTCGACGCCGGCCGCCGCGCAACCGCCGGAGTGCCAGGGCTACCTCGGCAGCATCACGAGCATCACTTCGACCGCATCCGACCACCGGCCGGTGTTCATGGACCTGCGGCTGCCTGTCGTCGACTGCAACGGGAACGGCATCGCGGACACGACCGACATCGCGCACGGCACTTCGTTCGACGCGAACGGCAACGGGATCCCCGACGAGTGCGAGTGCTTCGCTTCGAACTACTGCGTCACGTCTCCGAACTCGGTGGGACCGGGAGCGATCATCGACAGCGCGGGATCGCTGTCGATCGCGGCGAACAACTTCTACTTGATGGCGAGCGGGCTGCCGGCGAACACGGCAGGGCTCTTCTTCTACGGAGCCAACGCGACGCAAGTGCCGTTCGGCAACGGGTTCCGCTGCGTCGGCGGCACGATCACGCGCCTCGGCATCCTGCACGCGGACTTGCTGGGCAGCGTGATCCAGCAACTCGACCTGAGCATGGGCGCGATCCCGCCCGGAGCCGATCGACGCTTCCAGATCTGGTATCGCAATCCGGCCGGTGGGGGAGCGGGGTTCAACCTGTCCGACGCGCGGCTCGTGCGATTCTGTCCGTGAGAGCGTGTGCCCGCGCAGGTGCCTGGCGCCGATAGCCGGTATTCCCGGCGATTGGTGCCTGGCACCGCGCGCCAACCTGATCCCGGAGCGACGGTCGGACCGGTGATCGTGGCATGTCTTTGGAGCGGAGCGAGCGGGCGGTGCCAGGCACCGAACGCCGGGAATACCGGCGTACGGCGCCAGGCACCTTCCGCTTGTGATCAGCGTGTGCGCGTGAAACGATCGAGCGCGTGAGCAAGTTCGGCTCGATCAGCGCACGAGAGCTCCTCACCGCTCTTGGCG
>JBBQNP010000123.1:0-13355 GCA_038330085.1 Planctomycetota bacterium | reverse complement strand
CTGACGCTCATCCCCGTGTGGACCATCTCGTACAACGCGGTCGAAGGCATCCTGCGCGCGGCCGAAGCAATCGGCGTGACAGCGATCATGATCGGCGTGAGCCAGCGCAGCTCGATCTACCACTTGCTGCGCGGGCACGTGCTCGCGGGCCTGACGAAGCGGATGCCGCCCGGCATTCGCCTCCTGATCTACGCCTGATCTCCCATGGAAATGTGGGTTCTATGGGTGGTGTTCGGCGTGATCGTCGCAGGTGGGCTCGTGCTCGACCTCGGCGTCCTGCACAAGCGCGAGCAACCCGTCTCGATCCGCCGAGCACTCGGCTTCACCGGCCTGTGGGTTTCGGTAGCGCTGGCGTTCGACGTGCTCATCCGCCTGTTCGTCGATCCGACGCGCAGCGCCTCGGGGTCTCCGCCGTCCGTCGAGTTTCTGACGTGCTACGTGACCGAGTACGCGCTGTCCGTCGACAACATCTTCGTGTTCCTGGTCATCTTCAAGTACTTCGCCCTACCGGAGTGGACGCAACATCGCGTGCTCTTGTGGGGTGTCCTCGGCGCCATGGTCATGCGGGCGCTGTTCCTGGCGGTGGGGATCGCCGCGCTCAACCGTTTCCAGTGGACGATGTACGTGCTCGGCGCGGTCTTGATCGTGACGGGCATCAAGCTGGCTCTGCGACGCGAGGACGACGAGCTGAAGCCGGAGAACAACCTCGTTCTGCGCTACGCGCGCCGCATCCTGCCCATCACCGACCAACTCGTGGGATCGCACTTCTTCACGCGCGTGAACGGTCGGCGCGCGGCCACGCCGCTCTTCCTCGCGCTGCTCGTCGTGGAGACGACGGACGTTCTCTTCGCCGTCGATTCGGTGCCCGCGGCGCTGGGCATCTCCCAGAACATGTTCGTCGTCTACACGTCGAACATCTTCGCGATCCTCGGGCTGCGCTCGCTGTTCTTCGCGGTCGGCGGGCTCATGCGCTGGCTCCATTACCTGGAGCACGGGCTGGCGGGTGTGCTCATCTTCATCGGCGGGAAGATGATGCTGCCGGAAAAATACGCGATCCCTGTCTCGTGGTCCCTCGGCATCGTGATGGCGATCCTCGGTGTCGCGATCGTCGCGTCGCTCGTCCGCGCCCGCGTCGTCAATGGCGATCCGGAGACGTGACGAACGGGGCGTCGTTCACTGGATGACGGCGGTCGCGCTGTCCGCGTCGATCGTGTTCGTGCCCGCGTTGTAGGTGCCGCGGCCTGCGATCTGAACCAGCGTCGCGCCCTGCAGGAGGGTGCTACCCACCGCGCTCGCGAAGTCGGAGAAGTGCGTGTACACCTGAATCGCGCCCGTGCTGCGATCGCGCAACGAGTACGCGCCCGTCCCGGCAACCCGCGCCAGCTTGGGGGCGGGCGACGTCGGCAGCGGAATCGAGCCGGCGTGACCGCGATCGATGATCGCGACTTCGCCGCTCGCCAGCGTGCCCGAGATCGTCAGCGTGATCACGGTCGTGGTCGTCGTCACGGCGACGGCAATCCCTACGCCCGCAGTGGGATCGTTGCGCACGAAGACCTCCGCGTCGCCGGTATCCACGTTGGAGAGAGCGCTCGCCACCAGATCGGGACCGGGATCGTTGACCGCGCTGAAGAAGCCGCGCACAGCGACATTCGAAGTCGGCACGATGGCTTGACCGTTGCCGAGTGCGCCGACGTTGGCCAGGAAGAGGGTCGGATCCGGCGGGGTCGAACCACCGTCGCCCCAAGCGAACACGTTGACCGGTAGCTCGTCGACGAAGGTGACGTCCACGGAGAGCGTCGAGCCCGCCACGGGACCGTTCGCAACGCCGAAGATGCTCGTCGGTTCGAGGACGGCCACGCTCGTCGCCGCCGTCGCATCGAGCGTCGTGCCCGAAAGCGCGCCGTAGATGCGCACGCGCTGGCCGACGTTCAGGTCGTTCGTGCCGTACATCGTGCTCGACCCCACACGCACGACCTTCGTGTTCGCGAAGTTGACGTTCACGATGAACGGCGTCGCGAAAACCTGCGTGTCGTGAGCGGCGTTGTCGCTGAAACCCAGGACCGTGAGCATCGCGTCTGCACCGGGTGCGCCCGTGCGGTCGACGATGTGCCCCTCGACGCTGTCGCTTCCGCCGTCGAACGTGCCGGCACCGGCCAGACAGCTGGTGACTTCGATCTTGGTCGACGAGGCGGACACGGAGCCAAGGCATTCGATGCCCGCACCCGGTCCGAGCAAGCTGAGAGCAGTCAGTCCAGCCGAGCCCGTCGATGCCGCACCGTCGATCTGGAAGACAGTGGTTGGGCTGGAGTGAAAGACGGGGGACGAAATCGACGTGCCGCCGATCGAAGCGATCGAGCCGACGAACGTCGAGGTCCCGGTGTTCACGCTCGTCAACGTGCCATGGACGAGCAGCGGCTTGGGCGTCGTCGAGTTCACGCGCAGGAGGAACGCGGGCTCGAGTTGCACCGTGTTGCCGGGCAGGTCGACGACGAACGACTGGTCGAGGTCGAAGTCCAGTTCGACGAGTTGGTTCCCGTTGACCGTGACGTTCAACGGAGCATCGAGCTCGAGCGGCAACTGATAGCTCCCGGTGATCGGTAAGCCGTCGGTGCCGACGATCGAGGCCTGCGATCCGTGTCCGACGAGGAAGCACGCAGCGCCGCCGAGATCGACCGTGATGTTCGCTTGCGTATACAGCCCCGCCGGGACGTTGACGGACGCGATGACCTGCGACACGCTCGACAACGACGCGATGTCCACGCGCACCGGCGAAGTCAGCACGGACACGTTCGTGCCGTTGAGCGCGATGAGGTGGACGCTCGAGATTTGGATCGTGCACGCCACGATCTCGTCCGAAGCGAGGTCTGTGATCGCGACGGTCACGGGACCCATGGCTCCGCCACCGCCGCCGTTCCCGTTGCCGGTGTCGTCCACCTTGGCGCAACCACCGAGCAGGACGCTCGCGAGGACGAGCGCCGCGCTGCCAAGTCGGATCGAGGTGAACTTCTTCATCGCATCCATGAGTTTCTGCCCATTCTTGCGCACGTCCTGCGGGGATCGAGGCCGCGCGCGGCCGTGCACCCTAATCCTGCCCGTGCAATTCAGGAAGTCTCGATCGGTTCGGTCTCGTGCCCAGGTGTCCGGCGCGTGGTGGTCCATCGCCGCAGTGAGTCACCAAGCACTACGACGGCTGCAAGCATCAACGTCGCGGTCAAGCAAGTGTTGATCCAGCCGCGAGTGTGCGTGGCCTCGACCTGGGTCATCGGCAGGAAGTTGTCGCGGATGGAGAGGAATCCGGCCGTCAACGTAGTCGTTGCCACAAACGAGAGAGGAAGCAGTGTGGTCCACGCAAAACGGCCTTTTCCCGCGTTGAACAAGATGGTGGTCGCAACGCACAAAGCGACCGAGGCCAGGAGCTGGTTGGCCACGCCGAACATGGGCCAGATGGTGGAGACCGAGGCCTGCCAGATGAGCGCGCTCCAGCCGACGACGATCAGCCCCGTCGTTGCGAGCGAGCCCGGCAACCAGTCGTGTCGCGCGAAACGCGCGTCGGCTCTTCGTCCAAGGAACTCACCCAACAAGAAGCGTCCAACGCGCGTGCCCGTGTCGATCGTCGTGAGGATGAACAGCGCCTCGAACATGATCGCGAAGTGGTACCAGTACTTCATCCACCCGCGCAGTCCGGGCACGCCGTCGAAGATCTTGGCGATGCCGATCGCAAGCGTGACCGCGCCGCCCGTGCGTCCGCGCAAGTGCGTTTCGCCCGACTCGTTCTCCAACCGATCGAGCTCGTGGGTGCTCAAGTCGAAGCCGGCGCGCCCGTGTTCGTCGACCATCGCTTCGTAGCGCGTGCGCTGTTCGGGCGTCGCTTGCTGCGTGTTGATCGCGAAGAAGTCGCCGGGGAAGAGCGAAGTCGCAGCGACGAGCGCGACGATGCCGACGACACCTTCCATCAACATCGCGCCGTATCCGATCATGCGGCAGTCGGTTTCCTTCGAGATCATCTTGGGCGTCGTGCCCGACGAGATGAGCGCGTGAAAACCGGAGATCGCTCCGCACGCGATCGTGATGAACACGAAGGGGAACACTTTGCCCGGCACGATCGGTCCGCCGCCCGAGACGAACGGCGTGAAAGCTGGCATCTGCAGGTGCGGGTTGACGATGAGGACGCCCGCGATGAGGAACGCCACCGTGCCGATCTTGAGCCAGCTCGACAGGTAATCGCGTGGGCACAAGAGCATCCACACGGGCAAGACGCTGGCGATGAAACCGTATGCCGCCATCCACAGGATCAACGTGTGACGCTCGAGCGTGAACGTGGACGCGAGCGACGAGTCGGCCAGCCTTCCGCCGACCCAAACTGCCGCGAGCAGGCACACGACGCCGATCGCGCTCGCTTCGCCTATGCGCCCTTTCCGCCATCGGTACATGTACCAGCCCATGAACAGCGCGAGCGGGATGGTGACCGCGACGGTGAACGTGCCCCACGGCGATTCCGCGAGCGCGTTGACGACGACGAGCCCGAGGCCCGCGATCGCGATGACGACGATGAACAGGATCGCGACGCCTGCGACGAAGCCCGACAGGGGCGAGATCTCCGACAGCGCGATCTCCGCGAGCGACTTGCCGCCGCGACGCACGCTCGCGACGAGGATCATGAAATCCTGGACCGCTCCACCGAGCGTGACGCCGATCACGAGCCACAACAGTCCCGGCAGGTAGCCGAACTGCGCCGCGAGAACGGGCCCGATGAGAGGGCCCGCACCCGAGATGGCCGCGAAGTGGTGACCGAACAAGACGTACTTGTTGGTCGCGACGAAGTTGTGTCCGTCCGCGTGCGTCTTCGAAGGAACCTGCGCGAGATCGTCGAGCGTCAACACCTTCGCCGCTAGGAACGCCGAGTAGTACCGGTACGCGATCGCGATGACGCACAGCGCGCCGACGAGGATGGGGAGTGCGTTCATGAAGACACTGGTGCGGTTCGCGCGCAATCAGCAACCCGACGCGGGCACCGAGCGGCGCCGGATCGTCTGGTGCCTGGCGCCCGTCGCCGGTATTCCCGGCGATGGGTGCCTGGCACCGAATGATCATTCCGGACCGGTGTCCATATGCCAACTGTCTGTTGTCCTCGGAGAGCAACAGCCGGGTCGCCGATGATCGGACTCTCCGCCTGATCGAAGCAAAGTTTCCATCGTGAGCGACGACACCGAGCGCTGTGCCTTTGATCGGGCGGACAATTCTGGGCGTCAACCCGCACGAGGGTCGCATCGCGACGCGCGGATACGGAGTCAGCCTCCGTTGTCGACACTGGACGGCGGAGCCTGCATCCGGAAGCCCACTCGATTGCCGGGGTCGCGAGGCGGTGCCAAGCACCGGTCGCCGGGAATGCCGGCTACCGGCGCCAGGCACCCGCCCCCCGCTCGGTCCGCGTAGAGATCGGAACTCGGCAGGGAGAGCCCGCTTTGCATTGCAAAGCACTTGACGGATTGCCTGCAGAGGGGGAGACTTGAGCCATCATGAGGGACACCGAGCTCGAAACTACCGCCGTGGAACGCGTGGCCACCATCCACTCGCTCCGCCCAGCATCGATGCGCGAGCGCGCGCTCGACGACCTGGGCTTCATCCGCGCCACGATGGAGCGCACTGCTT
Organism: Planctomycetota bacterium; assembly: GCA_038330085.1. Lineage (GTDB taxonomy): Bacteria > Planctomycetota > UBA1135 > UBA1135 > JAEUIA01. The sequence continues at coordinate 7,706 of JBBQNP010000123.1, read as the reverse complement.
CTTACCGCGCCGTTCCCGGCTGGGGCGGCATGCGCATGGGCTTCGTCGCACTCGCTGCGACGCCCTTCGCGCTCAGCGCCGCGACACCGTCGCGATGGTTCATGGTCTGGGCGCTCGCCGCGGCCGTCGGCACTTCGATCGGTGCGTTCGAGATGTTGCGCAAAGCGCGATTCGAGGGCGTTTCGCTCTTCACCGGCGCGGGTTCGCGCTTCGCCAAAGCTCTCGCGCCAGGCCTGATCACCGGCGGTCTGCTCACGATCGTGCTGCGCCAGATCGGTCCGATCGAGTTGCTGCCGGCAGTCTGGCTCTTGTGCTACGGCACCGCCGTCGTCGGCGCCGGCGCGCACTCGATCCGCGCGGTGCGTTCGATGGGCCTCGCGTTCATGCTCGTCGGTGCGCTCGCGTTGCTCGGCGTAGTGTTCGCACCCGACAAGCATCTCGCCGGAGACGTGTGCATGGCGCTCGGGTTCGGTCTGCTCCACGTGGTGTTCGGGATCTGGATCGCGAGGGACCGCGATGTCTGACAAGAAGAACAAGGCCTCCGCAAGAGTGACGAAAACGACCAAAGGACCGATGCACGCCTTGCGCGGACTGTCGACGCGCGGCGGCGGCGTCGAATCCGACCGCTTGATCCACGAGCGCGTTCGCCTCGCGATCGTGAGCGCGCTCGCGGTGCACGAGAAGCTCGCGTTCAACGAGCTGAAAGACCTGTTGGGAGCGACCGACGGCAACCTGTCGGTGCACGCACGCAAGCTCGAGGAAGCCGAGCTCGTCACGTGCACGAAGACCTTCGAAGGTCGCATGCCGAAGACGGAATACCGGCTGTCGGCATCCGGCCGGCGCGCGCTCGAGCGCTACCTCGAGCACATGGAAACTCTCATTCGCGTCGTGCGCGAGCGCGACTAGCTCGCAAATCCATTCGCAGTGGATCGGCGCAAGGAGCGCCGTTTCATGGAGAGAAGTGAAGGGTGTGGGGTAGGGCTGCACGTCGCCGTCATCATGGACGGTAATGGACGTTGGGCCCAGGCACGCGGCCTGCCGCGTCGAGCCGGTCACGCGGCCGGCGCGGCGGCCGTCGAGCCGCTCGTGCGCGCTGCGCCGAGCATGGGGATCGAGCGGTTGACCTTGTTCGCGTTGTCGAGCGACAACTGGAATCGTCCCGCCGAGGAAGTCGCAGCGATCCTCGATCTCGTGAAGCTGTGGCTCGATGCGCGCGTCGACATGTGCATCGAGGAAGGTGTACGCGTGTCGGTGATCGGTCGGCGTGATCGCTTTCCGAATGCGACGCTCGAAGCCGTCGAGCGCGCCGAGGAGATGACCGCACACGGTCGCGTGCTGCACTTGCGGATCGCGATCGACTACAGCGCGCGTGATGCGATCGTGAACGCCGCGCGCGCGTTCCACGTCGGCGTGGCGCTCGAAGGCGGGCGCGAAGGGTTCGGTCGCGTGCTCTCGCAAGCGATGCACGCCGGCGCGCAAGCGCACGACGTGGACCTGTTGGTGCGCAGCGGTGGCGAGCAGCGCTTGTCGGACTTCCTGTTGTGGGAGTGCGCGTACGCCGAGCTCGTATTCAGCCCGTGCCTGTGGCCCGACTTCGGCGTCGCTGATCTCGAGCAAGCCGTCGCCGAGTATCGCAAGCGCGATCGGCGGTTCGGTCAGGTGGAAGAGGATGATGCGTTGATTGCGAAGAGCGGATCGCCCGTCGCCGACGTAGTCACGAAGCCGAGCCCGGTGTCCACGAGGGACGCCATGTGACGACGAAGCGGAATTGGCTCGCCTGGGGGATCCTGGGCTTGTTGATCGCAGTGTGCGGCGCGCTCACGCTGTGGCTGTTGGTGCGTCACGATCAACGCCTCGCGATCGGCCAAGAGCTCGTCTACGACGACTTCGGCTTCCGCGTGCGTTCGGTGCGCGTCGCGCGCGAGGTCGGTGCCGCTGATGCGCGCGTGGAAGCCGGCGCCGGCAACTCGTTCACGATCGGGCGCTTCGAAGTTGAGAACCACGCGCGCCGCGTCGACTACGACATGTCGAATCACCGCGCCGTGCTCGAAGACGAAGTCGGTCACACGTACACGGTGGACGAGGACGCGACGCGCGCGCTCTCCGCGGAGACGCACGCGATCACAGCGCCCGCAAAGATCCGCGCCGGGGATTTCACGTCGTCCGATCTCGTGTTCCGCGTGCCCGACGGGGTGACGTCGCTGAAGCTGCGCGTGAAGTGGACGAATGAGCCGATGGCCGGCCTCGACAAGGCCGTGTTCGGTGATCGCACGATCGCGCTAGGACCCTGAGCGCACTCGCCCACCGAAAAGGGCTGATCGAAGCCGCTTCGTGCCCGCTCGGGCGCACCGGATTCGAACTGGGATCAGCCGTCCGAGCGTCCAGCGCGTTGCATCCTCGTCACGGTTGGAGAGCGTCTTGATTTCGCAGTGAAGTCGACGGGGCCGTCCGCGCGTGGGGCTTCTCGGTCGACGGTCGGGAGCTGCTCGCGTTGGATCCGGATCGAGAGCTCCTGCATCACTTCGCGATTCCCTAGGCGGGCTTCGACGTCGAACTGACCACTGCACTTGCGATCGGCAGCTCCAGATGCCTGCGCACCGCTTCGATCGCCGCCTCATCCGTGTCGCATATGGCCAATCGCGATGAATCGGATCGGATCCCGCCCTTCGCGAGCACGTTGCGCGGCTGAGGCTGCACGCCGGCGATCGCGACGAAGATGCCGGCCTTGTGCAAGCGCTGGATCGCGGACTCGAGGGCAACCAGGCCGCTGATGTCCATCACGGGTACGTCGTCCATCTGCAAGATCACGGCTTGCGTCGTCCCGCTCACGCGTGCAAGCGTGCTGGCCGCTTTCTCGGCCGCGCCGAAGAAGAGCGGACCGCGGATCGTGTAGACGACGACGCCGGCGAGACCAGGATCGCTCGTGCGCGCCGGGTGCGAATCGTCGAGCTCGGCGTGGAACATGTCGGACATGCGCCGCATGAACAGCAACGCTGCGAGCACGATTCCGGCCGTGACGGAGATCGTCATGTCGAAGATCACCGTCAGGAAGAAGCACGTCAAGAGCACCGCGACGTCGCTCTTGGGCGCGACCTTGAGAATGTGCACGAAGTGACGCGCTTCGCTCATGTTCCACGCGACGAGCAGCAGCAACGCAGCCAGCGCCGACATCGGCAGCCACGCGAGCAACGGCGCAAGCGCAAGCACGGCAACCAGCACGAAGGCCGAGTGCGTCAACGCCGAAACCGGTGACCGCGCACCGGCGCGTATGCCCGTCGCAGTGCGCGCGATCGCGCCCGTCGCAGCGAACCCGCCGAAGAAGGGCGCCACCATGTTGCCGATGCCCTGGGCGGCGAGCTCGACGTCGGAGTCGTGCTTCGTGCCTGCCATCCCGTCGGCGACGACCGCGCACAAGAGGGACTCGATCGCGCCGAGCGCGGCGATCGCGACCGCGGGCTTCATCAGCTCGCGCAGGGTCTGCAACGACATCTCGAACGGGTGTCCGTCGGGTCCAGGCAAGTTCCAGGGCAGATCGAAGTGCGGCAACGTGCGCGGGATTCCGCCGAAGCGCGTGCCGATCGTCGCCACTTGGAATCCGGGCACGGTCCGCGAGAGCCAGTACGCGACGATCGCGGCGGCGCCGATCGCGACGAGCGGAGAAGGCAAGCGCTTCGTGATGCGCGGCCACACGAGGAGCATTGCGAGCGTGAACGCGCCGATGGCGAGCTCCCACGGCTGGATCGTCGGCAGCGCGCGCGCGTACTCGACCATGCGCTCGGTGAAGTGTTCGGGGTTCGACGCCGGCTTCAGGCCGAGGAAGTCCTTGATTTGCAGTCCCGCGATGACGACGCCGATGCCCGCGGTGAAACCGGTCGTCACCGGGTAGGGGATGAACTTGATCAGGCTTCCGAGGCGCGCGATGCCGAGCACGAACAGGATGAGCCCCGCCATGAGCGATGCGACGGCGAGACCGGCGAGGCCGTAGTGCGCCGAGATCGGCACGAGCAGGACGACGAACGCCGCGGTCGGTCCGCTCACGCTCACGCGCGAGCCGCCGAGTGTGGCGATCAGAGTGCCGGCGATGATCGAGGTGTAGAGCCCGTACTGCGGCGGCACTCCGGATGCGATTGCGAGCGCCATCGCGAGCGGGAGTGCGACGATTCCGACGACGAGGCCGGCGAGGATGTCGGTCTTGAGGTCCTTCGCGCCGTAGTTGCGCAAGGAAACGCGCAGCGCGAGGCCGAGTTGCGAAAGGACGCTGCGCGGCGGAACGCCCGGTTGGTTCTGCTCGAGATGGCGCGGCATGGGGCAACGTTACGCTGCACCTTGCGAACGCCCCGTGCAAGCGACGGAAGCGGTCCGTGCCTGGCTCCCGTCGCCAGTATTCCCGGCGATGGGTGCCTGGCTCGGATCGCCGCACCGACAGTCTGTTGGCGTCCGGATCTCCGACGTCGAACGACTCGGCTGGTCAGGCCACCGAGCCGGCTGACGATCGGGCGCGCGGTGCCAGGCACCGATCGCCGGGTATACCGGCTATCGGCGCCGGGCACCACCCGCTCACGTCCCGAGTTGTTTGCCGAGCCAGCTCTCTGCTTCGCGCTGGATCTTCATCGGCATCAAGCTCGCGGGGAAACCGAGATCGGCTTCGATCGTCACGTCGCGTTCATTGACGCGGAGGTCGCCGCTGAAACCCTTGCCGTCGACATGCGCACCATCCGGACTCCACTGCACGTCATTCGCGAACCCGGCGACCTTGTCCTTGTGCTCTTCAGCAGCCGCGCGAATCCGCCGCATCGCTTCCGCCTTGCCGAGCGTGTGCTCGACCTTGAACGAGATCGTGGCCATGCCGCTACTCTAGTGCTCGCCTTACTGATTTCGACACGGAGTTTCGCGCATGCAATACACCAAGCTCGGCCGCCTCGCGCTCCAGGTGAGCCGCTTGTGCCTCGGCACGATGAACTTCGGGCCGCAGACCTCGGAGCCCGACAGCCACAAGATCCTCGACCGCGCGATCGAGCACGGCATCAACTTCGTCGACACGGCCGACGTGTACGGTTGGAAGATCGGTGAGGGTTGGACGGAGCAAATCGTCGGTCGCTGGCTCGCGAAGGGCGACGGCCGCCGCGACAAGGTCGTGCTCGCGACCAAGTGCTACAACCCGATGGGTCACTGGCCGAACACGTCGAAGCTGTCGGCGCTGCACATCCGCCGCGCATGCGAAGCGAGCTTGAAGCGTCTGCAGACCGATCACATCGACCTCTTTCAGATGCACCACGTCGACCGCGAAGCGCCGTGGGAGGAAATCTGGCAAGCGATGGAGATGCTCGTCGCGCAAGGCAAGGTCATCTACGTCGGCAGCTCGAACTTCGCCGGCTGGCACATCGCGCGCGCGTGCGAGACCGCGAGCAGGCGCAACTTCCTGGGGCTCGTGAGCGAGCAGAGCCTCTACAACTTGAATGCGCGGACAATCGAACTCGAAGTGTTGCCCGCGTGTCGTCATTACGGAGTCGGTGTGATTCCGTGGAGTCCGCTCGGCGGCGGATTGCTGGCCGGTTCGCTCGCGAAGGTGAAGGAAGGCCGGCGCGGGACCGACAAATTGCGCGACAACGTCGAGAAGAATCGCCCGAAGCTCGAGTCGTGGGAGGCGCTGTGCCGTGATCTCGGCGAGCAACCCGCCGACGTCGCGATCGCGTGGCTGCTCGCGCAACCGGGCGTGACCGCGCCGATCATCGGGCCGCGGACGGTGCAGCAACTCGACGGTGCGTTGCGCGCGCTCGAGATCCCGATGAGCAAGGAGAGCCTGCAGCGCCTCGATCAGATCTTCCCGGGTCCCGGCGGTGCGGCGCCCGAAGCGTACGCGTGGTGACGCGTCAGGGCGTCCAAGTCAGGTTCAAGCCGTTCGTGAGGTTCCACGTGTCGCTCGTGCAGAAGGTCGCGGCGTTGCGATACCACACCTGGTAATGGCGCAGGCCGGGTGAATTGACGTTGCCACGCACGGAGAGCAGCGCGTCGCCGACATCCGGATACTGCGACGCACCGAGCAAGTTCGTCTTCGTCGCGATGCGCACGACCGTCCCTCCCGCGCAGCGCAAGCCGTCGCCGAACGCGACACCCATTCCGCCGGCTACTTGATTCGTGCCTTGGAAGTAGAGGGCGCTCGCGTTCGGCATCGACGCACCCGACAGCACGAGCGTGTCGTGTGCGAGGCTCGCAGCTCCCGAAGCAATCAGAGCAGCGCCGCTCAATGCAACAGAGCTTGCGCAACCGTGACCGCTGGTTCCCGCGTTGCCGCACGGACACGCGCTCGCACTGCCGTCGCCCGCGCAGAAAACCGTGCCTGGATCGGTGAGCTCGAAGACGTACGCGGATCCGGATGCGATCGCCGGCGCGTTGTCCTTTGCAGCACCGACGAACAGCACATCGCCTTGGACCGCAACGCTCGAACCGAAGATGTCGTCGGGCCCGCCATCCGACGCGAGCAGCTTTTGCTCGAACGTCCACGTCGTCCCGTACCGCGCGTACACGTACACCGATCCCGAATCGGTTCCGAGGTCGTCGTCGCGCACGCCGCCGACGATCAGTCGATCTTGCGCGAGCGCCACCGGCTTGCCGAAGTTCTCTCCGGCGGCCGCGTCGAAGGGCACGATCTCCTGCTGCAAGGTCCACGTCGTGCCGCTGCGCACGAACACGTACACCGCGCCCGCATCCGTCTGCAGATCGTCGTGCAAGAACGCGCTCGCGACCGCTGTGTCGCCCACGATCGCGAGCGAGCGACCGAAGTTGTCCATCGGCGCCGGGTCGGGAGCGTGGAACTTCCACTGTTGCGACCACGTGCCTCCGTTCTCGACGAACGCGTAGAACGAGCCCGAATTCGAGCCGCCGTCGTCGTCCGCGTGCGCGCTGACGAGCACCGTGTTGCCGTCGATCGCGACGTCGCGTCCGGCCGAATCGCCGTTCTGTCCGTCGTTGGGGATCAGCTTCGCGACCTGATTCCACGTCGTGCCCGTGCGGCGGAAGACGTACGCCGAGCCCGAGTTCGTGCCGGCTTCGTCGTCGGCATCCGCGCCGATCACGAGAGTGTCGCCTTGCAGCGCGAGCGCGACGCCGAAATCGTCGCCGGGCTGCGCATCGGCAGGGACGATCTTCTGCTGCAGCGTCCACGTCGATCCGCTGCGCACGTAGACGTACACCGCGCCCGAGTTCGCGCCGACCGCGTCCGACAGCGGTGATCCACAGACCGCGGTGTCACCGTCGAGCGCGACGTCGGTCGAGAACTGGTCGTTTGCTGCGCCATCGTTCGCGAATAACTTGGCCTCCTGAACCCACGTCGCGCCCGATCGCACCCAGATGTAGGCGGCACCTTGTGCTTGATGCCCGGCGATGTCGGCGAAGATCGACGCCATCATCAAGCGGTCGCCGGAGATCGAAGCCTGGATGCCGAGGCTGTCGTCCGCCGCGCCGTCGGAGGCGACGAGCTTCTGTACTTGCGTCCAGGTCGACGCGCAAACGGAGGACGAGACCAGCGCGAGCGTGAGGGCTGCACGAACGATGCGCATCCTTCAATTCTCGCCGCAGTCCGCTCGAGCCGCAACCCGGGCCCTCTGTCGATATCCTGGCGCGCATCGTGCGCTGGCTCCCGCTCGCAATGCTCGTCACGTGGATCGCCCTCGTGCGCGTGCGCATGCAGATCCAGACCGCGAAGTACG
>JBBQNP010000122.1:0-13558 GCA_038330085.1 Planctomycetota bacterium | reverse complement strand
ATTCCCACGGAGCGTGCCTGGCACCCACCGCTCTCCCGGCAAGGTCGGAGGGAATGAGGGTGCCAGGCACGCGCCGCGGGAAATACCCGCGGCGCGTTCCAGGCACCCTCATTCCCTCCGCGGCCAGAGGTGATCGCGCTGATGCTCCATCTCGCCGATCACATCGCGCAGCACACTCTGCTCTCCCAACAGGAACAGCGCGTCGAAGTTGAGCTGACACACAGCGCACACCGGCCTCACCCCGCGGTAGCTCATCACGTCTGCTTCCTCGAACACGACGTCTTCGATGCCGTAGTCGGCAGCGCGCAACGGTATGCCGTCCTCGTCGAACCCGAAGAACGCCTTCACTTCGGCCGGCGTGCGGCGACACACGTAGCAACGATCGTGGTTGCCCGAACGCTCGAGCGCGCTGAAGTACTCGTGGAAGCGATCGTCGATCGGGCTCACGGCCGGTCTCTCCGAACTTCGTGCTCGCGTTGGACAGTGCTCACGGGAACTTGCCCTCCGCGACGCGCACAACTTCGAGCGGACGCGCGGGCTTGTCGGTCAAAGCGTACGACAGGCGCACCACGCCGCGGTTGAACGCGGGTTGCAGGCGCGCGACCTCGGCCTCGAGCGCGGCCCGATCCTGCAGCGGTGTTCCCGCGGCATTGCGCGGAACCACGATCGCGGCGACCCCGGCACCCTCGCTCGTGCGTGCGACGGCGCGCACGTACGTCCCGTCGAACCGGCCCGTCTCCACGATCTCGTCGCCGACCAGGTCCGATGCCTGTGAGCGCAAGTGCGCGAGCACGAAATCGACCCGCGCTTCGTCGTACAAGCGCTCGATGTCCGGCTCGACGAACTGCTCGAGCACGCGCGTGCCCCGGCCGCAGTGCACCAACCCCGCGTGAGGCTGGATGTGGCGGAAGTGAAACGCCAAAAATCGGTCGGCGACGCGGTAAGTGCCCCTTCGCGAGCGCAACGGATCCGGATCGGTGAGCGGCACCTCGCGCTCGACGAGGGAGAGCTCGCGCAAGGTCGTCAGGTACTTGTTCGCCGTCGTCGAATCGACGCCGACCTCGAGCGCGATGTCACCGACCTTCGAGCTGCCGCGCGCGATCGCGGCCAGGATGCTGTTGTACGTCGCCGGGTTCGAGAGCTCCGAGCGCAACAGGAACTGCACCTCGTCGAACAAGTATCCCTCGGGACGGAAGCACTCGCGCGCGACGTTCTCGAGCAGCGGCCGCCCGTCGTCGAAACGCCGCAAGTACGCCGGCATCCCGCCCAGGATCGCATACGCCAGCACTCTGTCGCGCATGCTCCAGCGCGGAAAGAACGGCAACGTCTCCGCCGGAGCGAGCGGTTCGAGCCGACGCTGCGCCGTGCGCCGTCCGAACAACGGCGAACGCTCCGCCAACACCTCGCGCTCCATGAACGACACCTGGCTGCCGCACAACACGAGCATCAACTTGCTGTGCTTGCCGCGCGTGTCCCAGAACCGCTGGATCTGCGACGGCAGACCCTTCGTCGTCTCGCACAGATAGGGGAACTCGTCGAGCACGACGATCAAACGCTCGTCCTTCGCGCGCTCCGCCGCGAACGTCAGCGCCGCGCTCCAGTCGGGGAACTCGATGTTCGCAGCGAGCGGATCGTCGATGCCGTCGACCAACGCGTCGCGAAATGCGCGCAGGTTGTCCTTCTCGCGCACCTGCGCGGCGAGGAAGTACACAGCGCGACGCGTGCGACAGAACTGCTGCAGCAACTCCGTCTTGCCGACGCGGCGCCTGCCATAGAGCACGTACAGCTCGGGCTTGCCCGATTCGGACAGCTCGTCGAGCACCTGGATCTCGCGGTCGCGGCCGAGGAACATGGCCCTCTTCTACCGTTCGGTAATATACGAGCAAGTATAATACTGACCCGAAGATGGCCTCGGCCGTCGCGCGGACAGGGGTTTGCCGCCCGATCGCGGCCCCAGCTTCGTGTGGATCGCGTTATCCTGCGTCGATGCCCGCCAGGAAGACCGCCCCGAAGCCTGCGAAGCCCTCGCCCTACGACGTTCACCCCAGCGTCGCAATGGTGCAGACCTGGATCACCGAGTTGCCGACGAAGACCGGTCGCACCCTCGACCAATGGCTGCGACTCATCCATCGCGAAGGACCCGACTCGGCCGCGCAACTGCGCGAGTGGCTCAAGACGCGTCATGGGCTGGGCACGAACTCCGCGTGGTGGCTGGCTGAGCGAGCCGAAGGCAAGGGACACGAAGAGGATGATCCGGCCGCGTACCTGAAGACCGCCGAGCGCTACGTCGAAGAGATGTACGCCGGGAAAAAGTCAGTGCTCAAGCCGATCCACGACGAACTCCTGCGCCTCGGCCGATCGATGGGTTCCGACGTGCGCGTGTGTCCGTGCAAGACGATCGTGCCCTTCTACCGCAAGCACGTGTTCGCGCAGATCAAGCCGGCGACGTTGACGCGCATCGACGTCGGGCTCGCGCTGGGGGAGATGAAGGTGCCGGAGCGTTTGATCGACACCGGCGGCCTCGAGAAGAAGGACCGCATCACGCACCGCATCCCGATCACTTCGATCGCCGAGATCGACGACGAAGTGCGGCGCTGGATGAAGACGGCCTACGACCGCGAGGCGTAGTCGGGCAGTCGGTGCAGCGGCGGACCGTGAGGCACGGTCGGGGCCGCAGAGTGCACCCGAGCCTTGCAGCCCGGGGGATTCATGGCGGCGACCGGCCCTTCGTCAGCGCCTCGGTCCCCACGCTTTTCGCCCATCGGATATCCTGGCAAGCGTTGTCTTCGCGAACACCTCGCGCGCGAGCATCTTCCACTGGGCTTGCATCATGAACTCGATCCAACACGTCCATCGTTTCGTCCTGCCTGCGACGGTGATTGCGCTGCTCTGCGTCGTCGGAAGCAGTGCGCGCGCACAAGGCGTCGACATCACCGCGTCGGGCACTCCGCTCGTCGGCGTCGCAGCTACGCCCGGCAGCAGCGCCAGCCTGCTCGCCGTTCCCGGAACGATCGGCAACTTCAACAACTATCCGGCCCTCGAGTCGCCGCCCAACGCGATCGATGACGTCGTCGCGACCAAGTACCTGAACTTCCAGAAGAACAACGCCGGCTTCATCGTCACGCCCGCAAGTCCCTCGGTCCTCGCCGGGTTTCTCTTCACGACGGCCAACGACTCTCCCGAGCGCGATCCGATGAACGTGCTCATCGAAGGCAGCAGCGACGCGAACGCGACCGTCTCGCTCAACTCGAACTGGGTGTCGATCTACAGCGGCATCAGCGGTCTCGCGACGGATCCGGGTCGCCTCACGCCCGGCACGGCCGTGTCCTTCCCGAACTCGGTCTCCTACGCGAGCTATCGACTGCTCGTCTGGAACGTGCGCGAGCTGCCGGTGATCGCGAACAGCTTCCAGTTCGCCGAGATCGAGCTGTACGCGAACTCCGCCGGCACGGAGTACTGCAGCGGAGACGGATCGGGCACGGCTTGCCCGTGCGGGAACAACAGCCTCGCCGGCTCGAACACGGGTTGCCTCAACTCGCTCGGGATGGGCGGCAAGCTCGTCGCCGGCGGCAACCCGAGCATCACGAACGACACGCTCGTGCTCTCGGGCACGCAGATGGCGAACAGCTCCGCGCTCTACTACCAGGGCACCACGCAGATCGCCGCGGGTGCAGGCGTGGTGTTCGGCGACGGATTGCGCTGTGCGGGTGGTTCGGTCGTGCGCTTGGGCGTCGAGACGAACGTCGCGGGCGCGTCGCATTATCCGGGATCCGGACAGCTGCACGTCTCGGTGAAGGGGCTCATCGCGGCGCCGGGCACGCGCAGTTACCAGACGTGGTATCGCAACGCCGCGGCGTTCTGCAATCCGGAGACGTTCAACCTCACGAACGGTTGGAGCCTCGCCTGGACCCCGTGATCGCCGAATGAGGGACGAATGTCCGGGCGATTGCTGTTCATGCGATGGCCCGCTCCGCGCCGCTGAAGTGCCGACGCTCGGAATGACCGCGTTCGGCTACTGCGCAGTCGCTGCGACCGCTCGCTACTTGTTCAAGCGCTTGTAGTAGGCGTCGATCCACTCGCGGTAGCGCACGGGCAGATCCGCACCGCCCTGCGAACGGAACACGTCGCGCGCACGAGAGGGGAGATCGCCCCACTGATCCGCGGCCGTCGTGACGGCAGCCTGCTTGTCGGTCGAGGACGCCGGCGGTTTCCCGCCCGGCAAGAGCTTCGCCACCTCGTGCGACGCCTTCGGTCCGTCGCTGGGCGCACCGCTCTCCTGGGTGGATTTCTGCTCGGAAGGATCCTTCTCGCTCGCCGACTTCGGCGTGCTCTCGCGCGACTGCGTCGTGTCACGCGCGCGGTCGAGAACGTTGTCGCCCGTCTGGGGCGTGTCGCCGTTCGAACCCTGGTTGCTTTTCCCCGACGAACTGCCGGGCGATCCCGAGCCCTTTCACAAGCTCGAGGTCGTGCTCTTTCATGTCCCTGGCGGATGGACGTGGTCGGCCAGCTCGAGGATCCGGTCGATGTCGTCGACGACCTCTCGCACGTCGTCCTGCGAGTGCTTCAGCAAGCCGGCGAGTCCGCTCGGCCCGACCTTGGCGAGCGCAGCCTTGTCACCCGCGCCCGCATCGCCGAGCAAGGTGTCGATCTGCCGCAAGTGCGTCTCGACCTCGCGGATCAACTGCTCCATCTGCTGGTGATCCGCGCTCGGAGTGATCGAGTGCTCGACCTTCTTCGGTGCGGGGTCCTGCGCGAAAGGGGACGCGCGATCCGCGACGAGCACGAGTGCAACGAGAACGAGCGCGCGAGTTCCAATGCTCATGGTCACAGTCTCCTGTGGGGCCCGCCACCGGGAGAGGAAGCGAGCAGGGATCCACCCTACTCCTCGGCGGGCAGGAGTGTTGGAACTCAGCTGTCGAGTCCGAGTGACGGACGACCCGAATTTCTCGGGTCCCCGTGTCCCTCAGGTCACGGCACCCAAGGGATGCAGACCGTCCGCGTCGTGTTGAACGTGGACATCGTGCCGAAGGGGGCCGCGTCGCGGTACCAGACTTCGTAGTACTTGAAGCCGGGCGTCATCACTCCGCCCTTGAGCGACACGGGCTGATCACCCATCCCGGGATAGTCGGAGGATCCGTGGCCGTTGAACTTGATCGCCAGGCGCACGACGCCGCCGCCCGTGCAGATCAAGCCGTCGCCGAACAGCGCACCCGCGCCGCCGTTGATCTGGTTGTTGCCCTGGAAGTACAAGCACGGCCCCGTCGTCATGTGCGAGCCGTGGAAGTGCAGGGTGTCCGCACTCAAGCTGGGGTTGCCGCTGGCATCGATCAGACCTCCGACCCCCAGCGAGTTGAGACAGCCTTCTTGTGCGCCCGGCGTGCTGTTGTTCCCCGCCGGACACTGCGTTCCGCTGCCGTCGCCGAAGCAGATGTAAGTGCCGGGGGGCGGCAACTGCACGAGCTGCATGCCGCCGACTGCGCCGATCCCGACGGTCGTCGTCACCGTGACCGCGATCGCGCTGCCGCCGCTGATCGTGAACTGGTGCACGGTGTACGTGATGCCCTGCTGTTGAGCTCCCGGCCAAACTCCGCCGCACGCCTGTGGCGGTGAGATGGTGCCGCCCGTCACGGTGCTCCGCGCGGTGGGCGTGCCCGGCGTCCACGCGTAGGTGTAGAGGTTGTAGGTGCCGCTCGCGAGGTTCGCGAAGGTCCACGTGGTGGCCGACGGGACACCTCCGACGCTCTGTGCATCATCCATCAAGGCTTCGTCTTCGCCGAGCGTCAGAGGGTCGTTGACCGACAAACTGCCGTTGCCGCCCGAGCGCGCGAGCGACACGCCCGACAAGAGTCCGTTCAAGTCGTTCAACGCGGCCGGCACGCCGAGGATCGGCGACACGCTGTTCCAGAAACCCGGCTGCGACGCGCCCGCACCGTAGGCCGGCGTGGGCACCGGCGAGAACGGCGGCTGGTCGCCGATGTCGATGTTGAAGCTCTGAGCTGATGCGCTCTTCATCGCAGGCACGAGAGCGAGCACGAAGAGGGACACGATGCGAGACGTCGGACTCATGAAGACTCCCGGTGGATGCAAGCGGTCACGGATGCGATCGAGGTTGGAAGGAGGCTCGAGGAGCAGAGCACGCAGAGAAGGCGTGAGTGCTCGCGGTCGCTCCGTAGGGGGGGTGCCTTCTTGAATCCTACCCCTGTCCCGTAGACGCGCGGGCAGAGGCGCGGGTTCCCCGACAAGTAGGTGTCGACCCCCTTCAGGGCCCTCGCGGACGGGGGGGATGCGGCCGGTTTCGAGCTCGGACAGAACTTCTCGCGCGATCAGTGACCGGTGAGCGCTCGTGCCGGGCGCACTCCGATCCAAGGCGTGTGATCTTCGGGCGTGCGAATCTCGCGCGATGCCGAGCGCGCGCGGATCGCTGCACTTTCGCCGTTGCCGCCTCGCACCATGCGGTGGCGTGCCCCTGACACGAGGCGCTCGCCGTCGCCCGGGCTCACGTCGAGCGTGTAGTCGCCGAAGAGATCACGACACCACTCCGCAACGTTGCCCAGCACCTCGTGCAACCCGAACGCGTTCGCGGGATACGTGCCGATCGGAGCGTGCGACGACCAGCCGTCGTTGCGCGACATCTGGTGGCTGTTGTCGCGCGGATCACCGTCGCCGATGTTGATCTTGCCTTCCCAACTGTCGGCGTCCTTTCCAGTCCACCAGGGCGTCGTCGTCCCGGCGCGTTCGGCGTACTCCCATTGCGCTTCGGTCGGCAACACCAGACCGAGGCAACGCAGCGTCTCGGTGCAGTCGAGCCAGCTCACGTCCTCGACGGGATGGAGCAGGGTGATGGCCTTCTCCGAAGAGTCCGCGCTCGAGCTGTCAGGCTTCCACAAGCTCGGGTTCTCGCCCCGGAACACGATCCACTGCGCTTGCGTCATCTCGTACTTCGAGAGGAAGAACGGATCGAGCGAGACCGAGTTCGTCGGGGCCTCGACGAACATCGAGTTGGGATCGAAGTTGGGTGCTTCCTCGTGTTCGCTTTGCGAGCCCATCGTGAACGTGCCGCCCGGGATCAGCACGAAGATCAGGCCCATCGCGTCGGTTGGGACGAGCTTGCCCTCGCTGCTGCGTCCGGGCAGATCGCCGGTCTGCAGGTGCGCGAACTCCCACAACCCCGACTGGGGGTCGCGTCCGACGGGGACGAGACCGAGCTGCGGGGTGATCACGAGACCGCGGTACTTCGGGCACTTCTTCTCGTCGCGGATCGAAGCGATCGCTTCGGTCCAGCGCCTGGAGACGTCCGGTCCGGTGAGGCTCTTCTCCTCGATCGTGCGCGCGAACGCCATGCGTTTCTCGATGTCGGCGAGGATGCCCGCGCGCTGGCCGGGACCGGATATGGTTTCGAGGCCGGCGACGAGCGTGGAGAGCTGCACCTGCCACCAGGCGTCTTCGTCGGCCGCGAACTTCCACGTGCGGCGTTGCGCGACGACCTTCTCGAGGTCCGCGATCTCGGTCTCGAGCTGCGCGCGTTCCTTCTGTCGATCGGCGGCCTGCGCTTGCCAACGTGCGACGGCGGCCTCGAGCTTCTTGACGTTGTCCTCGTACTGCGCGTGCAGTTCCGCGGGAGCTTCGGCGAGCGCCTTGTTCTCCGTCGCTAGCGCGTCGGCGAAGCGCGCGTTCGCGAACTGCGCCCAGGCCAACGTGTCGAGCATCATCGAGCGCAACTCCTTGGGTGCCTTGTCGACGGCATGTTGCGCGAGCGCCAGACCGTGCGCTTCGTTCCCGAACGACTTGCGATCCGGATCGACGAGCGGAAGGGCCATGACGTACAGCGCCATCGGATCGGTTAGCGACGCTTCGCTCGACGACAGGTTCGGATCGCCTCCTCCGGTCGCGCCCGCCTGACCGAGCATGCGCGACATCCACGCGAGCCGCTCATGCATGCGCGCGAGTTCAGGCGCGCGCGGGTGCGTCGCGCGATCCTTGGCTGCTTCCTCGTCGGTCTGCGGCAGAGCGCGAGCACGGATCTCGGCGAGCTTGCGCTGGTGATCGGCGAGGCTCGGTCGCGCGCGGATCGCGTGCTCGGGATCGGCCTTGTGACCCCCGAGCAGGCTGTGCGCGTCGTCGAGCCACGCGACGTACTTCGGGATGTTCTCGGGATGCGCGGGCCAGAGCGCATCGGCGCGCGCGACAAGTTCCTCGAGGTCCTTGCTGGCGGAGAGCGACAGGACATCGTCGGTCTTCTGCGTCGCGCGTCGCTCGCTCTTCTCGGCCTTGCTGTAGAGCGCGAGTGTCGCAACCAGACCGATGAGCAGCGCACCCAGCGCGGCCGTGCTCGCGGCGGCGAGGCCCTTGTTGCGCGCCATCCACTTCTTGGCTTCTGCGAACGCGCCCGTCTCGTACGCGCCGACGACGCGGTTCTCGAGGTACGCGCGCAGGTCGTCGCCGAGCGACATCGTGTCCGGGTAACGCTTGGTCGAGTCGCGCGACATCGCCTTCTCGCAGATCGCGACGAGCTCGGCGGGGATGTCCTTGCGCTGCGAAATCAGCGTTGCCGGCGGACCTTGGCACACCATCGACAAGACAGTGCGGCTCGTGACGCGCTTGCCCGCTTCGACGTACGGCATGTGACGCGCGAGCAAGTGGTAGAGCATCGCGCCGATCGCGTAGACGTCCGAGCGCGCGTTGAGCTGTTCGACCTCGCCGAACGCTTGTTCCGGCGGCATGTACGCGGGCGTGCCCATCACGTCGCCGCCCATCGTGAGGATGGGGGAGTCGGCCGCTTCTTCGCGCTTGTCGCGTTGCTCGGTGCGGATCGACGTGAGCCCGGCGGTGAACTCGGGCTTGATGCGAATGTCGTGGTGGTCCTTGGTGCCGAGGACGCGCGCGAGCCCCCAGTCCATCACGTAGACCTCGCCGTAGTTGCCGATCATCACGTTGGCCGGCTTGAGGTCGCGGTGAATCACGCCCTTCGCGTGCGCGAACGCCATCGCTTCGCAGACCTTCAGCATCACGCCGAGCGCGCGCGTCTCGTTCCAGCCTTCCTTGTTCTCGTGGACGAGCTCGAAGATGCGCTTGAGGTCGCGCCCTTTGACGAGCTTCATCGTGAAGAAGATGCGGCCCTTCGGATCGAGACCTAGCTCGTGCACGGGCACGATGCCGGGGTGATCGAGTTGTCCGGTGACCTGCGCTTCTTCGAGGAAGCGCGCGAGGGCTTGAGGGTCGATCTGTCCGCCGGCTTCGTCGCCGAGCACGACCTTCATCGCGAGGTGACGGCGCAGGTTCTCGTCCCAGACCTTGAGGATCGCGCCCATTCCGCCGCGCGCGATCTCGCCGTCGAGGCGGTAGTTGGCGGCTTTCGGCGGTTGGTTGGAGATGCGTTGGATGAGCGACTCACCGCCGGCGCCGCGCGCCATGCTCTCGACGCTGATCGCGGCGTCGTCGACGCTGATCGTGTTGGGGAGGTCGCGCAGGTGCGAGCGCTCCCACGTTTCATACGCGCGACGAAGGGCTTGGGCCTGAGCGGGGTGCGCGTTGCACAGTTGGTCGAAGTCGACCGCGCGACCCGCTTCACGTTGGGCGAGGTAGTCGGCGAAGAGCGCTTCGGCCGAGCGGGAAGCGTTGGAGCGGTCGGGGGAAGGCACCGAGGCCATGCAGCGATGCTAGCAAGAGCGCAATTGGAGCGATGGGACGTCGATGGAGACCGCGTCCATCGCTCTACCTGCATCGCTGACTTGCGCTTCGCCTGGTGACGCGACCGTGCAACCGGCTTCCCGTGATGCCGGACGCATTGCTTGGCGGTATTTTGTCTGCCGTGCCCACGTTCTACGCATTCGAGGTCAGCCTCCGAGGCACCGTGCCTCGGATCTGGCGTTCGTTCCTATTGAGGAAGAGCGCAACTTTTCAGGATCTCCACGAAGCGATACAGGACGCGTGCGGCTGGGACAACGAACACCTCTTCCAGTTCAGGGCCAGCAAGCGCGGTTCTGTCATCGCTGGCGTACCGGACCATTCCGGCTTCGCAGCCCGTGTTCCTGACGCCGAGCAAGTTCCGCTCGCAGGTGATGTGGGGGTGAAGCGTGGCCTGTGGTGCCTCTACGAATACGACTTCGGGGATGGTTGGATCCACGAGGTCGTCTTGAACGACGTGGTCGAGCGGGACGGGCGCGCCAAGCGCGTGCTCACCGGTGGTGAGCGCGCGTTTCCGCCGGAAGACTCGGGCGGAATCCCCTCATTCAGTCGATGCGTCGCCGCGGCAACCGGCGAGGGGTGGAAGAGCTCGATGGGAAATGAAGCCGAGCGCGCGGAGCTCGTCGGATGGCTCGATGGTTGGAAGCCGGATGAATTCGATCTCGTGGCGACGAAGCGCGCGTTCGATTCCTGAGCTCGAGGGACGCACTCCGATCGAACCCAGGTCTGCGGGGTGGTGGGCTCATGTGCGTGCAACACCCGCGAGGTAAGACCGGTGGGCCATGTTCGAACAGGACTTCAGGAACATCGACGGCGTGCTCGCCGACAATGACGGCTGCACGACCGAGTTCGGCTACACCGAGCCATGATCGACTTGAAGGAGTCCCTGCTGCGCCAAGGCTTCACTGGCGCGCTATAAGGACACCCATGCCCGACAACGACCCGCCGCAGTCGAGCCTCGTCCTCTACCAGACCGAGGATGGCCGCACGCGGATCGAGTGCCGCTTCGAGAACGAGACGATCTGGCTCACGCAGGCGCTGATCGCCGAGCTGTTCCAGATCACGGTGCCGACGGTCAACGAGCACCTGAAGGGCATCTTCGCGGACGCAGAACTTGCGCCTGAGGCAACTATTCGGAGTTTCCGAATAGTTCGATCCGAGGGCGCCCGGCAGGTGACGCGCGACCTCGAGCACTACAGCCTGCCCGCGATCCTGGCTGTCGGCTACCGCGTCCGCAGCTCGCGCGGCACCCAGTTCCGCCAGTGGGCGACCGCGCGCTTGACCGAGTTCCTCGTCAAGGGCTTCACGATCGACGACGAGCGCCTGAAGAACCCGCCGGGCAAAGGCCACACCGACTACTTCGACGAACTCCTCGAGCGCATTCGCGACATCCGCGCGAGCGAGCGACGCGTGTACCTGCGCGTGCGCGAGATCTTGGCGCTCGCTGCCGACTATTCTCCCACCGAGCCGGACACGCAGACGTTCTTCCAGACGGTGCAGAACAAGCTGCACTTCGCCATCACCGGCAAGACCGCGCCCGAGTTGATCGTTGAGCGAGCCAACTCCGCGCAGGCCAACATGGGGCTGACCGCTTGGAAGGGCGACGTCGTCCGCAAAGGCGACGGGACCGTGGCCAAGAAGTACCTGCGCGAAGGGGAGATCGACGGCCTGAACCGCATCGTCGTCATGTTCCTCGACTTCGCCGAGGACCAGGCACGGCGGCGCAAGCAGATCTTCTTGAACGATTGGCGGACACGCCTCGATGACTTCTTGCGCCTGAACGAGCGCGCGATCCTCCGGATGCCGGGAAGGTGAGCCGTGAGCAGGCTGACGCACTCGCGGAGCATGAGTACGAGCGCTTCGCATCCGAGCGTCGCGCGAAGCTCGAACGCGACGCCGAGTCCGATACGCTCAACGAGCTCGAGGACGAAGTGAAGAAGCTGCCCACCGAACGAAAGCCCCAGGGGCCGAAGTCATGAGCGAAGCCGAGACCCGCACCGAGCACATCGCCCCCGCGGTCGCCTGAGGGTGCCGGCTCGCTCGCCCACCGGAGACCGGTCGCATCCGCGCAGCCATCGGGGACGGGAAAGTGGCGAGCGAGGAGTGATTCGAGCAGAATTCGCGCGATCGATCGTGTGGCGCTGCTCGAGTTCGGTGGCGTCGTGATGCCGTTCCTTTCGCTTCCGTTCTCTGAAGCCTCGATGGCTTGGTGAGTGCCCCCCCCATGGAACAGCCGCAAGAATCGCTCGTCGTCTACAAGGACGGCAAGGTCGTCCAGACGATCCCGCTCAAGCCGATGATGACGATCGGCAGGAAGCAGGGGATGGACGTGCAGTTGGAGGACTCGGCGATGTCGCGCTGGCACGCGACCGTGTTCGCCGACGGCGGTCAGTGGTTCTTGTCCGACAAGGGCAGCACGAACGGGACGTTCTTGGACGGGCAGAGGCTGGCGGCGGATCAGCCCGTTGCGCTGCGGAACGGATCTTTGGCGGAGATCGGCGACCTGAAGCTGCAGTTCAAGGTGAGCGCCGTCGCGCCCGCGAAGACGAGTAGCGCGGCACGCATCGAAGAGCCGCGGATGGAAGAGATGGAAGCGGCGCCCGAGCCCAGCCCGCTGATGAGCCACTTGTTGGACCCGCGCACGAAGGTCCAGCTCTGGAGCGAAGGCGACATCAAGCTGCGCGTGGTCGACATCATCGACGAGACGCACGACTGCAAGACGTTCCGGATGGTGGGTGAGACGCCGGTCCTGTTCTCGTTCAAGCCCGGGCAGTTCGTCACGTTGAGGCTGCCGATCGACGGCAAGGACGTGCGGCGGTCGTACTCGATCTCGTCGAGCCCGTCGCGGCCGCACTGTCTCGAGCTCACGATCAAGCGCGTGCCGGGCGGGCTCGTGTCGAACTGGATGTGCGACCACGTGAAGCTCGGCGACCTGATCCCGATGCGCGGCCCGTCGGGCAAGTTCTCGTGCTTCAACTTTCCCTCGCGCAAGATGCTCTTCATCGGTGCGGGCTCGGGCATCACGCCGGTGATGTCGATGCTGCGCTGGGTGATCGACACGGCAGCCGACGTCGACGCGTTCTTGTTCGTCTCGGCGCGCACGCCCAAGGACGTGATCTTCAAGAACGAGCTCGAGTGGATGTCGTCGCGGCACTCTGGGATCCGCGTCGCGATGACGATGACGAACAGGTGGAGCGGCGGTGAGACTTGGACGGGCCTGACGGGTCGGTGCGACGCGTCGATGTTGAAGCTGCTCGTGCCGGATTTGCACGAGCGACATGCCTTCATGTGCGGACCGAGTCCGTTCATGGATGCGGTCAAGGACTGCTTGAGAGCGATCGAGTTCCCGATCGCGCAGTTGCACTTGGAGAGCTTTGGCGAAGCGCGCGTGGTCAAGGGCGAGAAGGTGCAGCCGCGCGATGTCCCCAAGCACGTGATGGTCGCGCCCAGTTTGGCGGTAACGGCAGAGGCTCCTGCGATTCCGCCTCCGTCACAGGCAGCGCTCGCAGCGGCTGGCGGGTTCAAGGTGCGCTTCTCGAAGGCCGGGAAGAACGTGGAGACCGACGGCGAAGCCAGCCTGCTCGATCTCGCGGAAGCGAACGGCATCGAGATCAACTACGGCTGCCGCAGCGGCTCGTGCGGCGACTGCAAGGTCAAGGTCGCGAGCGGGACCGTCGACTACGGCGAGCACTGCGAGATCACCGAAGACGAGAAGAAGAAGGGCCTCGCGTACGCGTGCGTCGCGCGCCCGCAGTCGGACCTCGAAGTCGTGGAAGTCTGAGGGTCGTGGGGGGGGGCGGGCGCGCCGCCGGCCCGGGCCGGCCGCCCCGCGCCCCAGAGGAAAAGCGCCGGGGGGGGGGGGGGGAGGCGGGGG
>JBBQNP010000121.1:0-13683 GCA_038330085.1 Planctomycetota bacterium | reverse complement strand
CTACAACTTCCAGTACGGCACGGCCGACGTGTCCGCGGCTCTCTACGATGGCTGCGAGGGCGGGTTCACCGAGCCCTTCTGCTTCGGCGACGGCACCGCGACGGGCTGTCCGTGCGGCAACGTGGGAGCGGCGGGGAACGGTTGCGCCAACTCGATCAACCCGAACGGAGCGAACCTGTCCTCGGTCGGCAATCCGCAGGTGACCGCCGATACGTTCGTCCTGCTCGGGAGCGGGATGCCGCCGGGAAGCACCGCGCTCTACTTCCAAGGTCTGCCTCCGGCGGGAGGCTACTACGGCGCGGTGTTCGGTGACGGCATCCGCTGCATCGCCACGTCGATTCGACGCCTCGGTGGAAAACACAATCCGACCGGGACTTCGCAGTACCCCGAGTCCTTCGACGATCCCATCTCCGTGGCGGGGACGATTCCGCTCGCAGGCGGGGAGACCTTCTACCAAGCGTGGTACCGCAACGCGGGAGCCTTCTGCACGACGTCGCTCTACAACCTGACCAACGGAATCCGCGTCGTGTGGGCACCCTGATTGGCCCTGGCTCGCGCGGCGAGAAGTGCACAGGAGGAGGCGACGTCTGCTCGAGCGGGCGTCGCCGGCCTTTCCGGGGCGATTGAGGCACGCGCGCGCCTTGCCCCGTGACGACGAGGGTTTAGACTGCCTCGTTCCCAGGCCACGGTCGGAAGCGCGGGACACCTCCTTCATGTGCGGATTCATCGGCATCTATGGCCCCGACGGCGTCGACGTCGCGGGTGAGATCTACGAGGGCCTCCTCGCGGTGCAGCACCGCGGACAGGACGCTGCGGGGATCATCACGTTCACCGATTCGTTCCACGTGAAGAAGGGCCTCGGGCTCGTGCTCGAGATCTTCAACGAGAAGAACATGTCGCGCCTCCTCGGCAACCTCGGTGTCGGGCACGTGCGCTATCCGACGGTCGGGCGCGGAAGCAAGGACGACGCGCAGCCCTTCCACCTGACGTTTCCGATCGGCGTCGCGATGGCGCACAACGGCAACGTCACGAACTTCGGCGAGCTGATGCAGCGGCACTTCAAGAGCTCCGGCACGCGCTTGAACAGCACGTGCGACCTCGAAGTGATCCTGTTTGCGTTCGCCAGCGCCCTCAACGAGCGCCTGCGCCCCGGTCACCGCGTCAACGCGGAAGACGTGTTCGCGGCCGTCAAGAAGGTGCATGAAGAAGTGAAGGGCGCGTACTCGGTCGTCGCGGTCCTGCCCGACGTCGGCCTGGTCGCGTTCCGCGATCCGTACGGCATCAAACCCTGCGTGTTCGGCGAGAAGACGACCGCTGAGGGCAAGTGGTTCGCGTGCGCGAGCGAGTCGGTGGTCCTCGACGTCAACGGATACCAACGCACGTTCGACGTCGACGCGGGCGAAGCGGTCTTCGTCGGCCACGATCGCGTCGTGCAGCGCAAGAAGCTGTCCGACAAGCCGCACCGTCCGTGCATCTTCGAGCTCGTCTACTTCGCGCGACCGGACTCGTTCCTCGACGACGTCTCCGTGTACAAGACGCGCGGGCGTTTCGGCGAAGCGCTCGCGAAGCAGTGGCGCGACGAAGGGCGACCGATGCCCGACGCGGTCATCCCGATCCCCGACAGCTCGCGCGACGCGGCGCTCTCGATGGCGATGGACCTCGGCGTTCCGTACCGCGAAGGCCTGGTGAAGAACCGCTACATCGGTCGCACGTTCATCATGCCCAGCCAGAAGAGTCGCCAGACTTCGATCCGGCGCAAGCTCAACCCGATCCCGCTCGAGTTCGAAGGCAAGGACGTCCTGCTCGTCGACGACTCGATCGTGCGCGGCAACACCGCGAAGCGCATCGTGCGCATGGCGCGCGACGCGGGCGCGAAGAAGGTGTACCTGGCGTCGTGCAGTCCGCCGCTCGTCGCGCCGTGTCCGTACGGCATCGACATGGCGACGAAGCGCGAGTTCGTCGCGACCGGCAAGAACAACGAAGAGATCGCCGCGCAGCTCGACGTCGACGGGCTGATTTATTTGGATCGTGAAGCGATGAACGCAGCGGCGCGTGCGGGCAACCCGCGCATCGAGAAGTTCTGCAATGCGTGTTTCACCGGCGACTATCCGACCGGCGACATCACCCTCGATCGGCTGACCGCGATCGAAGGCGAGCGCCTGGAGAGCCGGGACGAGGTCGGCTGCGGTTCCTGAGGGGCTCCCCGTAGCCGCTATGACCGGCTACGGGGCGTCCCTCCGCCCGGAATGGGCACGGGGGGTATCCTGGATAGCGGCCAGGCTTCCCAACTCGCGCTGCACCGCGCGCGCCTTTGTGGCGCTATCCCACCACCCTGCCCAGGTGATTCATGTCGGAACAGGTTGAACATTCTTCGGACTCGTCGCGCCCAGGCGCGCAGAACCCGGACACCATCGCTCGTCGTTCCTTCCTCGCCGGCGCAGGCGGCATCGCCGCGTTCGGCGCGGGCGTGACGATGATCCCCGCGATCCTCGGCAGCGCGCCGACCGCGTCCGCGCTGCCCGTGACGCCGGCGCCCACGGATCCGCTCGCTCGGGCGGGCATCGCCAAGCGCCTGCGCTACAGCTGCGCCGACGTCCTCTACAACGAGGGTCTCGTCGCGCATCCCACGAATGGCGACGAAGCTCTCTATCCCGATCGCATCGGCAGCTTCACGAAGGGACTGCCGCACAATTCGTTCGGCGAGGTGAACACGGGCGCCTTCGCGACCTTGGTCGGCGCGCTCACCGCCGCGGATCCCTACACGGCGATCGAGTTCGTGCCTTCGGGTCAGCCGAATTCATCGCAGCGGCTCAAGCTGACGAACCCGCTCGGCGGGCTCGCTTACGACCTCGAGGGCGTCGACGCCCACAACACGACGGTGCCCGCTGCTCCCGCCTTCGCGAGCGCCGAGAAGGCCGGTGAGATCGTCGAGAACTACTGGATGGCGCTGCTGCGCGACATCCCCTTCACGCAATACGACACGAACGCGACGGTCGCGCAGGCGTGCTCGGACCTTTCGTCGATGAGCGACTTCCGCGGACCCAAAGTGGCCGGACAGGTCACGCCGCAGACGTTGTTCCGCGAGGAGGCGATCGGCTGCGGCGTCGGTCCGTTCCTGTCGCAGTTCTGGTGGAAGTCGCAACCGTACGGCGCGCAGTACATCGAGCCGCGCATGCGCACCATCGTCGCCGGCATCGACTACATGACGACGAACGCGAGTTGGCTGGACGTCCAGAACGGCGTCAAGCCGACCACGTTGCTCACGTTCGATCCGACCTTGCGCTACATGCGCAACGGACGGGACCTGTCGCGCTGGGTGCACATGGACGTGCTGTTCCAGGCCTACTTCCA
Organism: Planctomycetota bacterium; assembly: GCA_038330085.1. Lineage (GTDB taxonomy): Bacteria > Planctomycetota > UBA1135 > UBA1135 > JAEUIA01. Next base: position 10,332 of record JBBQNP010000121.1, on the reverse strand, counting down.
GGCGCTCTTGCACCTGATGACCCCGCCCGATCCGGGCAACCCGTTCACCGGCGGCGGCTTGGGCTGCCCGCCCAATCCGTCGAACCCGTATCTCCTCGCGCAGATGCAGGACGGCTTCGCGACGTTCGGAGGTCCCCACGTCGCCACCCTCATGACGGAGGTTTCCACGCGCGCGCTGAAGGCCACGTGGTACCAGAAGTGGTACGTGCACCGGCATCTGCGACCGGAGGCTTTCGCCGGCGCCGTGCACCACAAGATCAACAGCGCCCGTCCCTACGCGATCCACTCGGACGCGCTCAACTCGCAGGCGGTGGCGGCCGTGCAGAGCCAATACGCCGGCAACGCGTTCCTCCCCATGGCGTTCCCCGAAGGCTCGCCCGTGCACCCTTCGTACACCGCCGGCCACGCAACCGTCGCGGGTGCGTGCATCACCATCCTCAAGTCGATGTTCTACACCGATCAGCCCTTCCCCAATCCGGTCGTGCCGACGACGGACGGCTTGGCGCTCGTGCCCTACACGGGTGGTGACGCAAGCCAGATGACGGTTGGTGGGGAACTCAACAAGCTCGCCGCGAACGTGGGCTACGGGCGCAACGTGGCCGGCGTGCACTGGCGATCGGACGGGTTCGAATCGCTGCGCCTCGGTGAGCGGATCGCGATCAGCATCCTCAAGGACCAGAAGCGCACGTTCCTCGAGAACAACGTCGCCTTCTCGTTCAAGAAGTTCGACGGCACGACGATCACGATCTGAACGACCCCGCTCGAACGAGCCTCGAGCGATCACTGACCTCGGCACGCGCGCGTGCCGGGGTCAGTTGTTTTCGAGCGGGTGAGGCTCGAGCAGCACGATGCCGCACGCGCCGACCCAACTTTCGTCGTCTCCGTCGTAGAGCTCGACGCGTGCGTCGCGACCGGCGTAAGGCGCGAGGCCAACGTATTCGTGCATCGTCGTGACGGTCTCGTTGGGATGCAGGTCGGCGATGACCTCGCCCTGGCTGTCGACGACGCGGATGCCGGTCTTGTCGCCCTTGACGCCGTACACGAAGAGCTCGAGCGACGCCTCCGGCGGAATGTGGAAGAGCGGTGATCGCGCCGTGCCGGTTCCGCCGCCGTTCAACCGCAGATCGCGCGAGGACACGCCGCGGTTCACCGCGCAGCGCGGTGGCCACAGGACGGTGCGCGTGATCGGTACGTCGCTGCGCACGCCGAAAGCGAATGCGTCGCCTTCGAACTTCCACCCGCTGTCGACGCCTTCCTGGAAACAGCCGACCTCTCGAGCGACGTTCCACTTCCACACACGCTCGCCGTGAAAGGCCTTCTCGACCCAGTCCGGCTTGCGCGAGGAGAAGGGCATCCACACCTCACTTGAGAGTTGCAATGCATACGCTGCAGCCAGGAGCGCGTCGTGCCGACTGCTCATCGCAGGCTCGACCTTCACGTTGAAGCCGCGCTCGAGGATGTATTCGGGTTGCGCGTAGCGATCGTGCGCCATGTAGCGTTGGTCGTTCGGCATCTCGCCGCCCGTATGTGCGACGTGACGGTCGGTCAGGCCCTTCTGATCGACGACCTCGATGTCCGCCAAATAGTAGCCCGACACGCCGATGCTGCCGCGCGCAGTGATCGAATCGGGCGGAATGACGTTGCGTCCGCGCGCGATCTCGTAGGGCTTCCAGTTCCGGAGTTCATCGCGCCAGAAGACTTGATGCTCCTGCCACACCGTGCCGACGCCGTGGAGGAGCGCGTAGGCCTGCATCGAATCGTAGGCGGGGATCAGGAGCGACATCCCCGGCAGCGCGAAGAGCGTGGGAGAGTTCTCGTGATCGAGCTTCACGACGAGGAAGTGAGACGCTTCGCGCGTCACGAACTGTGACGTGTATTGGCGCTTCGCCTCCTGTACGGCGAAGCCGTAGACGGCCGCGATCGCGAGGAGCAACGAGGCCACGACGTGCTCGACTGCGAGGTTCGACTGCGGACGATCCTTGCGCCACCAACTCTGCACGCGTGCTCCGATCGCGAGCATGCCTTCGACCGTCGCCAGGAACAGGAACGGCCAGTAGAAGTCGAGCGGGCGCATCTCGAAGTGATCTCCGCCGATGCGCACGAGGTAGATCATGTGCGCGACGATGACCAACGCCGCCATGAAGTGCTTCCGGTCCTCACGTCGCGCACGCGCGAACGCGCCGACGATCGCGCAGGGCAGCATGATCCACGCACCGCTTTCGATCGCGGCCGCTCCGTAGTAGCGCAGCCCCGCTTCGGGCCACGGGCGCACGTACTTGGCGTAGTACGTGTTCGGGAACCAGTCGCCGTAGTACGCGTGCCGCCACAGGTAGTGCGCACCGACGAGCACGACGAGCGGCACGCCGTACGCGAACACGTCGCGCCACGAGAAACGCCGCTCTTTCGCCATCTCCAACAAGAGCCACGTGCCCGCCATCGCCCACAGGAGCGGACCCTCGGGGCGCGTGAACTCCGCCGCGGTGAACGCCAGGGATGCCGCGATCAATCGGCGCGGCCGTCCCAAACCGCTCCCGGTCAGCAGCATCCCGAGCACGACGAACAGCGTGAACTGTCGCGTCTCGAGACCGCTCGTGCTCCACACCGCCCACGTGCGGCTGGTCGCGAGAAGCAGCAGCGTTCCGAACGCGACAAATGTGCGTCGTTCCTTCCACGGACCGCGATGGACGAGCGTCACGATGCAGGCGAGCGTCGCGATGGTGCAGATCGTGCTCAGCCAGTCGCACGCGATCTCGGGCGCGATACCGAACACCTTCCAGATCGCGGACAACTCGACGACCCACAAGAAGTTCGTGTACCCCTCGACGCGCTCGTCGACGTTCCACACGAGCCCGTGGCCGTGCACCCACTGCCACACGTAGCGGAAGCTGATGTACGCATCGTCGCACTGCCAGTACGTCGAACGCGCGTACACGATCATCAGCACGAAGACCGGCGCGAAGAGCAGCGCCAACAGGCTTGCTCGCCGCCAACCCATTTGCCTCGCCCCCTGCTCGATGCTCATGCGCCGAGGCGGCCGCGCAGTCGGCTGCGTGCTGCTGCGCTGCAGCGTCCAAAATTGCGTCGGCGGTTCATGGGGAGGCGAAGCATACTGGATCGGATCGACCCCATAGGTTCGATGAGCACGTTCCGGTCTCTCGTGTGCGAGTGTGTTGTTTCAGGCTGGGCTGCGCCGATAGAACACGCATCCGCCCTGCGGTTCCGATGCACGTCCTGATCTCGAGCCCCGTTTTTCCGCCCGAATTGGGCGGTCCCGCCGTGTACGTGCCGAGCCTGGGGCGCTTTCTCGTCGAGCGCGGGCACACGGTCGAGGTCGTGGCGTTTTGTTCCGATCCGGCGCCGACCGGCTATCCGTTCCAGGTGCGCTCGATCACGCCGGGCTGGCTGCCGCTGCGCTACCTGCGCGCGTTCGGCGCGATGTGGAAGGCGGCCGGTCGCGCGGACGTGGTGTACGTGAACGAGCACCTCGCGCTGTTGCACGTGCTCGCCGCGAAGCTGCGTCGCAAGCCCGTGATGATCCGCATCATGGTCGACGGCTCGTGGGAGATCGCGCATCGCAAGGGCTGGTGCGGCGGCGACGACATCGTCACGTTCCAGACGAAGTCCTACGGATGGAAGGTCGGGCTGACGCGCGCACTCCAACGTCGCTGGTGGTCGTGGAGCGATCACATCGTCGCGTGCTCGGAGTTCCTGCGTCAGATCCTCGTGCAGCATCACGGCGTGCCGGCCGACAAGGTCGAGCGCATCTTCAACGCGCACCACGGACCGCAGTTGGAGGACGTCAAGGCGACGCAGGCACAGGCGCGGGAGCAACTGGGCCTCGCGAGCAACGCGAAGTACGTGCTCACGATCTGCCGCTTGATGGGTTGGAAGCGCGTCGACGGGATCATGGAGGCGCTGCGCACGCTTCCGGACGACGTGCACCTGCTCGTCGCGGGCGACGGCGACATGGAAGCGGAGTGGAAGGCTCTTGCAGTGCGACTCGGATTGGGCGCGCGCGTCACGTTCCTCGGCAACGTTCCGCACGCGCGCATTCCGCTCTACATCCGCGCCTCCGACGTGTTCGTGCTCAACAGCGAGTACGAAGGCCTTTCGCACACGCTGCTCGAAGTGATGAACCTAGGGCTCCCGATCATCGCCAGCAACGTGTGCGGCAACCCCGAGGTGATCGAGGACGGCGTGAACGGCCTGCTCGTCGACCCGCGCCGGCCAGAGACGCTGAGCATCGCGATCGAAAAGCTGCTCGGCGACCGCGATCTCGCGCGACGCTTCGTGGAAAAAGGGCTCGAGCGCCGTCCGCAATTCAGCCGCGAAGCGACCTTCACCGCCGTCGAAGCGCAGCTCACGCGGCTGGCGTCGCGCTGAGGCCGAGCGCACCCCGAAGGCTTGCGTGCGAAACCTGACGACGGTGTCGCCGTCAGCAGAGGTTCACGAGCAGCGCTTCACGACCGACGCGCTGCGACGAGCGCCTCACGGACAGAACGTCACGCTCAACCCGTCGCTCAGGTTGAAACCCGCTCCGCCGGCGGAGGGATTGCGGTACCAGAACTGGAAGAGGCGTGTGTCGCCGGCCACGAAGTGCTGGCCTTGCGGCAGATGCGCGAGATCGATCGGTTGTACCGCGTCGCCGAAAGAGTTGACCGGGATCGGGGTCATGCGGATGACCGTGCCGCCGACGCAGCGGAACCCGTTGCCGAACGGGATCTGGATCGGGTTCGTGCCGTAGAAGACGAGCCCCGTGGAGTTGGGCGGCGCACCGCTCACGATCAAGACGAGGTCCTTCGACGAGACGCTCTGCGTTCCACTCCAGCCCATGACGGCTCCTGGTCCGACGGAGTTGGGCGACGTCACGCAGTAGTTCACCGGCGAGCCGCACGCGAGCGCAAGCGCCTGGTTCGCGTTGACGAGCCCGTAGCCGAACGTGTTGTCCAATCCCGGCGAGCCCTTGTCCGTGCACGAGTCGCGCAGGAGCTGCTCGACCTGTGCCGCGTTCAGACCCGGCGAGACAGAGAGGACGAGCGCTGCGATGCCGGCTGCGAGCGGCGTCGAGTACGAGGTCCCGTTCACGAACGTGTAGTCACCCGTGGGATCCCAGCCGAGCGCACCCACGCGATCCGTGGTGATCACGGATTCGCCCGGTGCGACGAAGTCCAGCTCGGGACCCGTGTTGCTGAACGTCGAGTGCGCGCCGGAGCGGTTGATCGATCCGACCGCGTTCACGTCCGGGAGGCTCGCCGGATAGTCGATGGGGCCGGCAGCGTTGCCGGCTGCGGCGAAGTTCACGATGCCCGCGTTCCACAGGTCGACGTACTTCTGGGCGATCGCCAGGGACTGGAACGCGTATCCGTTGCTGTTGTTCGTGACGCGCGCACCGACAGCTTGCGCGAACGCCAACGCGTTGACGGTCCAGCTCACCTGGCTCGTCCAGCTCCCGTCCGCGGCGACGGAGATGAACGTGCGCAACGAGATCCCCTTGCAACCGGGCGCAAGACCGCACGAGCCGACCAGGTTGTTGCGCACCGCGACGAGACATCCGGCGACGGACGTGCCGTGGCTGTCGAAGACGTTGACGGGATCGCCGAGCCCCGGCCCGTCGGTCGTGAAGTCGGAGCCGGGCAGCATGCTCGGCGCGAGGTCGGGGTGCGTGCTCTCCACGCCGGTGTCGATGATCGCGATGATCACGCTCGGGTTGCCTTGCGTACGCGCCCAAGCTTCGGGCGCATCGACGTCGACGTCAGGGACGCCGCCCGACTGTCCCGTGTTGTCGAGAGCCCAGGCCTGGGGATAGAGCGGATCGTTGGTGGGGGGCGTCTGGTCTCCGTGCCCGGTGAAAATGCAATCCGGCTCGGCGAACACGATGTCGCGACGGAGCGCGAGCAGGTTTGCGGCGGCGATCACTTCACGCGCGTCGCTCGCGTGCGAGTGCAGGCGGAAGGCGTCGTCCATCGCGCCGAAGCGTCGCTCGACGATGTCGAATCCGGGCATGGAGGCGAGGACCGACTCCTCCACCCTCGCGCTCGTACCGCGCACGAATTGCACGAGCAGATCCGGCGTCGCGAACACGAGGCCGCCCGTTGCGGTCGTGAAGACCGGCGAAATGAAAAGCCGTTCGTCGTCGCAGGCGATCCGGTCCGCGAGGGCAGTCGAGGAGTCCGACGCGCTCGCAGTGACGATCGACCAACCCGCGATCGGCCAGCGTTCGACGGTGCCGGCGCCCATGGCCGACAACTTGGCCGTCAAATGTGCTGGATCCGGATTCGGATCGAAGATGGCGACGCGAGCCTCGTCGGTGCACAGCGACGAGAGCCCGAGGGCGCAAGCAAGTAGGAGGGACATGCCGCGGACACTCGAGGGTACTTGAGGAGGCTATCACATGGTCTGCGTGACGGGTGCGCAGGCCGTGGACCTTTACGATGACGCATTGTACACGCGCCCTGCTGTTCGACGGAAGCAGGCAGTCGACCTGTTCCGGGCGGAATCGATTTCCCGCTTCGTTCTCGACAAGAATCCGCTCGGGAAGGTGAAGAAACCGCGCCGACGCAGGCTTTCACGGTGCAACCTGAGCCTGTCGCGAAGGTTCCTTGCGTTTGCCCGAAGACCGTCGCATCCGAGCGGTGTACCTGGAGTGAAGTGCAGGACAAGCCCGCGTGAACTCACGTTCCGGATCCATGGACGAGCTGCTCGCCGAAGCGGGGTTCTTGCGCCGTGTCGCGCGCGGGCTCGCGAGCGATTCGTCCGAAGCGGACGACCTCGTGCAGGAGACGTTCGTCGCCGCGCTCGAGCATCCGCCGCACGAGAATCGCTCGATCCGCGGATGGTTGGCGACGGTCGCGGCGAACTTGTCGCGCAACAAGCGGCGCGAGCGCAGTCGGCGCGAACACCGCGAGCACGTTGCGGCGCGCGCCGAGTGTTTTGAAGACGAACGCGTGTCGCAGGAGAAGATCGAGCTTCAGCGAACGTTGTTCGAGCTGTTGCTGACGCTGCCTGCAGAACAGCGCACGGTCGTGTACTTGCGCTACTACGAAGAGCAGACGCCGACCGCGATCGCGGAGCAACTGGGTGTGCCGCTCAAGACGGTGAAGTCGCGACACACGCGCGCGATGACGAGCTTGCGGGAGAGGCTCGACGCGCGCTCGGGCGGTGATCGACGCGTGTGGATGGAGGCGCTGCTGGTGCCTTCGTCGGCGCTGCGCACGGGTGGAACAGCAGGCGGCGTGGTCGCGGCGACGATTGGAGGCATCGCGATGAAGAAGCTCGTGCTCGTGGCGATCGCAGCGGTGCTGGCCGCGTTGGCGTGGTTCGCGATCCCGCACACTGCGCACGTGGAGCCGGCCGCGGCCAACGCTCCGTCAATGCCGGCAAACCTCGACGAACGCCCCGCGAAGCCGGCACCGGCGATGACGCAGACTCCGCCGACGGATCGCGAACCGGTTGCGACTACGAACAAGGTCTCGACAGGAGCGCTCGAAGTGCACTTGTCCTGGTCCGACGGGACTCTGGCAGCGAACGTCGGTCTCGAGGTGCAGTGCGAGAGCGATCCGGCGCCACGCGACGAGTCGAGCCGCGCGTTCAGTGACGCAAGCGGGGTCGCGCGCTTCGACAAGTTGTTCGCGGGCAAGGTCAAGTTGATCCCTGACTTGCGCGAGCGCTTCGAAGGCGAAGTCGAAGCCGGCACGACGCGCACGATCACACACACATTCGAGAAGGGCGAAGAAGTCCGTGGGCGCGTCATCGATCCAGCCGGAGCTCCCGTTGCGAGCGCTGAAATCTGGTGCAAAGGAGCGGATTGGCGCTGCCCAGACACGATTCGCACCGAACGCTGCGCCACGGACGGGACCTTTCGACTGCGCGACGTGGTGCAGCGTGCACGAATCGACGCGCGCGCGCCGCATTTCCGCGCCTCGTCGTGCTTCGAAGTCGCGAAGATCGCAGTGGGCCCGAGCGGATCGCGGGAGATCGAGTTGATCCTCGGCGAAAGTGGCGGCCGAGTGAGCGGACACGTGCTCGACCCGGATGGCACGCCCCTCGAGCACGCGATGGTGCTAGCTGGCCCACGTGGGTGGACGAACAAAGAGGGAACAGCCGGCGTCGAACCGCAGCCGGGGACGGTCGTGACCGACAAGGAGGGCGCGTTCGAGATCGTCGAAGATCTCGCGCCAGGCAAGCAACCGATCTACGCGACGGCACCCGGCTATCCGGTCTGGGAAGGAACGGTCGACGTCGCCGCCGGCACCACGGCGTCGATCGAGATCCGCCTCGAGCACTCTTCGCGCATCGAAGGCCGCGTGATCGGGCTCGACGATCGACCGATCGCGGGTATCAAAGTCGTCGCGTCGAAGGAAACTCACGGCGGCTGGTACTTCGACATGCTGCCGGCGTCGAAGGCGACCAGTGACGAACAGGGTCGCTTCGCGCTCGACTGGCTGAAGCCTGGGGAATGCGAGCTCAACGCGAGCGACTACATGCGGCCGGAAGTCGGACGCGCTCAGACGAAGGTAGTGTGTATCGCGGGCCAAACGCTGAATTGCGACGTGCACCTCGAGCGCGGCAACACGATCTCGGGACACGTGCAGAGCAAGGACGGATCACCGCTTGCAGGCTGGAAGGTGTATTCCCAAGGGGCCGACTTTGAAGACTATTGGACTCCACGACAGGCGAAGACGGATGCAACGGGCGGCTTCACGCTCATCAACCTGGGACCGGGGAACCAGAACCTGATCGTGCGCGGGCCCGAGTTCGAGCCCGCGCCTCGGGCTCAAGCATTCCGGATTCCGCTCGGGACGAAGGACGTCGAGCTCGTCGTCGAGGATGCGAACGTTGCCAGAGGAACACTGCGAGCGCGCATCGTCGACCCGAGCGGTCACTCTCTGAAAGACGTCGAGGCCACGATGTGGAAGACCGGTGCAATCGTCGGCAGCTTCCTCGATGTCGACCCTGGTACGGGCATCGTCGAATCACAGGTGCAACCAGGTCGCTATCGGATCGAGGTTCGGCGCAGCATGGTCACGCTGCTCATCAGCGACGATTTCGTCGTCAGCGAGAATCAAATCACCGAAGCTGGTGACCTGACAATCGGTGCGACCGGCCGGGCCGAGGTCCGGATCACGGGCCTGCCCACGGAGACAACGGAATTCCGGATCTCGCTCGAGGGGCCCGGTCGCATGGAGAGCGCTAGGCTCGAGTTGGATGGCGGCGTGTGGAAGTCCAAGGACATCGCCTCAGGCCGGTGGTTCGTGACGATCTCGGCCCAGTCACCGAATCCCCCCAATCGTCGTGGGTGGCGCGAGTCGGAAATCTGGATTCGTGATGGTTCTGTCGAGATCACTCCTGGCGCAACCGGCCACTTCGATCTCGTGGTTGAGCCTGCGCATCGGATGGAGTTCACGTTCGCCAATTCGGGCGAAGGGATGATCACGATCGAAACGCAGGATGCACCAGGTCGAATTACGAGCTTTCGAACCGTCGGATTGAGCACGCAAAATGGGAAGTCCAACATCGACCTTCTCTTGCCTGTCGGACGCTCATCGATCGTCGTGCGAACCATCGAAGGCATGAGCGGGAAAGTAGAGGTCGACGTCGAGGACAACCGCAAGCCCCATCCGCCAATCGAGATCCCGCTCCACTGACCGTCGGGGCTTCGATCGGCGCGGACCATGTCGTAACGTCCCGCGCATGCTCTCCCTCGTGCGACGGACCTCGCTCACGCATTGGATCTTCATCGGCATGGCGAGCGGCATCCTCGTCGGATGGCTCGCGCCGGATTTCGCGAAGGAGCTGAAGCCGCTCTCGAACGTCTTCCTGCGCATGATCAAGTCGATCATCGTGCCGCTCCTGTTCGGGACGCTCGTCGTCGGCATCGCGGGCCACGGCGAGGACCTGCGAAAGCTCGGGCGCCTCGCGCTGAAGTCGCTCGTGTTCTTCTGGGCGATGACGCTGATCGCGCTCGTCATCGGTCTCGTCGCGGGCAACCTCGCGCAGCCCGGTCTCGGCGTCATCCTGCCGCCGCCGGATCCGAATGCGCCGCTTCCGATTTCCGCGCCGACGACGTGGGGAGGATTCCTCGAGCACGTCGTGCCCGTCACGTTCTTCGAAGCGGCGTCGAAGAACGAAGTCCTGCAGGTCGTTTTCTGGAGCACGCTCTTCGCCATCGCGCTCGTTCAAGTGCGCCCGGGCCGCCCGAAGGAAACGATCCTCGGCTTCGCTGAAGGCCTCGCCGAAGTGATGTTCAAGTTCGTCGCGATCGTCATGAAGTTCGCCCCGATCGGCATCGGGGCGGCGATGGCGGTGACGGTCAGCCACAGCGGCATCGGCGTG
>JBBQNP010000120.1:0-13755 GCA_038330085.1 Planctomycetota bacterium | reverse complement strand
AACGCAGCTTCGCCCGTGACGGGGAAAAACCCGTCCGAGTTCGTGGCCACGGTCGCGGCGAACTGCGGTTGCATCTGGTCGATGAACACCGCGCCGCGCAGCTCGATGGTGCGTTGCGACATCACGGGTCTCCGCCGCGCGCATCAGCCGCGCGACAGAACGGCGTCACTTCGACTCCGGAACCTGGGGCAGGAAGAGGTCGAGGTCCGCCGCCGGGCGCGGGATGACGTGCTGGCTCACCAGCTCGCCGACGCGCTTCGCGGCAGCGGCACCGGCTTCGACCGCGGCACGCACCGCGCCGACTTCGCCGCGCACCATGACGGTCATCAGCGCTCCGCCCGAGCGTTCCTTGCCGATCAAGGTGACCTTCGCCGCCTTGCACATGGCGTCGGCCGCTTCGATGGCGCCGACGAGGCCTTTCGTCTCGATTAGGCCCAGTGCGATCATGCTGTCAGCCATTGTGTTCTACGTCTTTCTTGGGAGTGGGCTTCGCGGTGGAAGCGACTCTGTCTGTTCGTGCCGATTGGATTCGTGCCGATTGGATAGGTGTCAGTTTCGTTTCGTGTCGCGCAGTTCGCATCGTCGCCGATGCGTCGTCGCGCGGGTTCGTGGTGCGTCACGCCAGGCAGGCTCCGGTCGTGACTTCGTGATGCGGGCAGCCTTTGCACGGGCCCATCGGGCAACCCGCGCCGGCGTGCGACATGAGTGTCGTGATCTCGGCCGGCGTCAACGCGCCGCCGGGATAGGGTGACTGCGGTCGCGCTCCGGTGCGGGACATCGTGCTCGATGCAGAGCTCGATGACGCCGTCGAAGTCGAGCGGAACGTCTCGGGCAATGTGGCCGTCACTACGTTCGTGCGTCCGAGCGCGGGTGTCGTGAACGGCACGAGCGGTGAGCTCGATGCCGGTGCTCGAGTCACCGTCGACGATGCGGTTGACGCAGATCCGGACGACATCGCGCTCGACACGCCTGACCCTTGCGCCATGCCCGTGACCGGCGGGGTGCTCTTCGCGGCGGGCCCGACCTTCGAGCGCCACGGTGTCGCGCTGTCGCTGGACGACGACGTCGTCGACGCGGACGCGGACTCGGTCATCGACGGATTGCCGCGCCAATTGCTCGCGGCTTCGGGCAAGAACGCGCTCGACGAAACGGGCGGAGCGCTCGACGCGAGCGCCGGATCGCCGCGCATCCCCGATCCGCGCGGCATGCCGTCCTTCGTCAGCGCAAGCGCGCGTTCGTGATCACGTTGCTCGATCATCGCCCAGTCGCGACGGGGGAACGCAGCGCGCTTGATGTTGATCAGGTGGCGCGCGCTGATGTTGTCGCTCGTGATGTTGCCCGCTTGGGGACCGCAGCCGAGCGACATCGACGGCACGAGGTTCGTCGAATATCCGGTCGCACCCTGCGAGCACGGACCGTTGACCACGATGCGGTTGGCCGGCTTCTCGAGGAAGAATGCGTCGAGCACGCGCGGGTCCTTGGCGTGCACGCCGAGCGTGTGACCGAGGCCGTCGCGATGGAGCATCTCGATGCAGGCGCGACAGCCTTCTTCCCAGCCGTCGGCGAGGTGCAGCGACAGCACGGGTGCGAGGATCTCGATCGACAGCGGCCACTCCGGACCGATGCCGCCTTGCCAAGCGAGCAGGATCGTCGTCGTCTTCGGCACATTGAAGCCCGCCAGCTCGGCGATGCGCCACGGATCGATGCCGACGACATCAGCGTTCATGTGCCCGCGCACGTTGCACGTCTTCGCGAGCTTCTTCGTCTCGTCGTCGTTGCACAAGTACGCGCCGCGCTTGACGAGCTCGGCGACGAGCTGCTTCGCGATCGGCTTGTCGAGGATCAGGCCTTGCTCGGAGCAGCACAGCGTCGCGTTGTCGAAGCTCTGGCTCGACGTGATCGCGGCCGCGGCGGCGGGGATGTCGGCGGAGCGATCGATCCAGCACGGCACGTTGCCCGGACCCACGCCATAGGCAGGTTTTCCCGAGGAATAAGCCGCTTTCACGAGGCCCGTTCCGCCCGTCGCGAGAATCAGCGCGACGTCGGGGTGCTTCATCAGCGCACCGGTCGAATCGATCGTCGGGTTCGGCAGCGACAGCACGAGGTCGGGCGGACCACCGGCGCGCTCGATCGCGCGGCGCAGGACTTCGGCGCTCTCGCCGATGCAGCGGCGCGCGCGCGGGTGCGGGCTGAGCACGATCGCGTTCTTGCCCTTGACGCTGATCAACGCCTTGAAGAGCGCGGTCGATGTCGGGTTGGTCGTCGGCACGATGCCGGCGACGACACCGGATGCAGTTGCGATCTCGACGACGCCCGTCTTGTCGTCGCGCGAGATGACGCCGACCGTCTTTTCGTTTTGGATCGAGGCCCACGTGCCCTCGGTGCCGAGCAGGTTCTTCAGGATCTTGTAGTGGACGCGACCGATGCCGGTTTCCTCGACGGCGAGACGCGCGAGGTCGTAGGCGGCGGCGGCACCGGCTTTCGCCATCGCGGCGCACACGGCGTCCGTGCGCTTCTGATCCCAGCTATGGATCGCCTCGCACGCCGCTTTCGCGCGCGCCACCATGTCGCGCACGTCCTGCAACGCGCGGAGGTCGGGATCGATCGTGGACATGACAACCAGTAAGTCGGAGGAGGAGTCGTCTGAGCTCGGTCGCTCGAGCGGCGCGAAGCTCGACTCGCAGTGCGGTTCGCAGCGCGATTCGAACGGTGCGACGCGCGGCGCGACGACGCCCTACGAGCGCAGCGCGCTCAGCCCTTGGATGCGGCCTTCGGAAGCGGCGCCATTTTGGGCAAGATGCGCCACACTTGGTCGTGCGGGCGCGGGATCACGTGCACGCTGACGAGTTCGCCCACTCGCCTCGCAGCCGCAGCTCCCGCGTCGGTCGCGGCCTTCACCGCGCCAACCTCGCCGACGACGAACATCGTCCAGTAGCCGGCGGTGATGTTCTCGCGGCCGAACAACTCGACCATGGCCGCTTTGACCATGGCGTCCGCGGCTTCGATGTGACCCACGAGACCCTTGGTCTCGACCATTCCCAGTGCAGTCGGCTTCATGAGGCGAAAACGCTCGCTCGCTTCGAGGGGTTGCCTGCGGATGCGTCGAGCAAGGCTCGGCCGCGGCGGGCGAGGAGTGTATCGCCGCGCGCGCGCGACACAATCGGGCGGTGGCCTTGACGAGAAGGAGCTGGGAACATGCGCCCACTTTGACCGGCAGTCGTGCGCAGTGCCCCCACGGATTCGGCCGGCATTGTTTCACCCCCACCGGGGCGTAAGCTCCCCTCTCCCGTGGTGAGCCCCACTTTCACGCGTCTGCTCAAGCTGCGGCTGTGGGTCTACGAGCGGCTGCGTCCGAGCGAGGCGCACGTGACCCTTTTCTGGGCCGGGCTCATCGGCGCGATCGGTGGGCTGTCGGCCCCCGCGTTCACCCAGGCGACGCGCTTCGTTCAGTGGGTGCTGACGCAGTCGACGCTCCCCATCGTCGAGACGGCGCGCGCGCTTCCGCCGTGGCATCGCGCGCTGGTCCCGGCGGTCGGCGGGTTGTGTGCGGGCCTCGTGCTGCACTTCGGCTCGCGCCTCTCGCGCGGGCGCAAGTCGGCCGACTACATGGAAGCGATCACGCTCGGCGACGGCGTCATCCGCACGCGGCCGTCGTTGGTGCGCATCGTGTCGTCGATGTTCTCGATCGGCTCTGGGGGTTCGCTCGGACGCGAAGGTCCGATGGTGCAGTTGTCGGCGATGCTCGCGTCGCTCTTCGGGCGCTCGGCGAACTTTCCGCGGCCGCGACTGCGCCTCATGGTCGCGTGCGGATCCGCGGCGGGCATCGCGGCGGCGTACAACGCGCCCGTCGGCGGAGCCTTGTTCGTGGCCGAGATCATCCTGGGCACGATCGCGATGGAGAGCTTCGGTCCGCTCATCTTCGCGTCGGTCATGGCGACGATCGTCGCGCGTCTTTTCCTCGGCTTGGAGCCGCGCTTCGCGAAGCAGGAATTCCGGCTGGCCTCGTATCTCGAGATCGCGCCGTACATCGTCGTGGGTCTGACGGCAGGCGTTCTCGCGCCGTGGTACCTCAAGTTCCTCGATGCGATCGCGAAGCTCATGTCGCGCATCCCCGCCTCGATCTTCGTACGCATGACGATCGCTGGGTTGATCGTGGGCATCCTCTCGGTAGGCGTGCCCGACGTGTGGGGCAACGGGTACACGGCGATGGGCACGATCCTGCAGAGCGACGTGATGTGGCGTTCGCTGCTCATGCTGCTGGTGTTCAAGGTCATCGCGACGGCGTTCACGGTCGGGTCGGGCGCGGTCGGCGGCGTGTTCACGCCGACGCTGCTCGTCGGCGGGATCCTCGGCGCGTTGATCGGGATCCCGGTGCACTCGGCGTGGCCGCTGGCGACGGGCACTGCGCAGGCGTACGCGCTGGTGGGAATGGGCGCGTTCCTCGCGGCGACGACGCATGCGCCGCTGATGGCGATCCTGATGTTGTTCGAGATGACGCTCGACTACGACATCGTGCTGCCGCTGATGTTGGCCTGCGTGGTCGCGTACACGGCGAGCCGCTCGATCTCGACCGAATCGTTGTACTCGGCGCACACGCGCAATCGGTCGCTCGGTCCGCCGGCGCCGCTGGAGACGTTGCGCGTCGCCGACTTGATGAAGCCCGATCCGGTATGCATCGGGGAGAACGCGCGCTTCGCGGAGGTCGTGCAGACGTTCGTCGTGAACCGGCACCACAATTTGTACGTGGTCGGGGCCGGGCGCGAGTTCCGCGGCGTCATACCGCTGCACGAGATCAAGCCGTTCTTGAACGATCCAGAGCTCGCGAAGCTCGTGATCGCGAACGACCTGTTGAAGGAAGAGTTCCCCACGGTGACGCCGGATACGAGCTTGCGCGAGACGCTCGAGAAGTTCTCGACGCACGGGTTCGAGAGGATGCCGGTGCTCGACACGGAGAAGGACCGGCGGCTGGTGGGGAGCATCTCGAAGACGGACTTGTTGCTGACGCTGGGCGGGACGAAAGCGGCGGTTGCGCGGGCGGGGTGAGGGCGGTCTCCGACGATGGTTCGTCTTGGAGCGGGTTCGCAGGCGCGAGGGAAGTTGGCAGCCGCGCGGCAAGCTGCTTCCGCGCCTCCGGCGCGGGGCGGCCGACGCGCGATTGCCCGAAAATACCGGGCAGATCGCGCGCCGGTCGCTCAACGAAGGGACGCGCGCTCGCGATCGTCAGGCGGGACTGGGATGTGGCGTGGGAGGCGCCGTCCGATCAGAGGCCGGCTTTCGATTCGAACACGGAGGCGGCGAACTGCGCGCCGCTCTTCGGGTCCTTCACGCAGCGCTTCAACACGAGGTCGAACAGTAGCGGGTTGACGTCGTAGATCTCGTCCAGCGCGTGCTTCTCGTCCGTCGTGATGTAGCCGAGCTTCGCGAGCTTGCTCGTCGAGAACAGCACGTTGATCGCCGGTAGGGGGTAGTCGCTGCCGTTGACCAGCCTCGCGTGCAGATCGGTCCGCGCGAGCATGGTCGCGAGTGGGCGACCACATCGGTTGATCTGCGTCAGGGTCGAAATCTCGCCGAACGCAAGACCGATGTACTTCGGGTCGTCCATCACGCGCAGGAACAGGTCGAACGCCTCGGCCTGCGCGTGCTTCGGATCGTCGAGGTCGACGCAACTTCCCGCCGAACCGCAGTGTGCCAGGATCACCTTCACGCCGTGATCGAGCGCGCGCCGCAGACGCAGCGGGTTGCCGAGCTCTTGATCCTCGCTCGCGTTCACTGCGAACTCGGAGCCCGTGTGCGAAAGGAGCACCAGCCCGAGCTGCTTCATGCGCTCGTAGTACGCGTCACAGCGCTCGTCGGCAGGATCGATGCCCATCGCGTTCGGCAGCCACTTCACGAGCTTCGCTCCGGCGCGCGCTCCCTCGTCGAGCGCGGCGAGCGCGTCCTTGCGGTATGGATGGACCGAGATCGCCGGCGCGAACAGGTCGCGATGATCGCGCGCGACCGCGATCGACCATAGGTCCGGCGTGAACATCTCCGTGCGCTCGTCGAGGAGCGTGCCTTCGCGGTCGTAGCGCGCGTCGAAGGCCAGGAGCTCGAACCGCCCGTGCTTGGGCATCCCGCGCGCGAGCTCGACGAGGCGCTCCAGGTACTGCTGGTCTCCGAAGCGCATGTCGCGGATGTGCGCCGCGTCACAGTAGACGAGGAACTGCACGTGCGTGAACGGATGCAGCCACGAAAGCATCCGCGGGTTGACGCGACATCCGCTGCCGCCTGCACCGACGCCGGGCAGGTGAACGTGCACGTCGAGCATGCGCGACGCGTCGAGGTCGGCGAGCGAACGATCGACGAGCTCGTGCGCCGCCGCGCTCAGCGTGCCGTAGTCGGAAGGCTCGCGCGAGCTCGCACCCCCGAGCGCGTGCAACACGGGATGGAACGCGACGACGAGGACGAATGCGATCGCCGCCGCGACGATCAGCGTCAGACGCACGACGCGCCGGCGTCGAGCCGGCGGCGTCGGAGCATTCGTCATCGAGGTCCCTCCCCCATGTGCTGTGTGCGGTAAGCCTCGAGACGCTTCTCGATGCGCGCCGCGAGATCCGCATCGCCCGACTGGCGTGCGCGCTGCGCGGCGTCGGATGCCCTGCGCTCGGCGTCCTCGAACTTTCCGCCGGCTGCCAGCGCCGCTGCGAGGACGTCGAGAAACTCGGGTCGCTCGCGGTTACCGAGGTCGACCGCGTGTGTCGCGAGGTCGAGCGCCTCTGCCGGTGATCTCAGCGCCGTGTCACGGGTCGTCGCCAGGATCCACGCCAGGTCCCCCATCGGCACGGGCCAATCTGCTCGTGCTGCGATCGCTGAGCGCAAGGCGTCGATGGCTGCCTTGTCATCACCACGCGCGACGAGCACGCGCGCGAGCTGCTGCAGAGCCTGCGGGCTCGATGCGTCGATCGCGAGAGCGTTGCGCAAGAAGGGCTCGGCCTCCTGCGGTCGGTCGACGTCGATCAACACGCGCGCCAGGTCGATCTGCGCGCGCAGGTCGCGCGGAGCGAGGGCAACGGAGGCACGCAACTCGGCCTCGGCCTGCTCGTGATGGCCGCTCTGGTGAAGCAGCTCTCCGTACGCCGTTCGCACGTCCGCGCGGTCCGGCGCGTTTGCGGTGGCGAACGACAGCAAGCTCAGCGCTTCGGCCGACTCTCCGCGCTCCGCGAGCACCGCCGCAAGCTCCATGAACGTCTGTGGATCGCGCGCGCCCGACGCCATCGCCATGCGCAGCGTCGTCTCCGCTTCCTCGAGGCGGCCGAGCTGATGCAGCGCGCGACCGGCGTTGCGGCGCGCGTCGGGATCGCCGGGTTCGAGCTCGAGCGCGCGCTTCAGATGCGCGAGCCCGTCCTTCCTCTGCCCGGCACGGAACAAGGTCCAGCCGAGCACGTCGTGAGCGACCGCGCTGTTCGGATCGACGTCGAGCGCGTGTCGCGCCAGCGTTTCGTCGTCCTTCCACGTCGCGACCTGCTTCGACGTCATGAACGAGAACATGGCGACGATCACGGTTGCGAGAGCAATCTTCGCCGTGTTGTTCGCGATCCAGCCGCTCGCCGTCCACACGCATGCGACGAGCAAACCGATGATCGGCAGATACATGTAGCGGTCGGCGTGCGCCTGGCCGCCGACCTGCACCAGTCCGATCACGGGCACCAACATGCCGAGGAAGATCAACCATCCGGCGAGGATCCACGGACGCGCGCGCCGTTGCACGAGCGCCAGGCCGGTCACGGCCGCGAGCACGATCACGCCCCAAGCGACGTAGGGAGCGTTCTCACGGCCGTGACTGAGCGGATAGTGAAACGCGAGGCCTGTCGGCCAAATCGCTTTCGTCACATACCAGCCGAGGCTCGCGACCGCGTTGCCGAGACGATCGCCGAACGGCAGGCCGACGACGGACTGCATCGCCCCGCCGCCTGATTGAGCACGCCAAGTGAGGACGCACGACGCCGCCGACAGTGCAAGGAACGGCAGCTTTTCGACGACGAGCTGCTTCCAACCATCTACTTTGCGCTGCAAAGGCCACACGTCGAAGACGAGCATTGCGCAGGGCAACGTCACCAACATGGGTTTCGACATCAACGCCGCCGCGAAGAGTACCCACGCCAGCACGTAGGCCCCGCGCGAACGTCCGCGAACCCAATCGGTCCACGCGAGGAGTGACGCCAGGCCGAAGAACGCCGAGAGCACGTCCTTGCGCTCCACGATCCAGGCCACCGATTCGACGTGCAACGGGTGCACGGCGAACAACGCCGCGACCGTGAAGCTGAGCGCTTCGCGCCCGGTCCAGCGCAACAGCGCCAGGAACACGAGCACGGAATTCGCTGCGTGAAACGCGATGTTGATCGCGTGGTGAGGCGCGGGCATCAGGCCGAACAGGCTCACGTCGATCATGTGCGAGATCCACGTGAGCGGATGCCAGTTCGCCGCGTGGAACGTGGTGAACGCCCATTTCACCCCCGGCCACGTGAAACCCGCCAACACGTGCGGGTTGTCCGTCAGGTACGTGCCGGTGTCGAAGCCGACGAAGTCGTTGGTCAGCGCACGAATGAACGCAGCCGCAACGAGGAACACGAGCGCGATCGCGCCGATCCAGGCGCGATCTTGGGCCTTGCGTCGGGAGAGCATGCTGCGCGCGGCATCCTACCGACGCACGCGAACGGCTGGATCCGGGCGTGTGAATTCCATGCTCGGCTCTCCCTGGCATGACCTTGTCGGTACCCGTGCCGATCCTGTGACGACTCGATCGCGCGTCCACAGCTCTCGCGGTACCTTCCCTGCTCGTGTCACACCGTCCCTTGAGCACGCTCGACGCGACGCTGCTCGTGATGGGCGGGATCGTCGGAGTCGGGATCTTCTACAACCCGCGACAGGTCGCCGAGCTGGTCCCCGATCCGCATTGGTTCCTGGCGCTGTGGGCCGTCGGCGGGATCGTCGCGTTGTTCGGCGCGCTCACGTTCGCTGAGCTCGGCGCATCGCTGCCCGAAGCCGGCGGCTGGTACGTGTACTTGCGCACGGCGTTCGGGCCGTTCCTCGCGTTCCTGTTCGCATGCGTCGTGCTGTTCGTGATCTCGACCGGTGCGATCGCGGTGATGGCGGAGATCTGCACGGCGAACTTGCACGGCATCGTGCCGGGGATCGGCGATCCAGGCAGCGCTTCGGCGAAGATCGCCGGAGCCATCGTCATCGCGCTCGTCACGCTCGTGACGATGTTCGGCGTGAAGGCCGGTGCGACGTTCCAGAACCTGTGCATGCTGATCAAGGTCGCGGCGATCCTCGCGCTGATCGTCGGTGCCTGGGCAATCAGCCCGGGGCGCGAAGCGGCTTCAGCGATCGCTCCACCTCCCGCACACGGTCTCGCGGGCGGTGCGATCCGCGCCTTGCTGCCCGTGCTTTTCTCCTGCGGCGGATGGCAGATGCTCTGTTACGTCGCTCCGCGCGTGCGCGATCCACAACGAACCTTGCCGCGCGCGATCCTCGTGGGCGTGTGCGCGGTCGTCGTGCTCTATCTCGCGCTCAACGGCGCCTACTTGCACGTGCTCGGCATCCAGGGAATCGCGGGGAATCCGCAGTTCGCGAGCACGATGGCGCGCGAGACGCTGGGCTCGACCGGCGGAGAAATCCTGCGCGCAGCGATGGGCATCTCCGCGCTGGGGGTGTGCATCGTCACGATCCTCGCGACGCCGTGGTTGTACGTCGCGATGGCGCGAGAAGGTTTGTTCTTCGCGAGCGTCGGTCGACTGCATCCGCGCACCGGGGCGCCGGTGAACGCGCTCGTGCTGCAGATGGTCCTCGCGCTCGCGTACTGGTTCTGGGGACAAGCGGATCTGGTCGTGGACTCGGTCGTGTTCGTCGAATGGATCTTCCATGCGCTCGTCGCGGTCGCCTTGTTGCGCATCCGAAGCGTGCGCAAGGACCTGCCCCGTCCCTTCCGCTCGCCGCTCTATCCCCTCGCGCCGATCGGTTACCTCGCGATCGCGACCGTCGTCGTCGCCGGCAACCTCGTGCAGGCGAACGTGCGCGCGATCGTCATCGGCGCATCGGTGCTTTTGCTGGGCGCGATCGTGTACAGGCCGTGGCGTGCTCTCGTCGCAACGAGAGTTTGATCGAAGCAAGACAACATCGCGACGGTTGCGGCGTGGTATTCCCGGCTGTCGGCGCCGGGCACCTTCCGCGTGATCAGGTTGATCCTCGTGGAGAAGCCGGTGCTTCTTCCACGCGCTACGCACGAAGTTGCGCTCGAACTGAAATCCGCACGAACCCACCAATCCGTGCAACGCCGAAGTCCGCCGAATCAAGTGGCGGGTTGACGGTGCTGACTCCGCTCGTGAAAAGCGTCGGAGATCAGCCCCACATCCGGGCCCTCACCAGCCGATCGCGAGACCGTTCGTGAGGTTGAACGTCGAAGACGTGCAGTACGGCGCAGCGTTGCGGTACCAAGCTTGGTAGTAGCGCGTGACGCCGCCGGCGGGCACCTGGCCCTTCACCGAGATGTTCGGATCGCTGCCGATGCCGTGTCCGAACGACGCTGCTCCGCCCGATGAGGTCTTCGTGCCGAGGCGCACGATGCTTCCGCCGGCGCAACGCAAGCCGTCGCCGAACACGGAGCCCTGTCCGCCCCCGATCTGCGCGTCGCCTTGGAAGAACAACACGGCGACCGTCGCGGGAAGTCCGCTCACGTTCAACACGAGCGTGTCGCTGCCGAGGATTGCGTTGCCGCTCGCCGACAAGACGCCGCCACCGGTGCCGAACGAGTTGTCGCATCCGTGTCCCGTCGCGCCGTTCGTGCACGGGCAAGCGGTGCCCGATCCGTCGCCCGCGCAGAACACGACGCCGGGCGAGCACGCGTAGCGCGTGTCGAGCTTGAGCGCGTCGAGCTGCGTGGTGGGAAACGCGGCGTGGAAGTCGATCGCGTACGACTGGATGGTGTCGTTGATCGCCGACAGGTCCCAGGTGATCAGGCGCTCGTCGTGCCCCATCAGGTGCGTGAGGAACGTCGAAGTGTTCGGTGCGACGGATTGCGTGACGCCGCCGACGTCGACGTAGGTCAACACGAAGGTCGTCCAGTCGAACTGGTTGAGGTTGATGGAGACCTGGAGCTCGATCTCTTGCAGATCGCCGGGCACGGTGTCCCTCAGCCGGAACGAAGGCGGCTGCACGGAGTCGTCGATGTTGCCTTGAGGTGTGATGAATGCGTTCGGTTCAAACTGCTCGAGGGTCGGCGTCGTAGTCGTCGAAGTGGGATCATCCGGCAGGTTTGAAGCGCCATACGCGTAGAGGAACGTCTCCCATCCGCTGTACTGCGTGCACGGCTGGCCGTGGAATGGTGCGACGTGCGTGACCTGGAAAGTCGCCAGTGCCGCGGGCGCCACGACGGCGACAACCGCAATCGAACCGGCGAAAGCACATGTCCGCGCAATCAAGTTGGTCATAGGTTCCTGCTCGTTCTTGCGTCCGATCCGGACGGGTCGACTCGACAGTTTACCCGAGCATTCCGGATCGAGGGTTGGTTCGCGAGTCCTCGACGATCACGTACCCGATGGCGACGCTCCTCGCTCGACTGAGTTCCCAACGGACAGGGTGACGACAATTGAGGCCGCGCTTTGGACTTAGCTCCCCTTCGAGTGGCGTTCGAACCGGCGCTGTTCCCAGACCCGATCCAGATCCTCCGGCCTGAACCGATCGATGACGGTGCGCGACCCTCCGCTGATCAGCAAAACGCGACCTGCCACACCGCCGAACCACTCGAAGCCCGACACGAGCACGTCGTCGACGCCGTCGCCATCGACGTCAGCACCGCTCGCGAGCACCGTGCCGTAGGGCACGTCGTCGGGAATCGGCACGGGTTCGAAGTGGTGATCCGCGCAAGTCACTTCCAGCATCCCCGTGCTCGCGAGAAAGTTCGTCGAGACCGATCCGCACCACAGTTCGCTCCCCTCTTTGGACTGCGCGCCGCGCACGATCGCAATCCCGGTCCCGAAGACGCGCTGCGTCTCGACGGCACCGCTCTCGGACGAGATGAAGCGATCGATGTCCGTGCCGTGGAGCGAGGACAGGACACGGATCGGCCGATTGTTGTTCGAGTCCGGACCATCGAACGCCGGTGCGTTGAGCAAGACGTCAAGGAGACCATTTCCATCCGCGTCAGCCGCAACGATGATCGTGCTGCCGACCTCGAATTCGCCGCGCTCGAAAATCCTGTCCCAGATGACCACCCCAGCCGCACCCGAGATGCAACGAAGCCGCCAAGGGTCCTCGAACCAGCGTAGAGGTCTCGAAACGACCAGGATCTCCGGCAAGCCGTCTCCATCGATGTCCTGAATCACATGGAGCTTCTCATCGAGCCAGTTCCCGTCGGATCGCGGGCTCCCGTCGGCTCGAGCAGGAAAGACGGCGATTCGCTTGCCCGTGGTTCCCGAGCGCACTTCGATCGACCGCGGCCAATACGTTTCGCACTCGGGGTCCATGGTCAGGAACACGAGATCGTTCCTGCCGTCGTGATCGAAATCGCCGCCGGAACACAGCGCGCACCACCCGCCCTCTTCCACGTCGAACGAACGGAGGGTGCGACGGTCGACGCCGTCGAGGACGCGTACGCGGGCCCTGCGGGGAAACGTCCACTTGATCCCTGGGCGCCATGAGCTCACCGGGCTGTGACTCGAGGGCGCAGGTGGTTCGGCGTCGGGCGGAGTCTTGATGAAGCAAGCCAAGTCGTGAACTCCATCCCCGTTCACGTCGCCGAGGTCGACGATCGGCCGTCGCGTGTCGATGCGATCGACGATGAGGTGCGTCTTGCCCGACAGGATCCACGTGCACTCGTCGTCCCCGATCGCGATCTCAGCCACGCCGTCGCGGTCGAGATCGCCGATGAACTGGACGCTCGTTCCGAAACGCTCGCCACGCACGAAGTCTCCGAGTCCGGAGCACCATTGCGCCGAGGCTTCCCGTTTAGAATCCGGAGCGGGTCTCTCCTCCGCATTCGTGGTGCACGACGCACCAAGCAGGACAAAGGAGAACAGGGCTCGTGATCGAGATGATTCCATTGCTGGTGCAACGAACAGGGGGAGACTGCTCGGGTTCCTGCGCTCGGTCTCATTCCGGATCCGACTATGGATGTCGTTGAAGGATGATCTTGCAGACCACTCATGACCAAGCCCTCCAATGGAACCCAAAGCGAAGGCACACTTCATCACGAGCGCATTAGCCCTTGAACTCGAACAATGGGGCTCGTGGGCAACTTGATTCGGCGGAGTTCCAGAATTCCCCACATTGCAAGACGGTGACCAGCCCTCGCGCTCATGATCCAGCGTGCTGTCGCATTCGGAACACGAATCGGGCTCCGCCGCCCCTGACATCCTGTGACCACAATCGCGCGGCGATGATCGAGCGTGCACCGTCATCGGGATCGAATCCGGATCCGGGCTTGGCGAACTCGACGTCCTGACCGGCTTCGCGTCGCGCGCCGACCTCTTCTCGCCACCAGGCTTCAATGCGCAGCAACAACACGTCGTGCTTCGCGAGCGCGTCGAGGAAAGCAGAGCAGTCGTCCGTGGCGACAAGGAGCACTCCGTTGCGTTCGAGGAGCGGCACTCCCGCCTCTTTCGCCAGCGCGCGGATGCGCTCATCCTCGACGACGACCGGCCAAAGGTCATTTTCGTTCGCGCTCGGCCGTGGTTCGACCGTGGGCGTGCGCACTTCGACATGCAGCGGATCGGCGTGGAA